>JANOHN010000099.1:0-17091 GCA_031406505.1 Acidimicrobiia bacterium | reverse complement strand
CACTCGACGCGTGAGTACCGGAGGCTTCCCACCGTCTGACGACTGCGACCTCTGCGAAGCCGCTCGCATCACCGAGTGGTTTCACGAAGATGACGTGTGTTGGATCGCGGAGTGCGAGATCTGCGCCACACCCATGGTCGTGTGGCGCGTACACCACACCGAACCCGACGCGGTCGCGCTCGAGCACATGCACGCACGCCTGGCCGACGTGGTCGGTACCCACTTCGAGTTCGAGCACTACGTCGACGACAACATGCGCAACATCCCTGACCATTACCACGCGCACGCGCGTCCGAAAGGCGGCTTCTTCGGCCACGGACTGCGCCGCCGCCGTCAATAGGGCGGCGGGACGCGACACGGTGGGCGGCCCGACGGGACCGCCCACCGTGCGCTGGGGGAACTCGGAGCGCGATGTTGGGTGACTAGTAGCCGTATCCGCCTTGGGTCGTGCCGCCGTTGTCGCTGGAGGACTTCGCCTTGCCTCCCGACTTCGAGAAGAAGGCGAACTGCATCCCTGAGCTCTTGTGGAAACGGCAGTACCCCGCGATGGGCTTCCCGCTTGCAGGGATCTCCACGTCGACGGTCACGGTGTCGCCGGAGCTGAGCTCCTCGTCGATGTCCTGCGCGTCGATCGTGAACGTGTGCTGGGTGGATCCCTCGTTCGTGATGGTCACGCTCACGGTCTGGCCCGCAGGTGACTTGATGAAGGTCTTCTTGAAGAAGAAGTCGTCGGCCGCCATGTCGGCCGCGCCATCCACCGCCGCGCCGATGCCCTTGTTGGTGACATCTCCGGACAGCTTGACGGGTGGCTTCTTGGCTGGCGTAGCGGCGCCAGCTGCACCGCCGAGGGTGAGCATGGTGACGGCGGCGATGCCAACCGCAGCGAGCTTGCGCATTCCGATGTCCTCCCGTATTGGTCCACTAGGACTACGAGCGAGCGCCGGATTTGGATTGCCCTCACTCGGATAGGTTCCCCATGCGCTGACGCCTCCAATCCTTTCGGGGCGCTCGGCCGTATCCGTCATGTGGTCTGTTTCCGACGACGCCCTGCTGGCCGGGATGACGGCCGGCGATCCCGACGCTGCGGCAGCCTTCGTCGCCCGTTTTCAGCGTCGGGTGTTCGGGTTGGCGTGCACGATCGTGGGCGACACCCGGACTGCCGAGGACGTCGCCCAGGAGGCGCTCCTGCGGGCGTGGCGCCACGGCTCGGCGTACGACCCTCGCCGGGGAACCGTGATCACGTGGCTCCTGGCGATCACGCGCAACGTGGCGATCGACGTGGTGCGCGTGCGCCGACCAACTGCCATCGATCCCGAGATACTCCTGTCGCTCCTGCTCGCCGACGCGGAGGCCGGGCCGCCGGAGATGGCAGCTGCCCGCGACGACGCCGAGCGTTTGCGGGTCGCGATCGCCACACTCCCGCCGGAACAGCGCCGCGCCGTCGTGCTCGCGGGGATCGCGGGGTTGAGCGCTCGCGAGGTCGCCGAGCGCGAGGCCATTCCCCTCGGCACGGCCAAGACCCGGATTCGCACGGCCATGCAGCGCCTACGAGCCGTGCTGGTGACGCCGGAGCGCTCGGAGTGACGGGGCGCACCGGATGACGATGAGCTGCGGCGAAGCGCAAGAGCGAGCGCCCGAGCTCGCGTTGGGCATCCTGAGCGGTGACGAGCGCTCCGAGGTGCTCGTCCATCTTGCTGGCTGTGCGCGGTGCCAAGCCGTGGTCGACGAGTACACGGAGCTCGTGGATCTGCTGCCGCATCTCGCGCCCGACGCCGACCCACCGCCCGGCTTCGAGCGACGCGTGGCGCACGCGATGTACTCCGGTCGGCGCCGCGCGACTCGTCGACTCGTGGCGATCCTGGCGGCCACTGCCGCAGCCGCAACCATCACGAGCGTCACAATTCTCCGCGTCATCGACGCCGATCGAGACGACGAACCGGCAGCCAGCGCGCCACGCCTCCGCACCGCGACGATGGTCGGATCCAGCGGTCAGCCCGTTGGTCGCGTCACCGTTTCGAAGGGTGCACCGGCCGCACTCGTGGTGAGCGTTGACTACGCAGTTCCCGACGGTTCGTACGCGCTCCAACTCCACACGCCGAATGCCGGCGGCAGCCATCGGGTTGGCACGATCACGATCGTCGGTGGACGCGGCGAGTGGAACGGGAGCGCCACGATCCCGTCGGGGAGTCGTTCCACACTCGCGCTGGTCTCGATCTCGGGCGACACCGTGTGCCAGGCCGAGATCCTGATCTAAGCGCGAAGGCGCTCGTCGAAGAACGTCAAGACTCGCTCGAGCACATCAACCGTCGGGTGCCCGGGCGTGTCGTCGAAGTGCTCGGTGAGCACTGAGTGCGCCATCCGGGAGATCCCATGCTCGTTCCCGCGCGACGAGTCGATCTCGACCGCGATGAACGCATCGCCGAGCTCTCGGCGCAACGTAGCGAACCGCGCTGCGGGCACTGCCGGATCGTTCGTGAACCGCAGCCCGAGTACGCACGCGCCTTGCGTGGCACGCTGCTTGACGGTGGCGAGATCGGCGTCGCTGATGCCGAGCGCGGCCTTGCGCTTCTTGCCGATCGCGAACGGCAGTGACGGTTGGCTGAGCACGGGGGCGAGCATCCGCTCATCGACCATCATGCCGAGTGCGAACCCGCCGGTGAAGCACATCCCGACCGCGCCCACGCCTTTGCCGCCGCATTCGGTGTGTGCTTCCGCAGCGAGCGCACGCAGCCATCCGATGACCGGGCTCGTTCGATCCAACGCGAACGACGTGAACTCGCGGGCGATGCACGCGCCGCTCAGGGATCGGAGCACGTAGGGGAACGACATGGGCTTGCCGGGCCTGCCGAAGAGCGATGGCATCCGGACCGAATACCCGCGGTCGACGACCCGCTGCGCGAACGCGGCAACCTGTGGCGTGACGCCGGGGACTTCGTGCATGACGATCACCGCGGGCCCGGTTCCGGCGCGGAACACCTGTCGGCTGTATCCGTCGTGCGTGAAGGTGGATTCGGTGAAGCCAGGTAGAACGTCGTTCACTTTGCCTCCGAAGGGCTGATCTCGTCGAGCGCTCGGGCGCGAGTCTCGGGCAGGCGAGGTACCAGGAGCACCGCGGCGATGAGCGGTGCGATCCCGAGCACCGCGATCGCGGGGCCGAGGCCGCCCACCAGCCCTTTGAGTTGAGGCGCGAGCAGCAGCCCGACCGCCGCACCGCTGATACCGGCGATGAGCAAGAACCCGCTCGACACGCCGCGGGCCTCAGTGGGGAAGAGCTCGCCACTCGCGGTGCCCGAGCCGATTCCACCGAACGCGGCGGCGACGACCGAGACCATCGGCGCTAGCCACAAGAGCGCACCGCTGCCGAGGAAGAAGGCGGCCTGAAAGATCGTCGCGACCACGAGGCCGATGATGATCACCGGGCGTCGTCCCTTCGACTCCGCGAGCCGGCCAGCCATGAGCACGCCGATGATGCCCGGCACGCCCGACGTGGTACCCCGTAACAACGCGACCTGCGCGTTCGAGAAGTCGTGCGTCTTCGTGAGGTAGCGGTTCTGGAGCTGCGACGACGGCGCGCTGAAGACGTTCACGAGGAACGCGAGCAAGCCCAAGGTGAGGAAGCGCCCGCCATAGCGCCGGTCGAAGGGTTCGCGCAGGCGGGCGCGCAGGCCCGGACGCGCGACGAGCTTTGTGAAGCGCCGCGTCTCGCGAAGGCGACGGGCGATGCCGGGAACGAGGATGACGGCGCAACCGCTGAGTGCAAAGGGAACACGCCACCCGTCATCGCCGAGGTCTGCGATCGGCAACAGCAAGACGGCAATCCCGAACCCCATGCCGACGGCGAGCCCAAGCAACGAGAACGAGAACGCCCGTGCTCCCTCGGGCGCCTCTTCGATCACCGCAATGGCGGTGATCACGAGTGTCGCGTTCGAGAAGCCTCGTGCGAGCAATTCAGCGCCCGTGAACACCTCCCACGTGGGTGCCGCGGCGGCGACCGCGTTCGCCACGCAGATCCCGACGAGTCCGATGAGGATGAGGCGTCGGCGACCGAACCGGTCGGACATGGTCGCGGCAACGAGCGTCATGAGCACGCCGAGTCGAGCGAGCGTGAACGTCAGGCTCAGGTCGGAGTCGGACTGATGGAACGAGCGGGCAACCGGGTCGCCGAACTGCGTGAGCACCGAACCGCCGAAGTACGCGACCACTCCGATCGTCGCGAGGACGGCGAGCCGCGTGGCGTCGTCCAAGGTGAACGCGGCGGGGATCAGCGTCCGCCGATGCCGAGTCGGCGGCACCGGCTCACCGAGCGCGGCGGCGCGCAGGCGGATCTTCCAATCCGACAGCACGCGCCGCGCCACCAACCACACGATGAAACGAACGAGCCAACCGAAGTATGGGATGCGCGCGTCGGATCCCGCATCGAGGCGCACCCGTGAGCAACCGTCCTCGGCCTCCACCTCGATGTGGATCTCCGACCCGGGGCTCACATGGTCGAAGAGCGGACCGACGAAGCGACCATCGGATTGGGATTCGAGTTCGAGACCGAGCACGCGGACCACTGCCTCGCGCGTGTCTTCGGGGGGCGCGTCGATCCGTACGAGCATTCGGCGGCGCACGTGCGGCATGCTAGGAGCAATGAGCGTGCGGACCGTCGCTGCCGGGCACCCCGGCAGCGAGCGAATGCGCATGTTGGGCGTCCGTCGCGTGCAACCCGTGGAAGGGGAGTAGGAGTGCCAAAGCTGAAGATCGGAGCGCGTGCACCTGCGTTCTCACTCACCGACCAGCGTGGAAAGAAGGTCAAGCTTTCCGACTTCAAGGGCAAGTCCGTGGTCGTGTACTTCTACCCGCGGGCCGATACTCCCGGCTGCACGACGCAATCGTGTGCTCTCAGCGAGGCGATGCCTGATCTCAAGAAGCTGAAGGCCGTGGTCATCGGCATCAGCCCCGACACGCCCGAGAAGCAGAAGAAGTTCGACGAGAAGTACGGCCTCGGCTTCCCGTTGCTCGCCGACGAAGACCACAAGGTCGCGTCCGCGTGGGGCACGTGGGGGAAGAAGACGCTCTACGGGCGCGAGTTCATGGGCATCATCCGCTCTGCGTTCGTGATCGATCCTGCCGGCAAAGTCGCCGCGGTGTTCTACAAGGTCAGCCCGAAGGACACGGTGCCAAAGGTCACCGCCGCGCTCGAAGGCTGAGAGAAGCGGGCGCTACGAAGCGTCGGACTCGTTGGACTCCTCGAGCTCGGCGAGGCGTTGCGCCATCGCCGATCTGAGCTGTGCCGCAACCTCGGGCTCGTCGTCGAGCAACGTCGCGAACTCGCGCTGACCGATCACCTCGATGACGACCGGTGTCTTGGCGACGACCGTCGCCGTACGGGGTCGGTGATCGAGAAGCGCGATTTCGCCGAAGTACTCGCCGGGCCCGCGCGTGGCGATGACCTTGTCGCCGTGGCGTACCTCGACTTCGCCCTCGAGGACCACGAGGAACTCGTGGCCGGTGTCGCCTTCGCGCGTGAGCTCGCGGCCGGCGGCGAGGTCGAGTCGCGTCGCGAGTGACGAGATGTGCTGCAGATGCTTCTTGGAGAGGTCCTTGAAGAGCGGGACCTGCGCCAAGAGCTGATCGGTGGAGAGGTGGTCAGCCATCCGAGCCCCCTTGAGGATCCAACATCAGGCTCCCACCGCGTGGAAGCCGCCGTCGACGTGCAGCATCTCTCCCGTG
Source organism: Acidimicrobiia bacterium (assembly GCA_031406505.1). GTDB lineage: Bacteria > Actinomycetota > Acidimicrobiia > IMCC26256 > PALSA-555 > SHVJ01. The sequence continues at coordinate 11,376 of JANOHN010000099.1, read as the reverse complement.
GTTGCCGGGAAGAGATCCGAGAAGAGGGCGATGCACGCTTGCGCGACGGGCTCGGGATCCTTCACGTCCCAACCCAACGGCGCGCGTGCAGCCCACACCTCTTCGAAGTGCTCGAAGCCGGGGATGCTTCGAGCAGCCATCGTGCGTACCGGGCCCGCGGACACGAGGTTCACGCGGATCCCCTGCGGGCCGAGGTACCGAGCGAGATAGCGCGAGGTCGATTCGAAGGCCGACTTCGCGACACCCATCCAGTCGTAGATCGGCCACGCCTGCGTGTTGTCGAAGTCGAGTCCGACGATCGATCCGCCGCGTTCCATCATGGGCAGTGCGGCGACGGCCAGTGACTTCAGTGAGTACGCCGAAACTTGGAGGGCCACGGCAACGTCGTCCCATGGTGCGTCGAGGAACCCGCCGCCCAAGCAGGACTCTGGTGCGAATCCGATGGCGTGCAGCACGCCATCGAGGTGGCCGCCGACCCGGTCTTTCAACGCCGCGAGGTCGTCGGCGTTCGAAACGTCGAGCTCGATGACCTCTGGCTCCGTCGGGAGGCGCTTCGCCGCACGCTTGGTGAGGCTCATGATCCGCCCGAACGACGTGAGCACGACCTCAGCGCCTTCCTCTTGTGCGCGGCGCGCCACAGAGAAGGCGATTGAGGCGTCGTTGAGGACACCAGTGATGAGGATTCGCTTGCCGTCGAGCAACATTGCGGGCGCAGCCTATCGACTGGCCGCGCTCACAGGGGTGTGTTGCCGTGACGCCGTGTGGGCCGTACCTCGGACTTCGTGGAGAAACGGTCGAGTGCTGACGCCAGCGACCGCCGAGTGTCGGTGGCGGCGATCACTTCGTCCACGAACCCTCGTTCGGCTGCGCCGTAGGGGTTGGCGAATCGGTCGTCGTATTCCTGCACCAGTGCAGCCTGCTCGCGCACTCGTGCGTCGGCATCGTCGATGCTGGCGAGGCGACGGCCGTGCAGGATCTGAACCGCGCCGGGTGCACCGATCACGGCGATCTCCGCGGTGGGCCACGCGCCGCACCAGTCGTTGCCCAGGCCCTTGGAGTCCATGACGATGTACGCGCCGCCGTACGCCTTGCGCAGCACGACCGCGAGGCGCGGTACCGACGCGGCGCCGTACGCGTACACGAGCTCGGCGCCGTGTCGGATCATCCCGCGCCATTCGAGATCCTTGCCTGGCTCGAACCCGGGCGTGTCGACGAACGTGATGATCGGTAGGTTGAAGCAGTCGCACCACTGCACAAAACGCGCTGCTTTCTCCGACGCTTCGATGTCGATTGTGCCCGCGCGGTGCTGCGGCTGGTTCGCCACGATTCCCACCGGTCGACCATCGAGCCGGCCGAGACCCGTCACGAGGTTGGATGCGTGGCCACCCCGCACATCGATGAACGAGTCCGCGTCGAGCACGTCCTCGAGTACAACACGAACGTCGTACGACGTATTCGCTCGAGTCGGAACCGCCGACGCCGCGGCCGCGCAGTCACGGTCCACCGGGTCATTGGTGGTGTACCGCGGCGGGTCTTGAAGGTGGTTCGACGGTAGGTACTCCAGCATGGTGGCGACCACATCGCGCGCCGCGTCCTCATCGGCGACGACGAACGACGCGACGCCACTCCGGCTGCCGTGCATCGGGGCGCCACCGAGCGCTCGACTGTCCACGTCGATGCCCGTGAAGTCGCGGACGGTGTCGGGACCAGTCACGTACGCGAACGCATCGTCGGTCATGACCACGATGTCGGCGACTCCGAGCAACAGGGCTGGTCCCGAGACGCACGGGCCGACGACGGTCAGTATCGTAGGCACCACGCCCGAGGCGTCGACCAGGGCCCGAGCGACGCAGCCCCACGCGTGCAGCGACGCCACGCCTTCGCCCACGTCGGCACCCGACGACGCGATCGTGCCGACGACCGGGATGCCGAGCTCAATCGCGAGACGGACCGTGCGAGCGAGCGTCTCGCCCTCGGGAGGACCGATCGCACCGACGTGCTTGCCGCCTTCGATGCGGAACGTGCTGACTTGGCGCCCGTCGACCTCGGTTAGCCAGGCGGTCGCGGCACCGCTTTGGCCCCCGGCGATCGGTGTGGGCGGACGGGGTTCGATCAACCGCTCGGGATCAGCACCAACGTCGCGTTGTGCCCGCCGAACCCGAACGAGTTCGAGAGCACGGGCTTGGCACCGATTTCGCGGACCGATCCTGACACCACGTCGAGCCCGATGTCGTCACCGACCTTCTCGATGTTCGCAGTGGGCGGCACCACGCCGTCACGGATCGCGAGCAACGCTGCGCACGCTTCCGCCGCGCCAGCGCCGGCGATCATGTGGCCGAGCGACCCCTTGTTCGACGTGACCGGCGGTGTGTTGTCGCCGAACACCTTGCGGATCGCTTCCGCTTCGGACGCATCGTTCAGCTCCGTGGATGTGCCGTGCGCGTTCACATGCCCGATCGCAGACGGCGCGATCCCGGCGTCGTCGATGGCCTGTTGCATGCACGCGGCGGCGCCGGTGCCACCGGGCGACGGCGCAGTGATGTGGTACGCGTCGGAGTTCCGGCCGTAGCCGGCAACTTCGCCGTGGATGCGCGCGCCACGGCCCTGTGCGCGTTCGAGCGACTCGAGCACGAAGAATCCCGCACCCTCGGCGATGACGAAGCCGTCGCGGTTTGCATCGAACGGGCGCGATGCGCTTCCAGGGTCGTCGTGACGGCTACTGAGCGCGCCCATGCGGGCGAACGCCGCGATCGTGATGGGGGTGATCGGGAATTCCGTGCCGCCGGCCAGCACGACGTCTGCGGAACCGTCGCGGATGAGGCGCACACCTTCGCCGATGGCGTTCGTGCCGGCGGCGCATGCGGTGGCGATGCAGAGCGCGGGTCCGGTCCATCCGAGGTGCATCGAGATCACGCCGGCCGTCGCGTTCGGCATCATCATCGGGACGAAGAACGGGCTGACCCGCGACGGCCCCTTGTCGAAGTACGCCTTGCAGTTCTCTTCGAGTGTGTTGAGCCCGCCGATGCCGGTCGATGCCATCACCGCGCATCGGTCGGGGTCGGCGCCGAGCTCCCCCGCGTCGGACAAGGCATCCATCGCCGCTCCGAACCCGAGGTGCGTGACGCGATCGAGCCGCCGCACCTCCTTTGGGCCGAAGTACGACTCAGGATCGAAGTCGTGCACCTCGCACGCGAAGTGCACGATCTGGTTGGAGTGATCGAACGCCTGGATCGGGCCCGCGGTCGGCCGACCGGTGCGGATCGTCGCCCAGAACGAGTCGATGTCGCAGCCAGCAGGGGTCTTGACCCCCATGCCCGTGACCGCGACCCGCGGGCGACCGCGATGGTCGGTGAATGCTTCGCTCATGCCTTGGCGGCGACCTTGCCCAGCACGAGATCGACGGCGTTCCCGACGGTGTTGACGCCATCGAGGTCCTCTTCGGGCACCGAGATGTCGAAGCGCTCCTCGAGACCCATGACGAGCTCGACCAGGTCGAGGCTGTCCGCGTCGAGGTCCTCCTTGAACCGGGCCTCCTCGGTGACGACGTCGGGCTCGACGCTCAGCACCTCGACGGCGACCTCACGAAGCGCCGTGAGTGCTTCGTCACGCTCCATTTTTCCCTCTCCTTTGCTGCGGGTGCGGCACATTGTCCGTCCCGCGATTTGTCGGGGTTATTAGTGACCCATCACTCTGGTCGCGCTCGCTCGGGCTCGGGGTACCCGAGCCCGTCCCTTCGGGCCCGCTCGCCTGCGCACTAGTGACCCATGCCTAGGCCGCCGTCGACCGGCACGAGGGCGCCGGTGACGTAGCCCGCGGGTTCCGAGCAGAGGAAACCCACCACGGAGGCCACTTCTTCCGGAGTTCCGAGGCGTCCGAGCGGCACCGTGGCCTCCATGACCACCCGCCATTCAGGCGGCATGCCGTCGGTCATGGCGGTCACGATAGGCCCCGGGGCCACAGCGTTGCAGGTGATGCCTCGTGGGGCCAGTTCGCGGGCGACCGCGCGGGTGAGGCCTAGGAGTCCAGCTTTCGCCGCGGCGTAGTTCGCCTGGCCCGCGGCGCCGGCCTGACCGCTCACCGACGAAACGTTCACGATGCGGCCCCACCGGCCCTTCATCATCTTCGGTGTGGCGCGGCGGATCGTGTGGAACGCCCCGGTGAGGTTGGTGCGCAGCACGTCCCCCCACTGGTCGTCGGTCATGCGGGCAATGAGCCCGTCGGCGGTGACGCCGGCGTTGTTCACGAGGATCTCGACGGGACCCCACGCGGCCTCGATCTCTTTGAAGGCCGCGTCGAGCGCGGCGGCGTCACCGACGTCGGCCTGCACTGCGAGCGCGGCGCCACCGGCCGCTTCGATCTCGGTCTGCACGGCTTTGCCGCCGTCGCTCGACGCGCAGCACGCCACACGGTGGCCGGTGCTCGCCAGTTCGAGCGCGATCGCTCGGCCGATGCCTCGCGACGCGCCAGTGACCAGGGCAATCCTCACGATGGGTCGCTCACTAGGAGGCGGGATACCCGCCTCCCGCTTCGTTCGCTCTGTTCGCTCAAGAGTGACCCCAGCGAAGCACGGCGCTGCCCCATGTCATGCCGGCTCCGAAACCGCTCAGCAACACCACGTCGCCGTCGTTGAACTTGCCTTCATCCGCGGCTTCCCCCATCGCCAGGGGAATCGACGCGGCCGACGTGTTGCCGTAGCGGGCGATGTTGACGACTGTGCGCTCCGGCGGGATCCCCAGGCGCTGCGCGGCGGCTTCGATGATGCGGGCATTCGCCTGGTGGGGAACGAACCAGTCGACATCGGCGACGGTCAGGTCGGCGCGCTCGAGCGCGTGCTTGACCGACTCCACGACGGCTCGTACCGCCCGCTTGAAGACCTCTTGGCCCTGCATCTTGATGAAGTGCTGACCGGCCGCGACCGTCTCGGCCGACGCGGGCAGGCGGCTGCCGCCCGCTTGCTGCTCGAGCAGACCGGTCGCCGAGCCGTCGCACCCGAGATCCCACGCGAGCAACCCGGGCCCGTCGTCGGTGGATGCGGAGAGGATCACCGCGGCGGCACCGTCGCCGAAGAGGATGCACGTGCCGCGGTCTTTGGTGTTGGTCACGCGCGAGAGCGTCTCGGCGCCGATGACCATGACGTGGCCGAGGTTGCCGCTGGTGAGGAGCGCGGCGCCGGTGACCAAGCCATAGAGAAAGCCGGCGCAGCCGGCACCGAGGTCGAACGAACCGCAATGGATGCCGAGCCCGTCGGAGACGAACGCGCCGGTGTGCGGGATCGGTTGCTCGGGCGTAGCGGTCGCCACGATCAAGAGGTCGATGTCTTCGGGCGTGAGACCCGCGTGCTTGATCGCGGCGGTGCCGGCTTCGATGGCGAGCGACGCCGTTGTCTCGCCATCGGCCGCGATGCGGCGCTCGCGGATCCCCGTGCGCTCCACGATCCACTCGTCGGTGGTGTCGACCTGCTTCTCGAGGTCGGCGTTCGTGAGGCGTTGCTCGGGAACGGCGGATCCCCAACCGGCGATGGCGGCTCGAGTGGTCACGTGGTCAGTCTTCTCGCGCTCAATGCACCCGCAGCCACGCGATGGGTTGCCCCTCGCGGATGCGTTCACCCGGGTGCGCCAGCATGCCGACGAGGCGACCGGCGAAGGGGCTCGCGACGGGCGTGGACGTTCCCGGTCCGTCGAGCATGCCGACGGTCTGACCGCGCGTGAGGTGCGCGCCATCGTCGAGCTTGACGGGGCGGAACACGCCAACCGAAGGCGCGACGATCATGCGCTCGGGGACGAGCAGGCCTTCGCCGTGGTCGAGCATCGCGTCCACGGTCAACGCACCTCCGCCAAGACCGAGCACTCGTCGGGGGTAGCGATGCCTCGCACCGGCACGTCGGGCACGGTGCGCTTGGCGAGGCCAGCGAGCATCGAACCGTTGCCGATCTCGAGGAACGAGGTGGCGCCGAGCTCGACCATCGTGAGCATGGACTCGCGCCAGCGGACCGGCACCGCAACATGCTCGGCCGAACGCTTGCGCCACTCGTTGCCGTCGCGGTGCGCGGCGGCGTCGAGGTTGGACACCACCGGCGCTGCCGGGACGGAAAACGGAATGTTGGCGAGCTCGGCGGGGAGCGCGTCGGCCGCCGAGCGCATCAGGGGCGTGTGAAATGCGCCACCAACGTTGAGCGGCGTAGCCCGCTTGACGCCGATCTCCTTCGCCCGGATGCACGCAGCCTCCACCCCGTCGGGCGTGCCGGCGACGACGACCTGGCCCGGCGCGTTGTCGTTGGCGATCCAGACGGAGTCGGGCGCCGCGGTGCACGCGTCTTCGGCTTGCTCGACCGTGGCGCCGAGGAGCGCGGCCATCTTGCCCGGGTTGGCGTCGGCCGCGGCTTGGGTGAGCTCGGCGCGACGGGCGGCGAAGCGCACGCCGTCGTCGAGTGAGAGCGCGCCCGAGGCGATGAGCGCGGTCACCTGACCGAGCGAGTGGCCCGAGAAGGCGACGGGCTCGGTGACTTGGTCGCGGACGGCTTCCCACGCGACGAGCGAGGTGAGGAGCACGGCGAGCTGGGCTTCGCGGGTGCGGGCGAGCCGCTCGGCCGGGGCGTCGAGGATGAGGTCGGCAAGGGGCTCACCGAATGCGGCTTCGGCACGGTCGATGACGGACCAGGCGGGGTGGTCGCGCCAGGGCACGCCCATGCCAGGTACCTGCGTTCCTTGTCCAGGAAAGATGACAGCGATGCCCACGCGAACGAATTGCCCTTCTCCGGCCCGACCAACGGTTTCGACCGACATGCGGGAAGCGGGGTTACATGGCGCTTCCGCCGGCTCCACGCACTCCGCAACCTCTCGTTGCGAACGGCTGAGCGGTACCTTTCCCGCGATGGCGCTCCCTGATTCTGACGAGCTCGTGGCCTTGCTCCCGCATCGGCCACCGTTTCTCTTCATCGATGCGGTCGACGCCTTCGAGGCCGGGGCCACGATCACCGCCCGCTACCAGGTCACGGGCAACGAGGCCTTCCTCGCGGGTCACTTTCCGGGCAACCCGGTGCTTCCGGGCGTGATCCAGCTCGAGGCGATGGCGCAGGCGGGTGCGATCGCCGTGCTCGCCGATCAGCGGTACGGCGGCAAGCTCCCGCTCTTCGGCGGGGTCGAGAAGGTGCGCTGGCGGCGGATCGTACGGCCGGGCGATGAGCTGGTGTTCGAGGTCATGCTGGAGCGGCTCAGCGCGCGGGGAGGCTGGGGCCAGGGCACTGCCTCGGTCGACGGCAAGGTGGCGTGCCAGGCGCGCCTGTTCTTCGCGCTCGCTGACGCCTAGCGCCCGCGGTCATCCCGCCGGATTGTCTCCGAGCGGGGAGTCGGCGACCGGAGACGTGTTGCCCGGGCGCTGCGCGAGGTCGCGGTCGATCTCGTCGGGGTCCTCACCGAGCATCAGTCGCGCTTCGATCTCGTGGTCGAGCGCGTGCTGCGTTCCCTTTCGGGGCCACAGCACGGCGACTGCCAACACGAGCACGAAGATCGTGCACGCGGCGCCGACGAGCGTCAGCGCATCCAACGCGAGTGGCGCCATCAGCCGTCAAGTGTAGGGATCACCATTGAGGAAGGCGCGCCATTCGCGTTGGATGCGCAATGGTGTTGCGTGAGCGGTGCCCGGAGTGGGACTTGAACCCACACGCCCGTGAGGACAAAGGATTTTGAGTCCTTCGCGTCTGCCATTCCGCCATCCGGGCGAAGGCTTCACGCTACCTGGGACAGAGGACGCGGAGGGTCGGATACGGATTGACCATCGAGCCGTTCGTGCGGACGCCGAAGTGCGTGTGCGGCGGACCGCCCGCCGCGTTGCCGGAGTCGCCGACGTACCCGATGATGTCGCCGCGGGCGACGCGTCGCGCCGGACCCTCGATGTGGCTCAAGTGTGCGTAGTAATAGGACACACCGTCGTCGCCATGCACCCACACGCTGATGCCGCCGAGCCCGCCGATCTCGATCTCCATCTGCCCGTTGACCACGGCGACGTTCGGAGTTCCGGACCGAGCGAAGAGGTCGGTGCCCTGATGCGTCCGACCGCCTGAGCGCGGCATACCCCAGTCGTTGACGAAAGCGACTGCTCCGGCGATCGGGCACACCGACGCGCCGGAGTCGACCCGTCCCGCCGCGGCCGCATCGACGCCGGTGAACAACGCTTGGGACGCCGCCACGGCCGTGATGCGCTCGAGCGCCACGTTCGCATCAGCCAGTGCGTAGTCGAGGGCTACGCGTTGTGACGCGAGCTCGAGGACGATGACGTCCTGCATGGCCTTGAGCTCGCGGAGTCGGGCTTCGTCGTCGGTGAGCTTCTCGGCCGTCCGCGTGAGCTCCACGGCCAGGTCCCGATCGGCGGTGGCCGCGCTCGCCGTGAACGTCAGCGCGCGGGCAACGTCGATCGCGTGCTTGGTGTCCACCATCTCGACGATCGGGACCGACGGGCCACCCTGCATGTAGAGGTCAACGGCGCGCTCACGCACGATGCGACGTAGCTCGACGGCACGGGCCCGCAGTGCGGGGATCTCTTGTTCCAGGCGTGCGATCTCCGCCTCCTGGCTCGCTTGTTCCGCCTGGGCATCGACGTAGCGCTGCGCGGCCGAGACGGCAGCCGCTTGGGCCTCGTCGCGATCCCGCTGAGCATCGTCGATCGAGTTCGCGCCCGCGCTCGCGTCGAACGTCAACGCAGCAGTGAGAGCAAGCGTGATGAGGACGATCGTTCGTTTCGGCATTGTGCAGGCGGGGATGCGCTCGTTTTGGACGCGTGACTAGTTGTCGGCTCATCAGCACCGGAAGATGAGCGCTGTCTGAAGCCCCGATAGCGTCCTGCGTTATGGCTCGAAAGGCTTCCAGCCCGGCGATCCCGGCGGGATTGCTCCGCAACAAGTGGCTGTCGTCGATCCTGTCGCTGATCGTCGGCCTCGCGCTCGGCACGACGTTCGGACGCGACCTCCTCGACTCGGCCGGCATCCCGGCGTCGTGCATCCGCACGATCCAGCGCGCCGACCGGGCTATCGAGACCGGGACGGCGGTCGCCGACGACGGCAACGCCGCGTTCGCGGCGGTGAAGGACCTGCGGATCGGGGAGGCGTCCGACTTGCTGCGCGATGCCAAGGCTGGTGCAGCGACGCTCGTCGAGCTCGTGCAGCGTTTCAACGAAGCCCGGGTTCAATGCAACACCGACCGCAAATAGCTGATGCGTCACCCAGAACCTTGGGTGGTTAACGGTCGCTGAGCCCCATTCGCTTGGCGATGACCTCGTTCATGATCTCGTCCGTGCCGGCGCCGATGCGCTGGAGGCGGGCGTCACGGAACGCGCGGCTCACGTTCACCTCGTCGAGGTAGCCCGCGCCTCCGTGCACCTGGAGGCACGTGTCGACCAGCCGGTTGAGCATCTGGGCCGAGAACTTCTTGGCCATCGAGATCTCTTTGACCGGATAGTCGTCGTGCATGATCCGCCACGCCGTGTCGTAGATGAGCGCGCGTGCGGCTTCGAGCTCGGTCGCCGCGTCGGCCAGCTTGTGGGCGATCACCTGGTGTCCGGCAAGTGGTCGGCCAAACGCCCTGCGCTCGTTGGCGTACGCGATCGTGTCTTCCAACACGCGCTCCGCGGTGCCGATCGACGCGGCCGCGCCCGACATTCGCTCGTACTGGAGCTGCCACATCAGCTGTGCGAAGCCTTCACCCGGCGCGCCACCGATGAGGTTGGCGTGCGGAACTGGTACGTCGTCGAGCGCGATCTCGGCCGTGTCGCTGGAGCGCATCCCGAGCTTCTCGAGCTTGCGCGACACGCTGACGCCCGGGAGATCAGTGTCGATCAGGAACAGGGAGACGCCGCGGTGCCCGGAGTCGGGTTCGGTCCGCACCACGCATGTGAGGAAGTCGGCGCGCACGCCGTTGGTGATGAACATCTTGCGGCCACTCACGCGCCACACGTCGCCGTCGCGCACGCCGCGGGTGGTGATCGCGGCCACATCGGAGCCGGCGTCGGGCTCAGTGATCGCGATGGCTGCGATCTTGGTGCCGGCGATCGCTGGACGTAAGTAGCGCTCCTTCTGATCGTCAGTCCCGAACTCGGCGAGTGCCGGCGTGGCCATGTCGGTCTGCACGCCGAGCGCCATGGCGATCGCGCCGCATCCTGCCTTCGCGATCTCCTCGATGAAGACGATCTCCGCAGCAAGATCGCCGGCCGCGCCGCCCCATTCCTCGGGGTAGTGCAGACCGAGGAATCCGAGTTCGCCCGCGCGTCGGAACACGTCGTCAGGGAAGAACCCGGCTGCTTCCCATGCGTCGACGTGCGGTCGAAGCTCCTTGTCGACGAAGCGACGCACCGAGTCCCGCAGATCGTCGTGCTCGGCCGTGAAGATGGGGTGTTGGTTTTGGCTCATGTCGTCATACAATGACTTGTCCTATGGCGCGGTCGATTCTCGAGCGCCGGCTCGTGGAGACTAGCGAGCGGCTGAAACGCCTTCGGGCGGAGCTGGGTGTCACCGAGGAGCAACTCGTCTTCCTCGAGGACGAGGCTGAAGACGCCCGGATGCGCGGACTCATGGCCGAGACTCCGCTCGCCGAAGCCGAGGCCCGAGACGCTCGTCGGCACGCGGACACGCTTGCTCGCCATCGCGACGCCCTGGTGTTGTCGATCGCCGCCCTCGCTCGCGAGCAGGACTCACTGCTCGATCGCATGGCCGCCGAGCTGTCGGCGCGCTGAGCTCGGCGCGCAAGTCCGTGCCCGACGATTCGCGTCGCCCGCGTGTGCTCATCGCCGAGGACGAGGCGATCATTCGGCTCGACCTGAAGGAGCTCCTCGAGGAGGAGGGCTACGAGGTCGTCGGCGAGACGAGCCGAGGCGACGAAGCGGTCGCGCTCGCGCGTGAGCTCGCTCCCGACCTCGCAATCCTCGACGTGAAGATGCCAGGTCTCGACGGCATCTCCGCGGCTCGTCACATCGCGGGGGAGCGATTGGCCGCGGTGCTCGTGCTCACTGCATTCTCGCAACGCGACCTCGTGGAGCAAGCGCGCGACGCCGGAGCGCTCGCATATCTCGTGAAGCCATTCCAGAAGAGCGATCTGGTGCCAGCCATCGAAGTTGCGCTGGCGCGCCATTCCGAGCTCGTCGCGTTAGAGCGAAGCGTGGTCGATCTCGAGGAACGGCTCGAGGCGCGCAAGCTTGTCGACCGAGCCAAGGGGCGTCTGATGGACGACCACGGTCTCAACGAGCAGGGCTCATGGCGCTTCATCCAGTCGCATGCCATGCATGATCGGATGAAGGTGGGCGAGATTGCCCAGCGCGTCCTCGACGGTGAGCTCGCGCCGTAGTGTGCATCTGAGGACAGAGGGGAACTCCATGCGCGTGCTTCGAGTGATG
>JANOHN010000085.1:0-8954 GCA_031406505.1 Acidimicrobiia bacterium | reverse complement strand
CGGGTTGGACCCGGGCGACGTGAGCAGCTCACTCGAGCGGATCGACGGCGCCACGGCATCGTTACGCAGCGGATCGGCGGACGCCGAGACGACGCTCGGGGAGCTGCTCGCGGCTTGCGTGGCGTTGGCGCGCGGCCTGGGTGTCGACACCGAGTCGGCGTTGCGAGGCTGGTCCGCTCGCTTCCGTGAGCGCTTCGAGGCGATGGAGCACCTAGCGTCCGAACGAGGCGCCGCCCTGCACACGATGACACCCGACCAGGTTGAAGCCCTCTGGGAAGAAACCTGACCCCTCGGACCCGCTTGGCCGGTCAGGGCTGCGTGGTCGCTCCGCGAGGGCTGAGGGTCAGAGCTCGGGGACGCTGGGCCCGTCGACCGGTGGGATCGTCACGGGGGGGATCGTCACCGGGGGCAACGTGACTGCGGGGATCGTGATCACGATCCGATTGCCATCGACCACGGCCTGCTGGCCAGGACCGAGGTCGACATTGCCGACCTCGGCGTGACCGTCGGGTCCGGTGCGGATGATCGCGCCGTCGGGGAGAGCAAGCCCGTCGCGACCCTTCACCGTGGTTCCGTCGGGGAGCTCGATGACGGTGTCGGTCGATGCCGCGAGCGAGACCTTGTGCCGGTCGTTGGGCTGCGCGGGCACGGCCACGAACACGCCGACGCCGACCGCCGCGATCGCGACCGCAGCGGCGACGAGTGTGGGGATGCGCCCCGTGCGCTTGCGCGCGGCCGCGGTGAACTCGTCATCGGCAATGGCCTCAGGGCGCGCCGACGACAGCAGACGCTCCTCGAGCGCAGCAACGAACTCCGCGTCGGGGCGTGGTGTTGGACGGGTGCCGGCTTCGATGAGCAGGTCGCGGAGCTCTCGGCGGGTCGTCATGACGCGACGTCCTGCCGTTCGACCTCACGGCGGAGCGCCCCGAGCGCACGGTGCAACGTCACTGCGAGGACCGGCTTCGTGCAACCCATCGCCTCTGCGGCTTCATCCGCGCTGAGATCGCTGAGATAGCGCAGGGTGAGCGCCTGCTGATAGCGCGGGCGGAGCTTGTGCATCGCATCGAGCATCTCGTCGATCTCCTCGCTTCGCTCCACGCCGTCGACGTTGTCGTGGGTGTGGTCGTCGGCCAGAGCGCGGAGCGCGCGCTGCCCGCGGGCCGTGCGACTCCGACCCTCGCGGCGGTAGTGGTCGACGAGCTCGTTCGACGCGATCCGGAACAGCCACGGCCCAAAGCCGCTTCCGTGCTCGTCGAAGCGATCGAGGTTCCGGTAGGCCCGCTCGAAGGTGGCTGCGGTGATGTCCTCGGCGGCCTCACGGGTCCAGGTGCGCCGATGTGCGTAGGAATAGATCCGGTCGACATAGCGCCGGTACAGCGCACCGAACGCCGAGGAGTCGGTTCGGGCGCGGACGACCAACTCGGCTTCATCCACCGACTCGGGATCCTCGGTCTCGAGATGGAGCGATTTGGCCGTCGCCACGGTTCCTCGGATCGGCGGGTGAACGCCAGGACAGAGGTCAAGAGTACCGGGGCGGGCCAGGACCCTGAAGGGCCTCGGCGTCTCGGGCCGGCCGAGGCCGGTGACGCAATGTCCGTGGGCTGGGGCGAGGCGGACAATGGCCACTGGCCCCGACCGGCGAGATCGGGGCGGGCGCATCCAAGAGGGATGGGATCACCACACCGAGGTCCAACGCCGCGCCCGGCCCTTGATTTCACCGGGCGACCGCATGCCCTTTCCCGGCAAGGCCTGGCCCAGTACTGTAGGCAACCCCCGTCACACCAGCCACAGGGCCAACAGGCCCGGGAGCCGTCGTGAGTGAGATCGTCGACGTGAACGCGCGGGAGATCCTCGATTCCCGTGGGAACCCCACGGTCGAGGTGGAGGTGGAGCTCCTGTCGGGCGCGCGCGGGCGCGCATCGGTGCCGAGTGGGGCCAGCACAGGGGCGTACGAGGCGGTTGAGCGGCGCGACGGCGGCGACCGCTACCTGGGCAGGGGTGTCCGCACGGCGGTCGAGCACGCGACCGGAGAGATTCGTGAGGTTGTCACCGGGCTCGATGCGCTCGACCAACGCCTGGTGGACGACGAGCTGTGCACGCTCGACGGCACGCCCAACAAGAACCGGCTCGGCGCGAACGCGATCTTGGGCGTGTCGCTTGCAGTCGCGAAGGCCGCGGCCGAGGAGCGCGATCTCCCGTTGTATCGATACGTGGGCGGCGCCGATGCGCACGTGTTGCCAATGCCGCTGATGAACGTGATCAATGGCGGGGCGCACGCCGACAGCAACGTCGACGTGCAGGAGTTCATGCTGATGCCGGTCGGCGCGGCGAGCTTCGGTGAGGCGCTCCGCTGGGGCGCCGAGACCTACCACGCGCTGCGCGAGCTCCTCCACGCACGCGGTCTCAACACCGCTCTCGGCGACGAAGGTGGCTTCGCTCCCGATCTGCCATCGAACGAGGACGCGGTGACGTTGCTGCTCGCGGCGATCGAGGCAGCTGGGCTCACGCCCGGCGACGAGATGGCGCTTGCGCTCGACGTTGCGTCGACGGAGATCTTCACCGACGGGCGCTACAAGCTCGACGGTGAGGGTAATGAGTTCACGAGTGAGGAGTTCGCCGAGTTCCTCGCCGGACTCTGCGACCGTCATCCGATCCTGTCGATCGAGGACGGCATGGCCGAAGACGATTGGGACGGGTGGGGCGCGCTCACGGCGCGGCTCGGCGATCGTGTGCAGCTCGTCGGCGACGACGTGTTCGTGACGAACATGGAGCGTCTGCGCGAAGGCATCGAACGGGGCGTGGCCAACTCGATCCTCGTGAAGGTGAACCAGATCGGGACGCTCACCGAGACGCTCGACACGATGCTGCTCGCCGGGAGGAACGGCTACACGTCGGTGATGTCGCATCGAAGCGGTGAGACCGAAGACACGACCATTGCCGACCTGGCGGTTGCGACGAACTGCGGGATGATCAAGGCCGGCGCGCCGGCGCGCACCGATCGCGTGGCCAAGTACAACCAGCTCCTGCGAATCGAAGAAGAGCTCGGCGCGGGCGCCTCGTATCTCGGCGGTGAGGCGCTGGCCCGATCCGGTGGTGGCCGTGGCTGACGCCCGGCTTCATCCTCGCGTCTCGCGGCGCAACGCTGCGGCGGTGCGCAAGCGCCGCCGCGCTACCGCGAAGGCCAAATCGTCACCGGTCCGCCAGCGTCGGAGCGCCAACGCCAGGGCGCGGCACCCGGCGAGCAACACGCCGGTGGCTCGCACGCCTGCGTCACCGCGCGTTCGGCGGCGCCGCGCCACGCTCCTCACTTCGCTCGCTGCCCTCGCAGCCGTTGGATTTCTGTTCGCGTTCGTGTATCCCACGAGCACGTACCTCCGCCAACGGTCGCAGCTCAGCCGGGCCACGGAACGACTCGTTCGACTCCAGCAGGAGACGCGACGGCTCGAGCGCGAGAGCGAGAAGCTCCAGGGCGACGCGGAGGTCGAGCGGCTGGCCCGAGAGCAGTATGGCCTGGTGCGACCGGGCGAGACGCCGTACGTGCTCGTTCCGGAGACGCCGACCACAACTGCGCCAGCCGGCTGAGTCCGCGACACCCACCCGTAGACTGCGTTGATGCGCCGTGGTGTCGACGCCGACCTCGACGCGGTGCGCGCACGGCTCGGCCGTGAGCCGCTCGCCGACTTCGAGGTCGTCGTACGCGATCCCAACGGTGAGCCGGTGGTCATCCGGAACGCGCCGCTCACGCACGACGGCACGCCGATGCCCACACGGTTCTGGCTCGTCGATCCGGATCTCGTGCGCGCGGTCGCTCGGCTCGAGGCCGACGGCGGCGTTCGCGGCGCCGAGGGCGCGATCGATCCAGCCGCGCTGGTGGTCGCGCACACCCGGTACGCCGCGGCCCGCGACGCCGCGATCCCGGCTGCGCATTCCGGACCACGTCCCAGCGGCGGTGTCGGCGGCACCCGCGTCGGGGTGAAGTGCCTGCACGCGCACTACGCGTGGTTCCTGGCCGGCGGTGACGATCCCGTTGGGGCATGGGTCGCGGCGCGGCTCGAGCTCGCACCCTCGTGAGCAGGTTCGCTGCGGTCGATATCGGCACCAACTCGGTGCGGTTGCTCGTGGCCGATGTCGAGGGCGAAGGGCGCGATGCATCCCTCACTCCGGTTGAGCGGCTCATGCGCATCACTCGTCTCGGCCAGGGCGTCGATGCGTCGCGTGCGCTCGCTCCTGAGGCCATCGAGCGCACGCTCACGGTCTTGCGCGAGTACCGCGGTGTCATCGAGAGGCTCGGCGTCGAGCAGGTCCGCGCCACCGCGACGAGCGCGGCGCGCGACTCCACGAACCGCGAAGACTTCTTCGGCCCTGCCACCGACGCGCTCGGCGCGACCCCGGAGCTCCTCTCGGGCGAGGAGGAAGCGAAGCTGTCGTTCCTCGGAGCAACTGCCGGCTTGGACGCGCCGGCGCCGTACCTGGTCGTCGACATAGGTGGTGGCTCCACCGAGTTCGTCGTGGGGACGAGCGAGCCGGAGGGCTTGCGCTCCGTCGACGTCGGCTGCGTGCGCATCACGGAGCAGTTCCTCCACAGCGACCCGCCCGCGCCCGAAGAGCTGTCGTCGGCGGTGTCCATCGTGCGTGATGAAGTTGCCGATGTGCTGCGTGCAATCCCGGAGATGCGCAGCGCGAAGACCCTCATTGGGCTCGCTGGGACTGTCACGACCGTCGCTGCGATCGAGTTGGGGATTCCTGCCTACGACACGAACGCGATCCACCATTTCCGGCTCTCGCGCGATGCCGCGGAAGATGTGTTTCGAACGCTCGCGCTCGAGGCTGCGGTGCAGCGGCGGCACAACCCGGGCTTGGAAGCGGAGCGCGTCGATGTGATCGTTGGCGGCGCGCTGGTGCTCGTCAGCATCTTGCGCGTGCTCGGGTTCGACGAAGTGCTCGTGAGCGAAGCCGACATCCTCGACGGGCTCGTCCGCTCGCTGACGCGCTGACGGCGGGAGCCACCGCGATATCCACCACTTTTGGGGTTGCAGCCCGCAGAATCCCGGGATGGAGACGACGGTCGAGCGCTTCCTCGCGGCCCTACGAGCGATGACGACGGAAGACGTGCATCGAATCGCTCTCTCGCTCGACTCCGAGACCCTCACCGACGAGGTCGACTGGTGGCGGGCGACGATCGCCATCGACAAGGTGCTGCGCCACGCACGTTGCAGCCGTCAAGCTGGACGCGCGGCCAACGAAGCAGCCCTCGCCGTGCACGAGTCTGCGACCCGGCCCGCTGGAGTGCTTCCCGACGACGAAGTCATGCGCGTCGCGCGCGCGGCAGCAGATGTCGCCCGTGGGCTGGCTGCAGGGCCGGCCGCGCGTCCGATCGTCCGTCTGCTGCTCGAGCACTGGGAGCCCGTTCGCACCGACGCGTAGTCGCGCTCGGTTACTCCGCCTCGCGCAGGATGTGCTCTCGGTAGTAACGGAGCTCGGCGATCGATTCGCGCACGTCGTCGAGTGCGCGGTGCGTCTCTGCCTTCCCGGGTCGTCCCTTGTAGACCTGGGGGTACCAGCGTCGGCACAGCTCCTTGAGTGACGACACGTCGATGCTTCGATAGTGCAGGTACGCGTCGAGCTCGGGGAGCTGCCGGTCGAGGAAGCGCCGGTCGACCCCGATCGAGTTCCCGCACAATGGCGCGGTGCCGGCTTTGGGCACGTGTGCGCGCACATAGTCGAGCGCACGCGCACCGGCATCGGCGAGTCCCACGGCTGACGCTTGGATCGCGGGGAGCAGGTTCGACTTCTCGTGCATCTTCCGGACGAAGTCGTCCATCTCGGCCAGCGCCTCGGCGGGTTGATGGACGACCACGTCGATGCCGTCGTCGACCGGCTCGAGCTGGGCGTCGGTCACGAGCACAGCGATCTCGACGATCACATGACGGGTTACGTCGAGGCCGGTCATCTCCAAGTCGAGCCAGACGAGCGGTTCGGTGATCGCAGGCTCGGTCATCTCCCTGACGCTACCTGCGGCGCGATCGGTAGCCATCCGTCCGCTCTCGGCGCGATAGGTAGCCAGCCGTCCGCTCTCGGCGCGGCGCGCCGGGCCGCTCGGGCCACGGCTACCTACACCGCAGGATACCTGCGGCGCAATCGGTAGCCTCTGCGATCGTGCGTCGGGGGGAGCAGCTGGTCGGACCGCGGGTCGAGCTCCGCCCGCTGAAGGCCAGCGATTGGACGCAATGGCGCGACGTCCGGGTCCGGAGCCGCGAGTGGCTCGAGCCATGGGAGCCGTTCGGGGAGCCGGGTGCGGCCGATCCGGTCGCCGATGCCGATGCCTTCAAGGCCCGGTGCGGTGCGTGGGAACGTCAGCGCCATTTCGACTCCGCGTACGGTTTCGGGATCTTCGCCGGCAAGGGTCGCTTCGTCGGCGAAGTGAGTCTCGGGAGCGTCCAACGGGGGCCGTTCCAGTCGGCCAACGTCGGGTATTGGATCGACGAGTCGTGCGCCGGCGAGGGACTCATGCCCGAAGCTGTGCTGCTCGTGCTGCGATTCGCGTTCGAGGACCTCGGACTGCACCGCGTCGAAGCCGCGATCGTTCCGCGGAACAAGGCGAGTCGGCGTGTTGTCGACAAGCTCGGTTTGCGCGACGAAGGCACGTCGGACCGGTTCCTTCAGATCCGTGGCGTCTGGGAGGACCACGTGCGCTACGCGATCACCGCAGAAGACTGGGCCGAGCGCAAGCAGCAGCTCGAAGCCGACTTCTTCCAGCCGCGGTAGCGAGCTTCAGCCGCCGAAGGAGCGCTTCTGACGGTCGAGCTCCGTGGTCACAGCCGCGGCGAAGTTGGACTGCCAGGGCATCTCGCGCAGGCTTGCCTTGATCGCGATGGCCAGGTCGCGCGGGAGCGCGGACGCACGATTCGCGAGCGCGAGAGCCTCGTCGAGCAGCGCGTCATCCGGCACACACCGCCACGCGAGCCCGATCTCCGCCGCTCGCGGTCCTTCGACGCTCTCGCCAAAGAGCGCGATCGCAGCCGCGTTCTGCGGCCCCACGGCGCGCTCGAGCATCCAGGTGTGCCCGCCTCCCGGGTGGATCCCGATCTTGGTGAAGCCAGGGGCGAAGCGGGCTGACTCGCCGGCGAGGATCACGTCGCAACACATTGCGAGGTTGAAGCCGGCGCCGACCGCGAAGCCGTTGACCGCGGCAACCGTCGGCAACGAGCAGTCGCGCACGGACAGGAATCCGTCGTAGATGTCCTGGACCGCGCCGGGGTTTCCGCCGCGGTCGGTGTGGAGCTCGTCGAGGTTCGAGCGGTCCGCACCCGAGCAGAAGGCCGGTGGTGTGCCGGTCACGACCAACGCGCCGACGCTGTCATCGGCCTCGGCGGCCGCGACCGCGTCGACCATCTGGTGCACCATCTCGAGACCGAGCGCGTTGCGCTTGGGTGGGTCGTCCAGCGTGAGCTGCAGGACGCGGTCGTGACGTTCCACTCGTAGGGCCATCCCCGCAGCCTGGCACGGCTGGCCTCGGGGGCGCCGGTCGATGGATCGTCAGCGGGTCGCGCCCGTAACCTGCCAGCGCGGTCCGCGGTACCGAACGACGAGGGCGACGGCCCGCGCGGCGAACCAGCACGCCAGCGCGCCCCAGAGCGCGAGCACCCCGGCGTCGGTGACCCCGATGATGACGGCCAGTGGTGCGAACACGCCGAAGGTCGCGACGACCATGGCCGACGCCAGGAAGCGCTGATCGCCGGCGCCGATCAACACGCCGTCGAGTACGAACACGACCGCGTTCAGCGGTTGTAGCGCGGCGACCACGAAGAGCAGCTGGGTGCCGACGTGACGAACATGGGCGTCCCCACTAAAGACATGCATGAGCCACGGCGCGGCCGCCGCGAGCAGGAGTGCGAACACGACGCCGACCACGACTCCCCACTCCATCATCCGACGAGCGGCGGCGCGCGCCTGCTCGGGATCGGAAGCTCCGAGGAACCTCCCGACCATCGCCTGCCCGGCGATTGCCAGGGCGTCGAGCGACAACGCGAGGAACAGGAACACCTGGAAGGCCACTTGGTGCGCGGCGACCTCGTCGTCGCCGATCCGCGCCGCCAGGTTCGTGGCCACGAGAAACGTGAGGAGGAGCGACGCAGTGCGCACCACGAGCGGACCACCCACGACCGCGTTCTGGCGCATGCCGTTGGCGCGCGGTCGGACCGACGAACCTGCCATGCGGGCTGATCGCGCCACGATCACCACATACGCGGCGCCGGCCAGCCACTGGGCGCACACGGTTCCCCACGCCGATCCTTCGATGCCCCAGTCGAAGCCGAACACGAACAGCACTTCGAGCACCAGGTTGAGCGCGTTCGACGCCACCGCGATCACGAGCGTGGTGCGCGTGTCCTGGAGTCCGCGCAGGTATCCCGTCGCGGCGAGCGTCAGGAGGAGCGCCGGCGCGCCAATCATGCTGACCCGCAGGTACGTGAGCGCGAACGGGCGTACGCGTTCCGAGGCGCCCATCACATCGACGATCGCGGGCGCAAGGACGATGCCCAGGATCATCAGCGCGCCGCCGAGCGCGATGGCCAAGCCGACCCCATCCACGCCGAGCTGTGCGGCCCCGCGTCGGTCGCCCGCACCGATCCGTCGCGCCACGGCAGCTGTTGTGGAGTACGCGAGGAAGTTGAAGACCCCGAACGCGGCCGTGAGCACGATCCCAGCAACTGCCAAGCCGGCGAGCGGCCGCGTGCCGAGCTGTCCGACGATCGCAGTGTCGGCGAGCAGGTACAGCGGCTCGGCCGCGAGCGCGCCGAACGCAGGAATCGCGAGTCGAAGGATGTCGCGGTCGTGAGGACTGCGCCGGACCGGCCGCGCCATCCGAGGACGCTAGGTCGTCACGGCTACGGGATGAGCGGGAGCAGCCCCTCGCCGTCGGGCGGGGGAACCTCGGTGGGCGGGGTCGTGGGCAC
>JANOHN010000012.1:0-8106 GCA_031406505.1 Acidimicrobiia bacterium | reverse complement strand
CCGCCCGCGCTGATCGCGACCAGCAGCCGCTCGGGGTCGCGTGGGTCGACGAGGATCGTGTGCAAGCCGAGACCACCGAAGCCGGGTTGCCACTGCGCGCGGTGTGGATGATCCCAGAGGCTCTGCACCAAGGACCAGGTGACGCCGCGGTCGTCGGATCGGAACAATGCGGCCGGTTCGACGCCGGCGAAGATGGTGTCGGGAGCTTCGGGCGTCGACGGCTGGAGCTGCCACACCTGACCAAGCGCCGCGCCCGTCTCGGTCGGGAAGCGCAGCGCGCGCTTCTCGGGATCGCCCCACGTGCGGCCGCCGTCGTCGCTCGTGCGCAGCGCCGCCCCCCACCAGTCGCTCGTAGCGCCGGCGATCATGCGACACGGATCAGAGCGCGTGTCGATGGAGAACGCGGAGACGCGTTCTCCCTTGAACAACGGGCCTTCCACGGTGCCCCCGCGGAGGAGGAACGCGCCCTTGATCGTCCCGATCGCCACGACCATGTCGCCCCGCATCGCGTGGATCGTACGTCAGGGTTGCACGGGTCCAGCAACCCCGTGCTGATCCAGCGTGTCAGCCGCGGGTGTCAGCCCGCGGGTGTGAGCCAGGCCACGAGATCGTCGGCCGGGAGCTCGCCCAACTGCGAAGCCCGTTTCGGGCGCCCGAACAGGTAGCCCTGGCCGTAGTCGCACCCCAAGGTGCGCAGCTCCGCGAGCTGCTGCTCGGTCTCGACGCCTTCGGCGACCACTGCCAGCCCCAGCGAGTGCGACAGGCTGACGATCGCGGTCACGATGCTCAAGTCGTCAGGATCGACACCGAGACCCTTCACGAAGCTCTGGTCGATCTTCAATGAACGCAACGGCAGGCGCTTGATGCGCGCGAGCGACGAGTACCCAGTTCCAAAGTCGTCGATCGCGACGAGCACACCCAACTCTCGGATGGACTCGAGCATGGCGCCCACGCTCGCGAGATCGTTCATGAGCACACTCTCGGTGAGCTCGAGCACCAGGAGCCCTGGGTCGATCCCCGTGCGCTTGAGGATCGACTCGAGATCACTCGGGAAGGATCGCTCCGCGAGCTGCCGCGGCGCGAGGTTGACGCTGATCGACAGCGGCGCGGCACCCTGAGGGCGGCTGGCTTGCCACTTCACCGTCTGGCGGCACGCCTCTTCCAGCACCCACAAGCCGATAGGAACGATCAGGCCGCTCTCTTCCAGGAGCGGCACGAAGTCGGCGGGGAGCACGATCCCGCGCGTCGAATGGTTCCAACGGAGCAGGGCCTCGAACCCAGTCACTCGACCTGACCGCAGCTCGACGATCGGCTGGTACCAGAGCACGAACTCACGGCGTGCCAGCGCGTGGTGCAGGTCTGTCTTCGTCTTGAGATCCCGGACGATCCGGCGCGCGGTGTGCTCGTCGAAAAGCTCGATTCGCTCTCGCCCGAGCTCCTTGGCGCGGTACATGGCAGCATCCGCGTCTCGCAGCAGCTCATCGGGATCGGCCAGCGCATCGTTTGCGATCCTGATCCCGAGACTTGCAGTCACCGAGATCTCCTGATCGCCCAGCATGACGGGCCGCGCGACCGCTTCGGCCAGACGGTTCGCAGCAACGATGATCTCCTCGGCAGTGGCCATCCCATCGCAGAGGATCACGAACTCGTCACCACCAAACCGGGCCACCGTGTCGCTCGGCCGAACCGCCGCACTCAGCCGACCGGCCACGATCGCCAGGAGCTCGTCACCCGCGACATGACCGAGGCTGTCGTTCACGAACTTGAAATGATCGATGTCGAGAAAGATGACGCTCAGCAGCTGAGGCTCGCGCTGCAGACGGTTGAGCGCCACACGGAGCCGGTCGATGAGCACCGTCCGGTTCGGGAGCCCCGTGAGGGAGTCGTGGATCGCCGCATGCGCGAGGCGGTCCGAGATCGCCTTGCTCTCCTCGATGTCACGGAGGTTTGCGACGATCCCGCCCACCCGAGCGTCCTCGATCAGGTTCGAGATGCTCGCATCGAACCAATGCCAAGCTCCAGCGGCGTCACGAAGTCGCACCTCCGCCCGTGATGCGCTCTCGCTGGCATCGCCGGGCATCCGCAGGGCGGCGTCGAGTGAGCGAGACACGTTCTCGATGTCGTCCTCGTGTATGAGCTGGCGCGCGTCGGTCCCACAAGCTTCGGCGGCCGGGTATCCGAGGATTCGCTCGAACGCCGGGCTCACGTACGCCAGATTGCCGTCAGTACCGACCACCATGATGATGTCGGATGCGTTTTGCACGAGCGCGCGGAAGCGTCCCGCGCCCGCCCGCGCTGCTCCCTCGGCCCGCTCCTTGTCGGCTGTAGCCCGACCAAGCAAGAAGATGGTGAGCACCACCGCAAGCGTCGAGACGCCGGCCAACACGTGGACGAGCGGTTGCGCAATGAGCGACTCGATGACACCGGTCGCAATCGCGACCTGCCCGACGAAGATCCCCACGACGCTCACCACGATCGCGGGAATCACAACCTTGGAGCCCGACTCGTGCATGTTGTCCACGACTCCGAAGAGCAGGCCGACCGCCACTGTCGGACCCCAGCCGATCCCGTACATCACCACGGTGATGACGCCACACTGCACGCAGACCCTCGCGCTGAGGCGCCAGCCCGTTTGCCGACCTCTCCACAGCGAGT
This sequence comes from Acidimicrobiia bacterium, assembly GCA_031406505.1. Lineage (GTDB taxonomy): Bacteria > Actinomycetota > Acidimicrobiia > IMCC26256 > PALSA-555 > SHVJ01. The sequence goes on along the minus strand of JANOHN010000012.1, from coordinate 5,451 downwards.
TGGCCAACATGGTGCATACATACGCGCCAAAAACCAGGGCGAACACCCTCAACAGGGAGACCGTGGGGCCGAGGCCCACGCGGCTGCTGGCCCAGATCGCGATCGTGGCCACGATCGTCACGACTGCGGTGTGCGGAGAGGGCGGCGCGAGCCGGCGTTTCACCGCCGTCCAACTGATCGAGTGCATACCGCGCCTTCGACGCCCGACGGGCCGGGCTTGACCGGGACCGCCGATTCGAGACGTTGCCGGGCGCGAGTTGGGGACCCGTTGGGGGTCGGGGGCTAGGAAGCCTCGACTCGGAGGTCCTGAATCTGCCCCGCCGGGGGGACCTGCTCCACGATGACACCGTTGCGGATCACGAGGAACTCGCCGGCGTCGAGCCTGCGCCAACCTTGCTCGTCGGTGAGCGGGACGCTCGCCACGATCACCGCGTGCTCGTCGGGCGCGTCGCCCAGGCGCAAGGACAGGCGATAGTCGGCATCGGACATCCCGATCTCACCGATGTCGTCGGCGCGCTTCTCCATGACGTGCAGCGTCTTATGGCCGTCGTGATACGCGAACACAGTGCGTCCGTCGGAGAGCAGGAAGTTCACGCGGCTGTCGCAGTCCGACAGCTCCCGGCCCGCGGCAAGCACCTCGGCCGCGATCACGGCGTCGGATGGTTCCGGCCCGAGCCGGCCGAGGCGCGTGAGCACGTGGTGGAACGAGCGCTCGGAGTCGGTGTCGCCGACTTGCTCGTAGCTTCCGGTGTCGAGGCGATCGAGCTCCTGCACCGTGCCGTTGTGCGCGAACACCCATTCGCGACCGACCGCGGTTGCCTGGAACGGATGCGTGTTCTCCACCGTGGGTGTCCCGATGGTCGCAGCGCGTACGTGCACGATGAACAACTCGCTCAGCGGCGGATCCTTCGACACCGCGGCGGCGAGCTCACTCAGATTCGCCGGGATCGGCTCCTTCAACACGGTCGGGCGTCCGTCGGTCCACCACGCGATGCCCCAACCCTCGGGGTTCTCCTCTGCGCGCGGTCGGAACTCGTGGAAGTACACGCCGAGCTGCGCGGCCGGAGCGACTGAGACCCCGAGGAGCTCACACATCGCGCGTCAGCCTTCGGGAAGCGGGCGTTCGGCGAGGGACTCGGCGGCTTCGGCATCGAGCACCGCGACCGCGCGGTCGTACAGCTCCCGGGCTTCCTCGGGTGAGTCGCCCACTGCGGTCATGCCCAAGTGCCCCGACTCCGTGAGCGCCGCCATCATGTGGAGCACGATGCCGGTCTGACGCGACTGGTCGAAATGCAAGCCGTGGCGCACCACGATGTCGAAGAGGTCGTCGGGTGTGAGCCCTCGGTAGAGCGGCGACTCCACGTGGTCACTCGCGATGAAGCACTTCTGCTGTCCTGACGGCGCAGTGAACGTGGCCGTGTCAGGGTCGTAGGTGCCGTCGGTGAGGAACTGCAACGTGAGGAACGGATGCGTGGTGCCGCCCTTGCGCAAGTTGATCTCGATCGCGTAGGTCTCCCACTCACCAGCGTCGTTGCGAACCGCCACGAAGTCGAGCGCGAACCGACCGATCACACCTTCCTTCGCGAGGCGCTTGCCGATCTTGGCCGCTTCGCGCGTGATCGTCGGCGCGTACTCCGGGTTCGCCGGGAACACGCAGCCCAGATACGACTGGCCGCTCTTGCCGCCCAGCAGCTGGTCGTGCGTGGAGAGGAGCTCCACGTCGCCGAGCGGCGTGGCCCGAAGCTGCACGCTCGGGCTCTTGAAGTCGTTGCCCTGGATGCGCTCCTCGATGACGCCGCCACGCTCCTCGAGCTTGCCGACGTAGCCCGCGTACGTGGCGTCCTCGAGCTCGAACTGCATGGCCTCGACCGCCTTGACGATCGCCTCCCGCTCACCCGCGGCGCCCGGCTCGGGCACCGCCCCGAGGTCGACGAGCGCGTTGCCTTCACCCGACACACCCTCGTTGAGCTTGACCAGCATCTGCGCGATGCCGGCCTTGCGGCCACGCACGTCGATCATGGCGTCGACAACTTCGTCGATGCTCGACAGGTTCTCGATCCCGAGCGGGTACGCGACGCCCTCCTCCTCGAAGAGCTGTCGACAGCCGCTCTTGGTGCCGAGCGGGAAATGGCGCGGGTCGGCGCCGTACATCGGGATCCCGAGCCGGACTGCGAGGTCGCGCTCGAGCTCGGTGGTGTTGTACGGCACGAGGTGGGCGCGGGACTTGTCGGGGATGAGCGCCCGGATCCTCTCCATCAGGCGCGGGCGCTCGAGCAGCTTCACCGAGAGCGGTGCGGGTCCACCGTCGAGGACCGGCACACAGAAGAGGCGCGGCCGCGCGTGGCTCGGGATCACGCCAGGGAGGAGGTCGAGGTAGTAGTCGATGACGCTGGGCAGGATCGGCTGCGAGGTGACGTAGATGAGCCGGGCGCGAGGTTGGCGCAGCAACAGGAGGAGGAAGAGATAGCGCTCCTCGTAGGGCTGCATGGAGATGGCCGAGCCCTCTTGCTTGTCCAGGCTGATCGACGGCACCACGACGATCGTCTGCTCGTCCTGGTTCATCGCCTGGATCGACCGCCACAGCGGGATCAGCTTCTCCTGGAGCACCTCGAAGCGCGCTTGGGCGTGTGGCGGCGAGTCGGGTACGACTTCTTCAGCTTCCATCGCGTCGCTCCTTCGCAGTCCCCGGCACCGCCCTCGCGCCCGTCAGCGTATCGAGCGGGGCGAACGGCGAAGGAACGCCGCGTCAGTCGGGCGATTCCGTGACCACGACCTCGCCGACCATCCCGTATGCGTAGTGGCCGGGGAGGTGGCAGGCGAGCAGCACGGGGCCCGGCGTGTGAAACGTGTAGCTGGTCGACGCCGTTTCGCCCGGCGCCACCGATACCTCACCGGGTACACGGCCGTGCTGGCCATGCGTGCCGGTCTCGTGCGACGCGTGCGCTTCTTGGCTCCCAACGATGAACTCGTGTCCGATCGGGTCGTGATTCACGATCCGGAACGTGACCGTGGTGTGCTGGCGCACCGTGATCCGCGCCGGTGCAAAGGTGCTGCGGTTCACGTCGAGCGTCACCGTCACGTCGCCCGGCCCGAGCACCTGTCCGTCGGTGCTCGTCGGGCTCGGGGCCGCGAGCGCGTACGCCGCGGTGGCAGCACTGGCGGCGATCCACATCGTTGCGAGGATCCACCCCCAGCGCGCCCCGCGGCGCACGCGCGCCCGGCGGTTCGTCACCCGACACCGTCGGACGAGCGGCGCACCCAGAGCCCGCGACCAGTGACGCTGAACGCTACGAGCCCGGCGACCACTGCCACCAAGCCAACCGCGAGTGGCCACGCCGGAGCATCGGGTTCCGTGCCGCTGGTCAGCAACGCCGCGTTGTCGATGCCTGCCGCGAGCGCCGACGGCTCTTGGTCGTCGTGCGTCGAGATCGCGAGGTCGTAGTCGAGGTCGCCCGCCGCCGAGTCCACGGTCAGGTACGACAGCCACATCTCCGACGGCACCCACTCCATGCCCTTGTCCGAGCGGAGGTCGGTGAGGAGGGGCTCCGACGCGGCCTCGCTGCGCTGCAGCGTGAGGCCCGACTGACCCGCGAGGAGCTGCGGCTCATCGGGAGTCAACAGGAACACGTCGGCCTGCACGAGCTGCTCGGAGTCCAAGCCAAGACCGAGGATCCGCAGTGGAACCCATGGCTCGTCGGTCGGAATCGTGAGCATGATCGGCGTGCCGTCGCCGGTCACCTGGCCGAGCTCTGCCGCGCGTGACGCGTCGAAGCGCGCGGCCATGAAGATCGGACTGCGTTGGCTGTAGAAGTCGAGCACCTCGGGTGCATCGGGTGTGAGCAAGAAGCCGTGGTTGATCGCCCACTTGCCGACGGCGTCGCCACCACCGCGCAAGATGGTGATGTCGAGCGCATCGATCTGCACCTCGAGCAGCACCTCAGCGTCGCCCGCGCCGGAGAGCGACTCCGCCTTGGGCGACGCAAGCGCACGCGGCGCTACCTCCTGCTGGAGGCGTTGGAGTGTCCAGTCGCCGCCCCGCTTCACGTCGGTCGGCACACCGGGCAGCGGGATGATCGAGCCGACCTCCGCACCTTCGCCGGTGAACTCGAAGCTGGTGACGTACCGCTCGACGCCGTTGCTGTACGCGGCAAGCGTGCTCGTGCGCACGAGCTGGATCGTCCCGTTCTCCCCGACCAGTCCACCGCATGCCGCGGCTGGGCCGGCCAGCACAACGAGTGCCGTCAGCGTGATTCCGAACGCGCGCAACGCACGAGATCTCATGCCATCCCCCAAGGGTCGGTCACGGGCCACACCGGGTGGTGTGGCGATGTACCGACTTTGACGGTGGCGCGGACGCCCTGGTTCCCGGGTCAGCGGGCGAATTCTCGGAGTGTCAACCTCCGGGCGGTGAGCTCGGGCGCCTACCCGGCCTCGGGCTTGAACGGCTGGAGCGAGTTCGCGATGAGGTTCGCCATCTGGCGCTGCCCCTCCGCGTTCGGGTGGGTGCCGTCGTCGCGCCACTCGGTGTGGCCTTCGAAGTACGTGGCCATGTCGATGATGAAGAGATTCGACCACCGCCCGGCCGCGGCCTTGATCTGAGAGTTCACGTAGTCGGGCTTCTCCGGGATGATGGTGTCGGTCTGCACGGTGAGCCAGAGCACTGCATCGGCGAACGCCAGCTTCTGCATCAGCCTGTCGATGTACGGCTCAAGGTTCACACAGGCCACAGTGCCGCAATCGTTCGTGCCGAGCTCGATGACCACCACGTCGGGATGTGAGGCGTCGATCGCGGGCTGGATGTGTGCCGCCCAGTCTTCGATGGTCGTGCCGGCTTGCGATTGGAAGAACGGGTCCCAGCCCTCGGGGATCAAAGCCGCTTCGAGCGCCTCGACCGAGCCGGCGAAGATGGAGTCGCCCACAAGCAGCAGCCGATTGCCCTGCGCCGGTCCTGGCTCCTTGCAGGCTGAGAGCGTGACCGCGAGCAGCACGATCACGACCAGCGCGGCGACGAGGTTCCGCTTCGGTGGAGTCATCCCCCTTATGTACCCACAACCACGGTCCGCGACACAACGAGTCAGCGCGCGAGCATGGCACCCATGGAATTGCTGGGGACTTCGACAACCGTCGAGGCGCGCACGGGCCGCACGACCGCATGATTCGCTGACCTCCGAAACGTTCGCCCCCACCGGGCGCCCCCGCTTCCGCGGGGTGTCCCATCAGATCGCGTTCTTCGTATCGCTGATCTCCGGCACCGCACTGATCGTGTTCGCGCCCAACGGTGCGATTCGCTTGCAGGTTGCCGTGTACGCCGTCTCGCTCTCGGGCTTGCTCGGGGTCAGCGCGATGTTGCACCGCCGCGATTGGGCGCCGAAGACGCGCCAAGCGCTTCGACGCCTCGACCACTCCATGATCTTCGTGCTCATCGCCGGGACCTACACGCCGATCGCCGGG
>JANOHN010000365.1:0-30185 GCA_031406505.1 Acidimicrobiia bacterium | reverse complement strand
AGTAGTTCTCCAGGCGCTTCGCGTTCGCCGTTGTTGCGGGGCTTCCACCCCTCGGCTTCGGCTGCAGACAGGCAGAAGGCCGCCCAAACTTGGGCGGCCGTCTGTACTTGGCGTGCGCGCGAGGGGTGGAACCCCCGCTCACGAACCGGCACGCGCTCGCCTAGCTACTCATCTACCGAAGTGCGCTCCGCGTTCGCGCGAAGGGTCGACCCCTGGTGTCGGACGCCGGAGCCGTGCTCGAAACCGTTAAAGGTACGACGAAGGGTCCACCGGGTTCCCGCTGAGGCGCACTTCGAAGTGAAGGTGCGGGCCGGTGGACATGCCGGTGCTGCCGACGTAGCCGATGATCTGTCCGGCGGTCACGGTGTCGCCTTCGTCGACGGCGAGCCGGGACTGGTGGGCGTAGAGCGTGCCCATGCCGCCGCCGTGATCGATGACGACGGTGTTGCCGTAGCCGCCCTGTGAGCCGGCGATCACGACTACACCCGACCGACACGCAAGTATTGGCGTGCCCGAACCGCCTCGCATGTCGGAGCCGGTGTGCATCCGGTTGTAGTGCAGGACCGGGTGGTAACGGTTTCCGTAGCCGCTCGAGATCGCGCCGGGCACCGGGCGCGCGTCGCACGGCGCGCCCCCACCCGAGCCGCCCCGGGCGCGCAAGCGCGCCGAGATGCTGTCGGAGGTGACTTGGAGTGCGGCGAGCTCGGCTTCGAACTGCGCCTTGCTCGCTTGGATGTATTCGAGCGTTTCTTGCTCGAGATACTGCTCCTCGACAGCTTCGGCTCGCGCGGGCTCGATCTCCGCTCGCACTGTTGCGATCTGGTCGCGTACCACCCGTGCTTCGGCGGCGGTGGCGTCGGCTTTCACCTTCTGGGCTTCAACGGCGACGCGTTGATCTTCGAGCTCGTTGCGAAGGACCGTGACCCGATCGACGATTCGCTGCCGGCGATCGGAGACACGGTCGAGGTACTGGTTCTGGGAGATGAGGCGGTCGGGACGCGATGCGAAGACGACGTCGTACGACGCGCCCCGGCGCTGTAAGCGATAGAGGCCGGCCGCGGTGTTGTCCAGCGTCGCTTGTGCCTTCTCGAGCCGCGCCACCGTGTTCGCCACCTCGGCCTGGAGTGCGGCGTACTCGGTTGCGAGCCGGGCCGCCTCGGCCTCGAGGGGAGCGAGCTTGCCTTCGGCGTCACCGAGCTGAGCGTCGAGCTCGGCGATCCGGGCGTCGATGACGGCACGTCGATCCCGGATGTCCTGGAGCTCGGCGAGGGCGGCGACCTCGGCTCGCGAGGCCTCGCCGATCTGCTCTTGGAGCTCACGACGGCGGTCGTCGCTGGGCTTCGCACCAACGGCTGTGGGCGCGACAGCAAGCGCCAGCACGATCGCGGCGAGAAGAACCAGGCGGAGCTGGGGGGGCTTTCGCATGGGGACGTCCAGGGTAGACAACAGCAACCACACCAGCAACAGGGCCCAGAGGGGCTCCAGGAGTAGGGCAGCTAGGTGCGGAGGAACCGCCGAAGGCCGAAGATCGCTCCCATCAGGCCGATGATGATGCCGGCGAGGACCACGAACACCGCAACGGTGAGCACGTCGCCATTCGTCACCTTGAACCTGATGAAGATGCTGTTCGGGTTGGTGAACCACTTGTCGAAGCCGAAGATCTTCAGCCCGACCGTCGTCGCGACTGCGATCCCAGCCCCCGCGAGCCCTTGGGCCAGACCTTCGGCGAGGAACGGCACGCGTACGAACCAGTTCGACGCACCCACGAGCTTCATCACCTCGATCTCGCGACGCCGAGCAAAGGTCGCGAGTCGGATCGTGTTCACGATCAAGAACAACGACGACACCAAGAGCACGAGCGAGAGGGCGATCAACCCCACCCGAACCTTGTCCGTCACGTCGAGCAAGCCCTTCAATGCCTTCTCAGGTGTCGCCACCTCGTCGACGCCACTCATGGCCTGATATCGACGTTGGATCGACTGGGTGAGCTCGGCTCGCGCCGGCGCGACCCGGAAGGAAGTGGGCAACGAGCTCGCGTTGATGTTCTTCACGAGATCGGGTTCCTTGCGGAAGATCTCCTTGAACTCCTCGAACGCGGCTTCCTTGTCGAGGAACGTGAAGGCCTTGACGTCGGGGTCCTGGTCGAGCGCAGCGCGAACATCCGCGATTTGTTGTTCGGTCGCGTGCACCTGCATGAACACTTCGAGCTTGACGCCACCCTTGATGCGCTCGGTGCCATGCCCGGCCCACTTCGAGAGCAGCAGGCTGCCGCCGAAGAGCGACAAGGACACCATCACCGTGAGCACGCCGGCGATCGTCATCATCAAGTTTCGGCGCAACGAGATGACGGTCTCGCGCGCGAAGTATTGGATTCGCCCCAGCACCGTTGGCTAACTCCCGACGCCGTAGATGCCGCGGACCTGGTCGCGCACGAGGCTGCCTCGATCGAGCTCGACGACACGCCGACGCATCGCGTCCACGATCCTCTGATCGTGGGTGGCCATCACGACCGTGGTGCCCGTCCGGTTGATCCGGTCGAGGATGCGCATGATGCCAACGGTCGTGGCCGGGTCGAGGTTCCCCGTGGGCTCGTCGGCGAGCACGATCAGCGGACGGTTCACGAACGCTCGGGCGATCGACACGCGCTGCTGCTCACCACCGGACAGCTCGGTCGGAAGCCGGCCGGCCTTCTTGGCCAGTCCCACGAGATCGAGCACCTGCGGGACCTGCGTGCGTACCACGTGACGCGGTCGACCGATCACCTCCATCGCGAAGGCGACGTTCTCGTACACGGTTCGGGTCGGCAGGAGCTTGAAGTCTTGAAAGACGGTGCCGATGTTGCGCCGAAGCTGCGGGGTCTTCCAGTGCGACATCGCCGAGATGTCGCGACCGGCAACGACGATGCGGCCGTTGGTCGGATCCTCTTCGCGCAGGAGCAAGCGGAGGAAGGTGGACTTTCCTGAGCCCGAAGGCCCGACGAGGAAGATGAACTCACCCTTCTGGACATCGATCGAGATGTCGCGAAGCGCGGTGACGTTGCCCTTGTAGACCTTGGAGACGTTTTCGAAGCGCAGCATGAGGAAACCAGGGACTAGAAGACCGGGCGAATGGTCAGGGTACCAGCCGCTGTCAGCGGTACTGGGGCATCAGTTATCGGCGTGCTGACCTGGCCCTTCGCGGCGACGCCATTGCAGCCATGCCTCGATGAACGCGTCGAGGTCACCATCGAGGATCGCGTCGACGTTGCCCGACTCGAAACGCGTGCGCTCGTCCTTCACCAGTCGGTAGGGCGCGAGCGTGTACGTGCGGATCTGGTTGCCGAACGCAACATCGCGCTTGTCGCCCGAAAGCTCTGCCAGCTCGGCGGCGCGTTCTTGGCGCTGAAGCTCGGCAAGACGAGCACCGAGGATCTGCATGGCCCGCGCCTTGTTCTGGGTTTGTGATCGCTCGTTCTGGCACGACACGACGACCCCCGTCGGGAGGTGCGTGATCCGCACCGCAGAGTCCGTGACGTTCACGTGCTGGCCACCGGCACCCGACGAGCGGTACGTGTCGATGCGCAGATCGCTCGGGTCGATCTCCGGCGTCTCGGTCTCCTCGAGCGCCGGCACGCAGTCGAGTGACGCGAAGGCGGTTTGGCGCCGAGCATTCGAGTCGAACGGCGAGATCCGGATCAACCGATGGACGCCACGCTCGCTCTGGAGCAACCCGAACGCGTATCGCCCCTTGATGGTGAACGTCGCAGACGAGATGCCGGCCTCCGTGCCCTCCTGCACCTGATCGAGCTCGACCGCGAAGCCTCGACGCTCGGCCCATCGCGTGTACATGCGGAGCACCATCTGCGCCCAGTCCTGGGCGTCGGTGCCCCCGGCACCCGAATGGACGTCGCAGATGGCATCGCGCTCGTCGTGCTCGCCGGTGAACAGCGCCCGCAGCTCGAGGCGGTCGAGGTCAAGCGCGAGCTCGGTGACGCCCTTGGCGATCTCGGGCTCGAGCTCATCAGTCCCCTCTTCTCTACCCATCGCGTACAACGTCTCGAGGTCGGAGAGTCGCTGTTCCAGCTCGTCGTCGAGGGTCACGTCCTCCTGGACGCGGGCAAGCTCGGTGTTGACGGCACGGGCCCGATCGGGATCGTCCCAGAGGTCGGGCTTCGACGCGTCGACCTCGAGCTCGGCGATGCGCGAGCGCGCCTCATCGACGCGCAGATAGCTACGCGCGTCTTCGACGCGTCGACGCAGCTCGGCGAGATCGTCAGTGAAGTCGCGCATGGAGACGCCTAGGGCAGCAGTTCGGGGCCGCGGTCAGCGGCCGTGGCAGAGCTTGAACTTCTTGCCGCTGCCGCAATAGCAGGGGTCGTTGCGGCCCGGTTGCTTGTCGACGTGGACCGGTTGCATCTGCACCTCTGCATCGGGCAACGGCTCGACGCGGTCGCCGATCGGCAGGTCGTCGAGCAGCTCGGGAGGTGTGCTGGCCGCGACCTCGCGCAGCCCACCCGACCCTTGCACCGGGTCTTCGGGTGCGCTGTACCGGAGGTTGCGCGGCGCGGCGCGCTGCGGCTCCTCGGCGACAACCTGGAGATGGCTCACGAACTGCACGAAGTTGTCTTCGATACCCGCCATCATCGCTTCGAACATGTCGTAGCCCTCGCGCTGCCACTCGGACAACGGGTCGCGCTGACCCATCGCGCGCAAGTTGATGCCCTCGCGGAGGTAGTCCATCTCGTAGAGGTGCTCACGCCAGTGCTGGTCGATCACCGAGAGCATCACGCGCCGCTCGAGCTCGCGAAGCTGGTCAGAGCCGATTGCCTGCTCCTTCGCCTCGTACCGCTCGAATGCGTCGGCGACCACGAGCCCCCGCAGCTGATCCACCTGCAGCGCGTCGTCAAGGGCGGACCGCGGGAGCTCCGTAGGTGACGTGATGAGCAGGTTTTGGTGGAACTCGTCGAGGTCCCATTCCTCGGGGTATTCGCCCGGGCAATACGCGTCGATGAGCCGGTCGAGCGCGTCCTCGATCGCTTCGAGTGCTTGGTCGCGAAGCTCCTCGCCGTCGAGGATCTGTTGGCGGCGTCGATAGATCACTTTGCGCTGCTCGTTCATGACCTCGTCGTACTTGAGCACGTCCTTGCGGATCTCGAAGTTGCGGTCTTCGACGGTGCGCTGCGCGCGCTCGATGGCACGCGTGACCATCTTCGCTTCGAGGGGCATATCGTCGGGGAAGGCCCGGTCCATCACCCAGCTCATCGCGCCGACCGCGAAGAGCCGCATGAGGTCGTCTTCCAGCGAGAGGTAGAAGCGGCTCTCGCCCGGGTCGCCCTGCCGGCCGGCGCGACCACGGAGCTGGTTGTCGATGCGCCGACTCTCGTGACGCTCGGTGCCGAGCACGTAGAGCCCGCCAGCTTCGCGAACGCGCGCGCCTTCTTCGTTGCACTGCTCGCGGTACTTGCGCACGAGCTCTTCGAAGCGCTGCGGATCGTCTTCGCCAGACGTGCCTTCGGCGAGCAGATCGTTGCGCGCCAGACCTTCGGGGTTGCCACCTAAGAGGATGTCGACGCCGCGACCCGCCATGTTCGTGGCGACCGTGACACCGTGCGGGCGTCCGGCCTGCGTGACGATGTGCGCTTCCTTCTCGTGTTGCTTGGCGTTCAGGACGGCGTGCTGGATGCCGCGACGCTGGAGCAACGCGGACAGGTGCTCAGACTTCTCGACTGAGATCGTTCCGACGAGCACGGGCTGGCCGCGCTCGTAGCACTCCGCGATGTCGTCGGCCACCGCCTCGAACTTCGCGGCCTCGGTCTTGTAGATGAGATCGGCGTGGTCGTCGCGGACCATCTCAGCGTTCGTGGGGATCGTGACGACCTCGAGTCCGTACGTGTGGGCGAACTCTCCCGCCTCCGTGGAAGCGGTACCCGTCATGCCGGCGAGCTTGTCGTACATGCGGAAGTAGTTCTGGAGCGTGACGGTCGCGAGCGTCTGGTTCTCTTCCTTGACGCGCACGCCTTCCTTCGCTTCGACCGCTTGGTGCAGACCCTCGCTCCACCGACGACCTTCGAGGATGCGCCCGGTGAACTCGTCGACGATCTTCACCTCGCCATCGGCGACCACGTAGTCGACGTCGCGCTTGAACAGCTCCTTGGCCCGGAGCGCAGCTTGGAGCTGGTGCACGACGTTCTGGTTGACGTGCTCGTAGAGGTTCGTGACCGCGAGCGACTCCTCGACGCGGGCGATGCCCTCCTCGGTGGGCACAACAGTGCGCTTCGCCTCGTCGACCTCGTAGTCACGGTCGCGTTGCAGCGGGCCCACGATCCGGGCGAACTGCTGGTAGAGCGCCTGCGCGTCTTCGGCGCGGCCCGAGATGATGAGGGGTGTCCGGGCTTCGTCGACCAGGATCGAGTCGACCGCGTCGACGATCGCGAACGAGTGGCCGCGTTGCACCTGCTCTTCACGCGAGCCCGCCATGTTGTCGCGGAGGTAGTCGAACCCGAACTCGTTGTTCGTGCCGTAGGTGATATCGGCGTTGTACGCGAGCTTCTTCTCGTCCCAGTCTTCGATGCCGGGAAGGACGACGCCGACCTCGAGCCCGAGGAACCGGTAGATCTGACCCATCCAGGCGGCGTCGCGCTTCGCGAGGTAATCGTTCACCGTCACGAGGTGTGCGCCATAGCCGGCGAGCGCGTTGAGGTAGAGCGGCAAGGTGGCCGAGAGCGTCTTGCCCTCACCCGTCTTCATCTCGGCGACCCACCCGAAGTGCATGGCGGCGCCGCCCATGATCTGCACGTCGAAGTGGCGCTGCCCCAAGGTGCGCTTGGAAGCCTCACGAGCGACTGCGAACGCCTCTGGCAACAGCTCGTCGAGCGCGTCGATCCGAGCCTCTCGGTCGGTGACCGGGTCGCCGCCTACAGCGTCGAGCCGGGCCCGGAACTCGGCGGTGAGTGCCCGGAGCTCCTCGTCGGAGCGTGCTTCCATTGCCGGCTCGAACGCGTTGACGTCGGGGACGATCGCCTCGAGGAGCTTGAGCTTTCGGCCCTCGCCGGCATGAAGGAGCTTGTTGAAGAGGCCCATGACGGCAATGAGCCTACCGGCGCCACCTGCCGTTCCCGGTCCGCGCCGCTCTGGGAGCATGCGGCCGTGACTCAGAGCGTCGAGGGCTCGACATCAACGACCCGGGCGCGCGTGCGAGCGTTGACAAGTCGGAACGACCTCCCCCACCCTGGCGTCCTCGCGCTCGCGGCGTTGGTGACGGCGTGGGTGGTGACGTTCTCGGTCCTCGTCGTACGGCGCCATCGGGGCTTCTACGACTTTGGCTTCGACATGGGAATCTACGACCAGGCCGTTTGGCTGCTCGCCCACGGCCACGACTTCATCACCGTGCGCGGGCTGCCCGTGTTCGGGCACCACGGAACCTTCGGCCTCTTTCTTTTCGTACCCGCGTACTGGGTCGGACTTGGTCCGGACTTCTTGAACATCACGCAGGTGATCGTCCTCGCACTCGGCGCCGTGCCCGTGTACATGATCGCTCGCGACCGCAAGCTCGGACCGTGGGCAGCCGGCGCGCTCGGTGCCGTATTCCTGCTCCACCCGGCGCTCCAGTTCTTCACGTCGGAGCTCTTCCACCCAGAGGCGGTTGCGATCACACCGATCCTGTGCGCGTACCTCTGCGCAACGCGCAAGTCGTGGGGTTGGTTCACGGTCTGGGCGGTGCTGGCCATCTCGTTCAAAGAAGACGTCGCGATCTTCGTGACCGTGCTCGGCGTGATCGTCGCGATCCGAGGCGAGCGAAAGCGCGGCTTCGCCATCGCCGGCCTCGCGATCGTGTGGTTCCTGGTGGTGAGCCAGGTGCTCATCCCGGTGGTGAGCGGGCACTCCGCGCACTACGAGGGGCTGTACCAAGGCGTGGGCGGGGGGCCGAGCGGAATGATCGACACCGCCCTGCACGACCCGGGCGAGATCACACGTCGCGTCTTCTCAAGCGAGTCGGGCGACTTCGCGTGGAAGCTGCTCGCGCCGTTCGGGTTCGCGTCGTTCCTCGCTCCGCTGCCGCTCCTGATGGGGCTTCCCCAGTTCCTGCTCGACGTCCTGAGCGACGTCTCGTGGACGAGGACGATCACCTTTCGGTACGCCGCGCTCCCCCTGACCGCCCTCGCAATCGCGATGGTCGAGGGCATCGGCTTCGTCCGGCGACGGATGGGGGCTCGGGTGCAGATGGTCGCGGTCGGCATCGTGCTGGCCAGCGCGATCTTTGGGACACTCGCATGGGGACCGTCACCAATCGGCGCCGAGTACAAGCGCGGATGGTGGCCGACCACCGAGGACCCGCGGCTCGCCTCCAAGCGCGCCGCGGTCGCACTGATCCCCGACGACGAGTCGGTGAGCGCGACGTACACGCTCGTATCGCAGCTCTCGCATCGAGAGGAGATCTATCAGTACCCGAACCCGTGGCGAGCGAGTAACTGGGGAGTGGCCGACTCACCCACGCCGAACCCACGACGGATCGACTGGATCGTGGTTGACCATCAGACAATGGGCGACGAAGACGAGGCGCTTCTCCAAACGATCCTGGAGCACGGCCAGTTCAAGATCGTGCTGGCGGCCGATGACGTACTCGTGGCGCGCCGGGTGGGGGTGTCCGCGCCGCGGTGAGCGCGACGACGCGACATGCCCCTGCGTCGCGTAGCGCCACGGCTGCGGCGGTGAGGCTCGCGCCGGTGGTAGCCACGTCGTCGACGAGCAAGACGGTGATCGGCGAGGCGCCACGGACGCTGATCGTCGGGCCGTGACGTCGGGCCGCGGCCGGCAAGCCGGTCTGGGCCGGTCCGGTCCCACGAGCGAGCAACCGACTGGTGGGCCTGGAGATGCGCCGCGCAACCTGGCGCGCGAGCAGTTGGGCGTGGTCGAACCCACGGTCACGCCTTCGCTCAGCAGTGGTGGGAACCCAGGCCACAACTGATGGGACGGGCGGCGCGAGCACGCTGACCATGGCCTCGGCGAGCCATGTGGTAACGGCGTGGGCACCGCGGTACTTCACGCGCGCGACCAGCTCACGCGCTACTCCTTCGTACGAGAACGGCGCGTGCCATGCATCGATCCCGGCGGGAGGCGGGGCCGGCATGGCAGGACGTAGTCCGACCGCACACGCGTCGCATACCGGATCAGCCGGCAAGCCACACCCCGGGCACAACAGCGGGAACACTCCGGCCACCAACTTCGCCAACATGGCCAGTGACGCTATGAACCCGCTGTGACACCCGGGACTAGGGAGGCCCGCCCCCCCGTCCTAGTACCGGTAGTGCTCTGGCTTGTAGGGGCCGCCGACGGGGATGCCGAGATAGGAGGCTTGTGCTTCGGTCAATGTGGTGAGCCGCACACCGAGCTTCTCGAGGTGCAGGCGCGCCACCTCTTCATCGAGGTGCTTCGGCAACGTGTACACCTTGTTCTCGTAGAAGTCGCGGTGTGTGAACAGCTCGACCTGGGCGATGACCTGGTTCGTGAAGCTGTTCGACATCACGAAGCTCGGGTGGCCTGTCGCACAGCCGAGGTTCAGCAGGCGGCCTTCCGCCAACACGATCACCGAGTGACCTTCAGTCCCCTTCGCTTCAGGGAACACCCACTCGTCGACCTGCGGCTTGATGTTGATGCGCTTCACGCCCGGGTACGCCGCGAGTCCGGCCATGTCGATCTCGTTGTCGAAGTGGCCGATGTTCCCGACGATCGCGTTGTGCTTCATCCGCGCCATGTCGTCGACAGTGATGATGTTCGTGTTCCCCGTCGCCGTGACAAAGAGGTCGGCGGTCTCGACGATGTCGTCGAGCGTGAGCACCTGATAGCCCTCCATCGCCGCCTGGAGCGCGCAGATGGGGTCGATCTCGGTGATGATCACGCGAGCGCCCTGGCCCTTCAGCGACTGAGCACATCCCTTGCCCACGTCGCCGTACCCACAGACAACGGCAACCTTGCCGGCGATCATCACATCGGTCGCGCGACAGATCCCGTCGACGAGCGAGTGGCGACAGCCGTAGAGGTTGTCGAACTTCGACTTCGTGACCGAATCGTTGACGTTGATGGCTGGGAACATGAGCGTTCCCGCCTCTTGCATCTGGTACAGGCGGTGCACGCCGGTAGTGGTCTCCTCGGTGACGCCCTGGATCCCTTCGGCAATGCCGTGCCACATCCGGTCGTCCTCACCGAGGAGGCGCGTGAGCACCCCGAGGACCACTCTCCACTCTTCGCTGTCGCCGTCGGCGGGCGCGGGAACTGCACCGGCACGCTCGTACTCAACGCCCTTGTGCACGACGAGCGTCGCGTCGCCACCGTCGTCGAGGATCATGTTGGGGCCGCCACCCCGACCATTGGCATCTGAAGGCCAGCGGAGCGCCTGCTCCGTGCACCACCAGTACTCCTCGAGGGTCTCGCCCTTCCACGCGAACACCGGCACGCCGGCGACGGCGATCGCCGCAGCCGCGTGGTCCTGCGTGGAGAAGATGTTGCACGACGCCCACCGAACCTGGGCTCCGAGCGCCGTGAGCGTCTCGATGAGCACCGCGGTCTGGACGGTCATGTGCAGCGACCCGGTGATGCGGGCCCCAGCGAGGGGCTGCGCAGCAAGATGGCGCTCACGCATCGCCATGAGCCCGGGCATCTCATGCTCGGCGAGCTCGATCTCCTTGCGACCGAATTCGGCAAGAGAGAGGTCGGCGACCTTGAAGTCGGGACGGTCGACGTCGGACGGCTTGGAAGTGGTCTGGGTCACGGCTGACTCCTCAGCGTCTGGCGCGACAAACGTCGCGCAGCGTCACAGGGAGTCGGCCCGGATCACCGGATGACAGCTCGCGACGAGCCCGACGAGGTGAGGTTAGCGCACGACGTTGGCGTCGGCAGAAGAGCCGCCGACCTACGGCGATGGCGACTGAGCGAGGCCGGCCTTGAGCTGAGCGATCGCGTCGATCGGTCCGGGGTCGACGTCGTTGTCGAGGGCGAGGTAGGCGCTCATCCAGTCGCCGAGGTAGGCCAAGTCGAGCAGCTGCGCGATCCGGCCCTGGCCCCCGGCTTCCACGGCGAGGACCTGCACGAACGCTTCCTGGATCAGCTCGTTGGTGAGGCGCATGCGTGCCTCGAGGCGTTCGTGCTCGAGGCCGTGGCGCAACGACACGAGCGTGAGGATCTGCCGCGTCACGTCGCCGTGCTGGCCCCATGCGCAGATTTCGTTGTGGTTCAGCTCGGGGTAGACGTTCCAGAACGCCGGCGCCTTCGCGTTCTCGTTGATCGATTGCTTCCAGCGCATCGCCGCGACCGCACCCAGCCCGCCGGCTCCATGGATCACCGGGATCGTGCGCCCGATCTTGCGCGCGAGCTCGCGGGCCAGGTTCGCGGGCGCAGCAACGTCGGGCTTGCACTGATCGCGACGGTGCGCGAGCTGGCGCTGCGCTTGCGTCATCCCCGCGTGCGCCTCGGGCAGCATTCCCATCCGGAAGAGCACTACGAGCACCGGGGCGACCATCGCGCAGAGCGCGAGGCGGGGCATCGGGATGCCCGGCGTACACGGCATGTGCAATCCGCCGCGTTCCTGGACGAGCTTCGTGAGGTCGCCGCCGCAGCTGACCGCGATCACCCGCGCGCCGGCATCGAACGCGCCGCGCGTCATCTCGAGCGTCTCCTCGGTGCCGCCGGAGTACGAGATCGCGAATGCGAGCGTGCGCGGGCCGACGAAGGCGGGGGTTCGGTAGTACTTCAGCACGACGACGGGGACCGGCAACGTGCCCGTGCCGACGGACTGCACGACATCGCCGACGATCCCCGAGCCGCCCATTCCCATGATGACGACGTTGTCGAAGTCGTTGGGGTCGGGCAGGGTGATGCTGTCGATCGCCATCGCCGCCGCCTCGTGCGCGGCCGCGAGCTGCTCGGGCATCGCCTGCAACGTGTCGAGCACACCAAGGCTGTCAACCGCCATTTGCGCGCTCACTCGGGCGCAGGGTACCTGCACCCGCCCTTCGGGACGTTCGCACGAGTGCCATGGTGGGATCTCTACGCCTCGAAGGTGGGCTTCACACCGTCGGCTTCGGCCTTGGCCACGAGGCGGGTGTGCTCGGCGTCGTCGACCGCTTCGGCCTCGTCGATGAGCATGATCGGGATGTCGTCGCGCACGGCGTAGCGGCGCTTCAGGCGCGGGTTGTACAGCGCAGATTCATCGTCGAAGTACAGCAGCGGGCCCTTGTCCTCGGGGCAGGCAAGGATCTCCAAGAGCTTCGGGTCGAGCGCCATCGTTCCTCCGGATCGCGGTAAGAGCCGTCAGTCTGCCCGATCGGGGCGTCCAGAGCCCGCGTGGAGCGTCGTTGCGAGCGATGGCCACCGGTGACCGTCCATACTGCGGGCACCGAACAGGGAGAGGGCCATGAGCGACGCGCTCCAGGAGCTCGCAGACAAGCAGTCGATCACCGAGGTGATCTACCGCTACTGCCGCGGCCTCGACCGGATGGACGCCGACCTCGCTCGCACGGTCTGGCACCCGGGCGGTACCGCTGACTACGGCCCGATCTTCGCGGGCACCGGCGAGCAGTTCGTGGAATGGGTGTGGAAGGTGCATGAGATGGCTGCACGCCACTCGCATCAGATCACCAACATCCTGATCGAGGTGGACGGCGACAAGGCGACGAGCGAGGCGTATGTGACGGTCGCGCTTCGCGCGAAGACCGATGCGGCCGAAGCATTGGAGTACGAGGCCCGTGGTCGATACCTCGACCGTTGGTCGCGACGCGACGGCCGGTGGGCGATCGACCACCGCCAGTTCGTGCAGGATCTCTCACGCACGCACCCTGCCGATCGGCTCGAACCCGACGATGGGCAGAGCCGGCGCGACCGGGGCGACCCGTCGTACGACTTCCTGACCTCGGGGTGACCGCTACGCCGGAACGCCGCCGATGAGCTCGAGGATCTCGGCGGTGTACGCGTCGCACTTGGCCGCGTCGGGGGCCTCGAGGTTCAGACGCAGCAGTGGCTCGGTGTTGCTCGGGCGCAGGTTGAACCACCAGTCCCCGAGATCGACCGTGAGCCCGTCGAGCCGATCCTCGTCTGCATGGGCGTACGCGGCGGCCACGCGGTCGATCGCTTCGGCCGGGTCGTCGACGCGGCGGTTGATCTCGCCCGACGCGACATAGCGCTCGAACGGAGTCCTGAGCTCCGAGAGCGGCGCGCTGGCGCGCGAGAGCTCCTCGAGCACTACGAGCGCGGCGATGAGACCAGAGTCGGCTCGGAAGTTGTCGCGGAAGTAGTAGTGCCCGGAGTGCTCGCCGCCGAAGATCGCACCGGTCTCGGCCATCACCTGCTTGATGAACGAGTGACCGACCCGAGTGCGAATTGGCGTTCCACCGAGCTCGCGCACCACCTCGGCCACCGTCTTCGAACAGATCACGTTGTGCACCACCGTGCGATCCGCGGCCGGCGCGTCGCTCGCGACCCGTCGCAAGATCGAGCTCGCCACCATCGCGGTCGTGAGCGATCCCGACAGCGGGACGGCCTGGTCGTCGACCAGGAATACCCGATCCGCGTCGCCGTCGAACGCGAGTCCGACGTCGGCGTCGAGATCGAGCACCACGCGTTGGAGATCCTTGAGGTTCTCGGGCTGGATCGGGTCGGCCGGATGGTTCGGGAATGTCCCGTCGAGCTCGGCGAAGAGCATGGTCAGATCGAACGGAAGGCCGGCGAACGCGGCCGGGACCACCAGGCCACCGATGCCGTTCGCGGTATCGGCCACGACCTTGAGTGGTCGCAACGCGTCGAGGTCGACGAACGAGCGCACGTGGGCCACGAAGGCAGGTAAGAGGTCGAGCGTCTCGGCCCGTCCGGCTTCCTCGGCCCGCTCCACGAGCCCGGCCGCGACCGCCGCCTTGATCTGCGCGAGGCCGGTCTCCACTCCTACGGGAGCCGCGCCCGCGCGGCAGAGCTTGATGCCGTTGTACTCGGCAGGGTTGTGGCTCGCGGTGAACATCGCCGCCGGCGCGTCGAGGTGCCCCGACGCGAAGTACACGAGATCGGTTGACCCGAGGCCGAGGTCGACGACATCGGCACCCGCGAGCGTCGCGCCCTCGATGAACGCCGCGACGAGTGGCTCCGACGAAGGTCGCGCATCGCGACCGACGAGCACTCGCGCCGCGCCGGTGAACCCGACGAACGCGTTGCCGACGCGGTTCGCGACGCTCTCATCGATCTGGTCGGGGTACACGCCGCGAATGTCATACGCCTTGAAGATCGCGTCGAGGTCGGCGGTCATGACGCCGATCCTAAGTCTCCGGTTGCGTCAACCTCGTTGGCTCCGTCATCCGCGCGCCGCCGGCGCCACCACGGGCCGAACGCGAACACGGAGAGGCCGCCGATGCCCGCCAGCGTGCCGAGGAAGCCGAGCCACTCGATGCCGGTCCGCCCGTAGTGGAGCTCGACGTCGTGCTTGGTGGGAACCACGATCATGTAGTTGGGCGTCGCGCGGTATGGACCATTGGCCCCGTCGACCTTCCAGTTCGGGAAGTACGACGTCTTCACGTAGACCGGCACCCCGACGCGCGACACGTGAAAGCTCACCGAGTCGTCGTCAGATCGGATCTTCGACACCTTCACGTCGGGCAACGCGCGCTTGGCCTGCTTCCTCGCGGTAGATGGCGTCGAGTGCGGCCATGCCTCGGGGCCGTCGTCGACGAGCGGGCGCTCAAGTGCCTTCGGCGAGTTGAACCACGGCACCGCGATGCAGTCCTGCCACTCGTGATGCTTGACCGGGCCGGGATGACCCAACAGCTCACCCACGCGCCGATCGCACGCGGCTTTCTCCTTTGCCGAGGCTTCATCGACCACGACCGGCTGGTACTTCAAGGGCTCGACGAGCTGGGAGTCCGACACCCGGTAGATGCTCCAACCGAGCGGCGCCTTGTCATCGGTGTCGGGTGACGTGACGACGAGTGTGAGCCGATCATCGGCGTCGGCGGCGACCTTGGACTGCTCCGAGTGCACGACCAGGTATCGCACGCCCTGGAGCTGGAGCCACCGCACACCGAGCGAGAACTCCGATGAGTCGCGATACGGCAGGCCACGGACCGCATTGGATGCGTTCCCAGGCGCGGCGAGCGTGGCAACGGTCATGAAGTGGTACGGCGTGCTCGACGAGGCTTCGTAGTACACGCCTTCCGTCGAAGCGATGCGGCCGTCGGTCCAGTACGGGAGCAACATCAATGCGAGCGGCGAGCCGTACTCGTTGAGCTGTGAGTTGCCTTCCCATGTGGCTCGGCCCGGCGGCAGCGCGCCCATCGTGTCCATCAGCGATCGGTATTCCGGGTACGCCTTGATCGCGGTCTTGCCGTTGTCGCCTGTCGTGTCCTCGTAGCCGCCGTAGTTCCAGCTGATCCAGCTTCCGAGGAAGCTCTCCTGCTTGCCGTCGTTCACGCTGATCAACGTTCCCACTGCGAGCGCGACGGTCAACGCGCCGATCGTGACGCTACGCACGAGCGGGGCTGGGCTCTTCGTGCGCAGCTCGTTCGCAAACCGGCGCGCGACCCAACCACCACCTCGAATCAGCTCGGCGACGCCGAGCCCCATCAACAAGTAGACCGACACGTAGAAGAACGGCACGAGCCGCAAGTTCCAGACGGTGGTCGACTGGATCTCCTCCCAATACCGGAACAGGAACGCGCTCGCGATCGAAAGGAACACGAGGACGCCGATGGCTTGCGCGCGCTTCCCTCCTCGCACCACGGCGCCGATGACGGCGATGGTCGTCAACGACGCGGCGCCCCACTCCCACGGCCACCAGCCGCCCACCCACTCCCACGGCGCCGCACCGTCAGCACCCCATAGGGACTCAGGGAACAGGTAGCTCATCGGGTCGAGATCTTTGCGATCGTCACACGTCGGGACTTCCGGATCACGCGAGTCGGTGCACGCGATCGCGTCGTAGCGCATGTCGGTCGTGTACCCAATGGTCGTGACCAGCGGGAGCACCCACACCGCGGTGAGCAGCGCGCCGACCGCGCCGATCGCCAACGCACGTCGAAGGTTGCGCCACGGGCGGTACGCGAGCCACACGGCCAGCGCTCCGAGCGCGGCGAAGATCGCGACGATGAGGTGACTCGTGACCGTGGCCGCGAGCAGCAGCGCGGGAATCCATTTCAGGCGACCGGTCCGCAACGAGTACGCCAATGTGCCCATGAACGCAAGCGCGAAGGCCAAGGCGAGCGTGAACGAGAACTCGCCGGCGAGGGTGCTGGCGAGCGTTCCCCCGGCGATGCGCTGATTGAACGCGATTGCGGTGTCGACCGGGTCGCCGGTGAAGAAC
Organism: Acidimicrobiia bacterium; assembly: GCA_031406505.1. GTDB lineage: Bacteria > Actinomycetota > Acidimicrobiia > IMCC26256 > PALSA-555 > SHVJ01. Next base: position 13,880 of record JANOHN010000365.1, on the reverse strand, counting down.
AGGAACCCCGTCATCGCAACCGCAAAGCCCGCCGGCGCAGGATTCGGCGCCCGCAGGCCGCGACCGAAGATGTACGCGCCGATCGGGAGCAGGAGCGGGCCGAGCGCGGTGATGAGCTTGAACGCGATGTTGTACGGGATGAGGACGTCGAGGATGACGATCAGCAGCGCCGGCAGCGGGAAGTAGTACTGCCCAGCAGGAAAGCCGCCGTAGAAGTCGGGGCTCCACCCCGCGAGCCGGAATGGCAACAAGTGATCGCGCATGTACGCGGGCCACCACACGTGGGCGGCGGTATCACCACCGGCTGGTGTGGTGTTGCGAAACAGCAAGCCCGGCTCGAGTTGCACGAACACGAACGCGCAGCACGCCGCGACCACGAGGAGCCCGGCCCAGAGATCGATCCGCCCAAACAGGTCGGTCAACCCACTGGATGCGGACGCCGGAGCCGCCCCGGGCGCGTCAGTGCGCTCGGAGTGGTCCGTGAGGGTCACGCCCTAAGACTGCCAGCACCGATGTACCGAGCACGGGTCAGCTCGGCCTGCCCTCCCCGTCAGATGTGACGAGCGAGCTCGAGCACCCGGGTGAGGGGGATGTGACCCTCGGGTGACTCCCAGCTCTGGTGCTCGCAACCGCCACACCGGCGGAACGTGAGATCGGACCCGCCGACTTGCATGCGGATCTCGATGAGCGCGCCCTTTACACACGAGGAACAGTGCATCTTCCGACCTCCCAGTCGCTTGCTACAGGAGGTATCGGCCGGCCCGGGTCGAGAACTTGAGCCCACCACCAGAATCGCTCAGTCGAGGAACCGACCCAGGACGACCAGGAGGTTGAACCCCGTGTGGAGGTAGATCGACTGGGAGAGCGACCCGGTCGCGGCCGCCCGCCACCCCGAGACCAGCCCGAGCAGGACGAGGGCCGGCACGGCGAATCCTGTGCCGATGTCGAGCATCACATGCACGAGCGCGAACACCAGCGCCGAAGCAAAGACGGCCGCCGCCATGGGCACTCGGCGTTGGAGGCTCCGGAGCAAGGTCCCTCGGAACAGCAGCTCCTCGCCGATGGGCCCGATGACGAGCACGGCGAACACGAGGAGACCCAGCTCCACGCCGCCGGCGTTGTCGAAGATGCGCCTGACGTTCTGGGACTTGTCGCTGATGTCTCCGGCATCGAGGATCGGTGTGGTGAAGCCTCCCGCAGCGGCGGCGAGCGCGAGGCCGACGACGATCCACTGCACGTCGCGCAAGCGGAGCCAGAGCCCGAAGTCGGTCGTGAGGCTCCCCCGACCCTTGGAGCGTGCGACGAGGGCGAGCACGGCGATCGCCGCACCGGTCTGGAACACGAGGGCGACGAAGGTAGCGACAGGTTCGTCGGCCCTGGGGATGTGGTCGCCCTCGACGAACGGCGCGGATGCAAAGGCCGCCGCGGCGAGTGACACGATCCACGCGATGGCCGCGTCCGAGACTCCCCATCTGACCGGGGACGCGCTCGTTGCCGGCGTCGCGCCCGCGCCGTCCATGCGGTCACGGTACTGGCGGGCGTCGCGATGGCTGCGGAATCCCGACTGCCCCGGGAGCGCAATTGGGGCCGTACGATGGTGTGTTCGATCGTTCAGCGGCCCACCGGTCCGCGTTTCAGGAGCCCCCCATGAGCCGCCCCCCCAACGAGATGCCCCCCGGTCGCCGCCCGGCGGGCGGCCCCGACCGACGGCCGGGCGACCGACAGCAGCCGCCCGCGCCCGCGTCGTGGACACGGATGCTCCCGTGGCTCCTCATCCTGTTGCTCATCGGTGTGTTCGCGCTCACGAACGTGATCTCTCCGGGAAGTGGTAGCGCGAAGGAGCTCACGTTCAGCCAGTTCCGCGACGAGGTGAACGCGGGCCACGTCAAGAAGGTCGAGTTCGACACCACGACTGGCGACATCATCGGTCTGTTCACCACTGAGCAGGACAACACCAAGGACTTCACGAGCAAGGGTCCGGCGCAAGACCTCCCCGACATCGTGATCGAAGAGCTCAACGAGCACAACGTCGACCTCGAGTACACGACGCCGGCGTCGAACTTCTTCCTCGACCTGCTTCCGCTGTTCCTTCCGATCCTGTTGATCATCGGCTTCCTCATGTGGATGGCGCGTCGGCAACAGGGCCAGATGGGCGCAGTCATGAACATCGGGCGCAGCCGGGCGAAGGTGTACAACACCGAAAAGCCGAAGACGACGTTCGAAGACGTGGCTGGCTACGGCCCAGTGAAGGCCGAGATCGCCGAGGTCGTCGACTTTCTCAAGCACCCGGGCAAGTTCAAGCAGATCGGCGCGCGCATCCCCAAGGGCGTGCTGTTGGTGGGACCGCCCGGCACCGGCAAGACGCTCATCGCACGCGCCGTGGCCGGCGAAGCCGGCGTGCCGTTCATCTCGGTCACCGGCTCGGACTTCATGGAGATGTTCGTTGGGGTGGGCGCGGCGCGCGTGCGCGACCTCTTCCAAACCGCGCGCAAGCAGGCGCCCGCGATCATCTTCGTCGACGAGATCGACTCGATCGGGCGCAAGCGCGGCGCCGGCCTCGGTGGCGGTCACGACGAACGCGAGCAGACGTTGAACCAGATGCTCGCCGAGATGGACGGATTCGAAGCCACCGAGGGCATCGTGATGATGGCCGCGACCAACCGCCCCGACGTGCTCGACTCCGCACTGTTGCGACCCGGTCGCTTCGACCGCCAGATCGTGGTGCCGTTGCCCACCCAGGACGAGCGCGCCGCGATCCTTCGGGTCCACATGCGCGAGAAGAAGATCTCTCCCGATGTGGGCGTCGATGTGATCGCACGCGGCACACCGGGCATGGCAGGAGCCGACCTCTCGAACCTCGTCAACGAAGCCGCCCTCTTCGCGGTCCGCCGAGGTGCCACGGAGGTGCACGCAGAAGACTTCGACGCCGCCCGCGATCGCGTGCTCATGGGCCTCAAGCGCGAGTCGATGGCGATCAGCGAAGAGGAGAAAGAGGTCATCGCGTATCACGAGGGTGGCCACGCGCTCCTCGCATACGTGCTCGACCACTCCGACCCGGTCCACAAGGTCACGATCCTCCCGACGGGCATGGCGCTCGGCGTCACGCAACAGCTCCCCGAGGAGGAGAAGCACATCTACAAGCGCGAGTACATCGCCGACTCCATCGCGGTGGCGCTCGGCGGCCGTATTGCTGAAGAGGTCGTGTTCGGGCACGTCTCGACTGGCGCGCAGAACGACTTGGTGCGCATCACCGAGATGGCCCGCAAGATGGTCCGCGAGTGGGGAATGTCGGAGCGCATCGGCCCGATGGCATGGGGCGCGCAAGGCGCGGTCTTCCTCGGCGAAGACCTGGTCCACACCCGCGACTACTCCGACGACACCGCGCGCGTCATCGACGAAGAAGTGGAGCGCATCCTTCGCCAAGAGGAGAGCCGAGCCCGACGGGTGGTTCGCCTCCACCGCCGCGGGCTCGACGCCGTGGCACAGGCGCTGCTCGAACGGGAGACGCTCGACGGCGCCGAGGTGGGAGCGCTCGTCGACCAGGCGATGGGCCGCAAGGCTGGCGGATTTCGCAAGGTGAAGCGCGCCGACGGCAGCGTCGTCGAGATGCGACCCCCGGTCGATAACGGGGCGAAGAAGGAACGCAAGCCCCCAGCCACCACGCGTCGGGCAACGCGCGCCCGGTAGGGCGGGCTCGCGACTATTCGAGCGAGCCCAGGCTGGGCTCTGGCGTAGAGCCGGGCGTGCGGACCTCGGCGACCGCGGCCCAGAGGTCGGTCGCCGTGGTGGCACCCACGAAGGCTCGGTGCACGACACCTTCGTGGTCGGCGATGAGGATCATCGGGATCGCGCTGACGTCGTAGCGCTCGTGCAGGTCGCGATCGGTCTCGAAGGAGCAGTCGCGCGTGACAACGTCGGTGCACCCGAGGACGTCGACCTTCGGACCGAGGCCTTGGCATCCACCGCACGTGGCCGACGAGAAGTACGCGACGAGCCACGGCGCGTCGGGTCGCGGGAAGTCTGCGCGGTCGAGCTGACGGGGAATGGGGAAGGCATCGCGCGGTGGAGCTTGCGGTGGTTGTCGGCGCAACCGCCACGCGACCGCGACCGCGACCAACAGGATCGCGACCCCGACCCCGAGCCGGAGCCCCATCTCAGAAGTTCAGGTCGGGGACGCCTGGGGACATCGAGGCGCCGGAGCCGAGGATGAGCCGCCCGACGACGATCGGGCCGTCGGCTTGGATGACGATGACCTGGTTCGGGAGGATCCCGATCTCCGAGAATCGGAACTCGGCGCGCTCCCCCGGTGCCACCGCTCGTGCCGGCGTGCTGAACGGGCTGTCGGGATCACCGGCCGTGTACGCGTAGAGCTCCACGGTGAGCGGACGGTTCGACACATTGATCGCGCTGAACACCGCGTCGGCCTCATCGTCGATCCGTCCGACGGCAAATGTCCAACGCTTCGCGGTGGAAACGGATCCGAACGTGGTAGCGACGCCGGTAACGGGCGCGGGCACCGCCCAGGTACCGAACGCCTCGACGACCACCGGCGCGCCATCGGTCACACGGACGTCGATCGTGTACGAAGTGGCAACCGGGACCCGGTCACCCAGCTCCACGCGAACCACGCTCGCCGCATTCACATCGATCTGCACGGGGTCGAGTGCTGACTCGCCATCGAGCGTGACGCTCACATCCACCGTGGAGGGATGCAACGCGAAGTTGGCAATCGAGATCGACTGCGCCGTCCCCGGTTGCCCATCGCCGATCGGCAGGCGCCAACGCGTCGCCGGCGAGTTCGCGCCGAGCGAGACCGCGAGGCCGCGGCGAGTGTCGGTGCCGTCGAAGATCAGCGTGCGATCGGCCACGATGCGCCCGATGGTCGCGTGCACCTCGATGGCGAGCCGTTCCTCCCGCAGCACCTGGAGGTCGACGGCCAACGAGACCCGTGAGTGCCTCGGCACCGGGAGGGACTGCGTGGCGCCGGGCACCTCGCGCCGCGTCGCGGTCAGGAACGAGACATCGACGATCGCGTCCTGCCCGAACGGGTTGAAGAGCGTGAGCCACTCCTGCGCGCCGCGCACGGTCGTTCCGCTCGCGAAGTACCAATCACGGCTGCCGGCCCGAGCACACGGGCTGACGGCAACATCACCGTTGCCCCGAAGCTCGTGCTCGACGATCGCCGGTCCCCCGAGCACCTCGACCACGACCCCCGGTTGCTCGGCGACGACGAGCTCGGACACGGGCACACGCTTTTGCTCGAACGCTTCGAGCCTCCGCCGCACGACGACGAACGGCTCGGTCGCGCCGAGCATCACCGTCACGGTCGCCGTGATCTCGTGCGGGGCGAGGTTGGCGATGAGAATCGTCTCGTCAGCCCGCCCACCTTCGAAGGATGTGCCTTCCGAGCAGAACCACGCTACCGAGACGGCATCCTCCGACGGCACCGTCGGCCCGTCGACCGCGCTTGCTCGGTGCGCGATCGTCGGGGACGTCGACGACCTCCCGCGGTCCAGCGCCACCAAGCCGGCAAGGAGCACGGCCACAACCACGACCACGGGAATCCGGTGCACGCCCGCGCGCGTCGGTCGCCGGCTCATTTGTTCTCCCAGAAGGCGTCATCGCTGTAGTCAACGTCTTCGATCGCGAGTCGTCGGACGCGACGCTCCTCGCGAACGCTCTGCACGCGCACCTTCGGCTGCTTCGAGCGGCCCCGGAACCACCAGACGACGGCAACGACCCAGAGCCCGAGCTCGAACACGAGCAGCCCGAGGCGCTGAGCCTTCCCGGAGTGACTGAACGACGCAACGGTGCGCTTGTCGAGCGTGAACGCGTTCGTGAATCCGAAGGCGCGCTCGTGAGGGAGCTCATTGCCCGCAGCAGTCGCGCTCCAGCCGTCGTCGTATGCCTCGGCGAGCAAGAGCGTTCCCGGCCCCACTGGTTCGCTTCCGACCGGAGTCGTCCCGGCGAGCTCGGTCCGGTCAGAGCTCTGCAAGGGATCGACATCGCCGACCGGCACCTCGACGGTCGCGTCGTCGGCGACCACCGCTTGGGCCGGCGCCCACGAGAGGTTCTCGTACAGGACCAGACCCGGTTCGCTGCCGAGCCGAGCGAGATCGAGTTGGTTGCCGAGCGCGCTGGAAACGCCCGGTGAAACGCGGCCGCGTTCGCCGCCGATCCCGTTGCGCAGTGGTAGCGCGAGGTAGCGGACGCCTGCGGGCGCGAGCATGCGCCCAAGCCTGCTCGTCTGCCCCGCACGCGCGGCGAGTAGCGCTTGATCAATCACGCGATCCTGGTCGGTTGCGGGCGCGCGCAACAGCTCGAGAGCATCGCCCGGGCCGTTGCGGGTCATGGACCATGACAGCCGGGCGTCGACTTCGACCGGGTCCATCGGAAGCATCGCCGCGTCGCCGATCCAGAGAATGCGGAACTCGCCCTGGTCGAGCGCATCCTGGGTGAACGACAGCGTCGGCGCCCAGCCGTCGGGCGTGCGCCAGCGGCCGTCGAACACGTCGCCCAGGAAGCCGAACGACCCGAGGACGAGTCCGACGACGGCGACTGCCCCGGCGGCCTGTGGCCGGCCCACGCGCGCTCGAGCGAGATGCTCACCGAACGCCGTGAACGCGAGCCCTGCAGCCACTGCCACACCCATCGCCGCGAGGACGAGCCCCGCTTCCGGCACCACCGTCGGAGAGTCAGGGATCAACGAGGCCGGAAGGACGACGATCGCGTACCCGACGATCGCGACGATCCACGCACGCGCGACCCATGCGAGGCGCGGCCCGCTCGCGAGTAGCAGCGCGGCCACCGCCGCCGCGACCAGTCCCCAGCCCGCCATACCGGCACCGTTCGGGCCGGTCTCGAAGTGCAGGAGCTTGGCGAGGTCGAGCTCGGGACGGAAGCCGAACCCAAACGCCGCGCTGTCGTGGGGCGCGTCGAGCAACGAGGCGCTCCAAGGCACGAGCAACACCAGGCCCGCGGCAACACCAGCCAGTGCAGCACCCAGCGCGCGAAGGGACGCACCAACCGCGCCGGTCACGAGCGCAGCGATCACGAGCCCTACCGCGATCGCGACTCCGGCCAGCGCGCCGGGCGGGTACCAGGCGCCGATCACCGCCGTCGCGAGCGCGAGGCCGAGCAGCGGACGGCGCGACGTGCCGATCAGACCGGGAAAGCGTCCACATCGAATGACGAGCAAGGCCACAAATGGCGCGAGCGCGAAGAGCACGAGCGGGCCGAGGCGTCCGTTCGCAACTGAGTTGCGTGGCACCGCGCTCAATCCGTACGCGAGCGCGGCCATGCCAGCCCCGCCGATGCCTCCATCGAGCGCGCGAACGAGACGGAAGGCGCCCAGCGCTCCGAGCACGAATGCACCGAACACGACGAGTGTTTGGGCGAACCCCGTCGCGCCGAACAGCACCGTTCCGAGCCCGGTCATCATCCCGAGCAAGGGCGGTGGTGCCGTCGTCGAGCCGAGGCCCGTGTGCCGCCAAGCCGACGTCAGTTCGCCGGCCAGATCGCCGACCCCCGGCCACCGTGCCATCGTCCCGACCTCGGGAACGCCGCTCGAGAAGAGGCTCCGCGATCCGAACAGCACGAGCACGAAGTACGCGGCAAGCGCGATCGCCGCCGGATGGCGCAGGATGTCGGTCAGTGCCTCGACCATGTCGCGGCCGCGATCACCCAACGACCGCATCTTCTCGTCGGCGTGGTGCTGCGTCAGGAACGCACCGGCACGCGCACCCGCGCCCACCTGGAGCTCGTGGAGCTCGCTGTCGCGCACGCTACGCAACGCCTGCGCGCGTCGGCGCGCGGCCCGGATCCGGCCGAAGTGGAGCAGGTTCCACACCCACGCGCCGAGATCGGCGAACGCGCCAGCTCGGCGCCGCGTGAGCGCGAATGCGAACGCTTCGACGATCGAAACGGCGAGACCGAGCGGAACGATGTGCACCAACGTCGAGCCCGAATACGCGGTGAGCACGACCCGCACTCGACTGCGCGCCAGCTCGCGTCGGGTCGCCTTGTCGCCAGCTGCACGATCCCCTTGAGCTTCGCTGTGTCGCGCCCGAGCGTCTGGCGCGACCATCACGCGCGCGCCCGCCAACCGGGCGCGCCAGCAGATGTCGAGATCCTCGGACCCGGGGAATGTGTCGGGATCGAAGCCGCCGAGCTCGTCGAAGAGGTCCGCGCGCACGAGCATGGCTGCGCTCGACACGTAGAAAACATCGCGCACCGCGTCGTGCTGCTCTTGATCGATCTCACCGGGTTCGATGCCGGTGTGGGACCCGCCGAGCCGGTCGATCGCTCGGCCGACCTCGAGGATCACCTCTGGGTTGTCGGCGTCGACGAGCTTCGGACCGATGATCGCGGCGTTGGAGCGAAACGCCTCTTCGACCATGACGCGCACCGCGGTGGGGTCGAGGACCACGTCGTCGTGGCACACGAGGAAGAAGCTGGCGCCTTGCACGGCCGCGAGCGCCTCGTTCGCCGCGCCACCGAAACCCGGGCTGCCCGGGAGCCGGCGCATGAACGCGGAAGGCAACGCGGCGCCGACCCGGGCCGTCAGGTCCGCGGCCGAGCCCGCATCCACGACGAGGACCGAGAGCGCCGGGTAGTCCTGGGTGCCGAGGGCGGCGAGCGCCTCTTCGAGGAACGGCCCGGGGTTGCGGGTGACCACCACGACCACGACCGGTGGGGCCGCATCGCCGAGGATGGGCGTGGGCTCCGCGGTCGACATCGCTGGCGGAGCGTACCTGTGGGGTCCCGCGGAACCGGGCCAGACCGGGCCGCCCGCCACTTGTGACTACAGTCACAAGTGCTTGCAATTGTTAGCACTTTCGCGTACGGTTGTGAGCAACGGAGGCACCCAGCCCCACCCGGTTCTCGCCTCCGTCCCCCGATCTCCACCGAAGGAGCACCAGATGCAGCCCCTCACCGACACCGTGAAGCAGCGAGTGCGCGAAGGCGCGTCCCTCGCCGTGGGCGTTGGCGTCCTCGGCTACCAGGCCGCTCGCACCCGCGCCGAAGAGGCGCAGAACCGCGTCAGCACGTCCGTCAAGGATGTGCGGGTCAGCGCCGAGCAGGGCGCGCGCCGCGCATTGGAGCAGCTCGAAGTCCTCGGCAACGAGGTCCGTGAGCGCGTCGAGCCGGTGATCACGCGGGTGTCTGACCGCGTCGAGCCGCTCATCGGCGACCTCGCCGTGCGCGTCGAGCCGTTCGTCGACCGCGTCCAGGCCCGAGCCCAGGCGCTCGCGCGTCGGACCCCGGCCACGACCGAGGCCAAGGTCGAGGCGAAGACCAACGCCTGACCAGCTCCACCAGCGTTCGTCACAAGGCCCCGCGGGTTCCCGCGGGGCCTTGTGCATTCCGCCGGTAGCCTCAATCTCCCGCTCTCTGCCCTGTGGGCCGAGCCGCTCGGGCTCCGGCTCCCTGCGCCGGAGGAGCCGGGTGGCTTTGCCGCCCGGCTACGGCGGGAGACGGAGCCTGCGGAGTCGACCCATCGTCGATGGGTACCGGCGTCGCGGTCGGTAGCCTCCTGCTCATGCTGACGGCGTTGGCGGGCGGTGTCGGGGCAGCGCGCTTCTTGCGCGGGCTCGTCGCGGTCGTGCCTCCCGAGCAGGTCACCGCGGTCGTGAACACGGGCGACGACGACGTGTTCCACGGTCTCCACGTGAGCCCCGACCTCGACAGCGTCACGTACACGCTCGCCGACGCGCACAACATCGAAACCGGATGGGGCCTCGCCGGCGAAACCTTCCACGCGATCGACGCGCTCGAGCGGTACGGCAGCCCCACGTGGTTCCGCCTCGGCGACCGCGACCTCGCCACCCACCTGTACCGCACGGAGCGTCTGCACGCTGGCGCCCGGCTCTCGGAAGTGACGGCGGAGATCGCGACGGCATGGGGCGTCCGCACGAGCCTCCTGCCGATGAGCGACGACCCCGTCGCGACGCGGATCACTGCGGAGATGCCAACTGGACCCGAAGAGCTCGCGATGCAGGACTGGTTCGTACGACATCGTGCGGAGCCGCCGGTGGTCTCGGTGCGCTTCGAGGGCGCCGACCACGCGGCGCCGGGCCCGGGCGTGCTCGACGCGCTCGAGCGGGCCGAGACGATCCTCGTGTGCCCGAGCAACCCGGTGATCTCGATCGGGCCGATCCTCGCCGTGCCCGGTGTGCGCGAGATCCTTGTGGCTCGCCGCGATCGAGTGGTCGGCGTGAGCCCCATCATCGGTGGCCGCCCCGTGCGGGGCCCAGCCGACCGTCTGATGGGCCCGCTCGGGATCGAGGTGTCGTGCGTCGGAGTCGCCCGCGAGTACCGAGAGTTCTGCTCGGCACTGGTGATCGACGCCGCCGACGCCGCGCACGCATCGGAGGTGGAGGCGCTCGGTGTGCACGCCGTCGTGGCCGACACGTTGATGCGTGATGCTCGGGTCGCGGCGGCACTCGCCCGCGAGACGCTCGCTGCCGTGGCGTGACGATCACGGTCATCCCCGTTGCGGGCGTGCCCGAGGTACACCCAGGCGACGAGCTTGCGGTTCTGATCGCCAACGCCGCGAGCGCGCAAGGCACCCCGCTCGAAGCCGGCGACTGCCTCGTCGTCACCCAGAAAGTCGTCTCGAAAGTCGAAGGACGCATCGTCGCGCTCGATCCCGACGATCGCGAAGCGCGACTCGCGCTCGTGGAGTCTGAATCAGCCCGAATCGTGCGTCGTCGCGGCGACCTCGTGATCAGCGAGACGCGCCACGGTTTCGTGTGCGCGAACGCGGGCATCGACCTGTCGAACGTGGAGCACGGCTACGCCGCACTGCTGCCGATCGATGCCGACCGTTCGGCTCGCCACGTGCGCGATGCGCTGCGGGCGCGGTATGGCGTCGAGGTTGCCGTCGTCGTGTCCGACACGTTCGGACGCCCTTGGCGCATGGGCCTCACCGATGTTGCGATCGGCGTGGCCGGACTTGCGGCAGTCCTCGACCTGCGGGGACAGGCCGACGCGCACGGGCGCGAGCTTCAGGTCACCGAGGTCGCGTTGGCCGACGAGGTCGCGGGCGCCGCCGAGCTCGTGATGGGCAAGGCGCTCGCGGTGCCGGCGGCGATCGTGCGTGGCCTCGACCCGTCGTGGCTCCGCGAGGGTTCCGCACGCGAGCTCGTGCGGAACTCGACCGACGACCTGTTCCGATGAAGGACGGTGCGGTCAGCGTTCCTGACCTGCTCGCGGCTCGACGATCGATCCGCTCGTTCTGTCCCGAGCCGGTTGCTCGCGAGCTGATCGACTCGTTCATTGAAGCCGCGTGCCTCGCACCAGCACCGCATCACTCGCGACCGTGGCGCTGGGTGATCGTGGACGGCGCCGCTGGCAAGCGCGATCTCGCCGAAGGCATGGGCGCACGATGGCGTGCCGACCTCGAGGGCGATGGCGTCGAAGACGATCGCATCGACGAGCTGGTGTCGGCCTCGTCCGAGCGTCTCAGCCGTGCGCCCGCGCTGGTACTCGGTTGCCTCACGTGGGACGGCCTCGACCGCTATCCCGACGCGGACCGACAACGCGCGGAGTGGGGCATGGCGTTGCTCTCGCTCGGTGCCGCGGTCGAGAACCTCATGCTCGCGGCCACCGATGCCGGGCTCGCGTCGTGCTGGGTGGCGGCGCCCATCTTCTGTCCCGAGGCCGCACGCGATGCGCTGGCCCTCCCGAACGACTGGCTCCCCCATGCGCTCGTGCTGGTCGGTCACCCCGACCCCGACTACGTACCCCGCGAGCGCCCGCCGATCCCGCTCGACGACCTCCGCCGGTTCCCTTAGTCGGGCGCGCCCGCGCGGAAGAACTCGACCGAGCGGTTGAGGCCTTCGTCGAGCGCGGTGTAGGGCTTCCACCCGAGGTGGATCGCGGCACGACCGGGATCGAGCGCTGATCGGCGCAGCTCGCCGGGCCGCGTGGGCGCGTAGCGCGCCGGCTCGGGAAACCCAGTGGCGCTCGCGATGAGGTCGAACAGCTGCTGCACACTCGTCTCAATGCCGCTGCCGATGTTGACGATCAGCCCGCCGCCCTTGTCGACGGCACGCGCGAACGCGTCGACCACATCGTCGACGAACACGAAGTCGCGGGTCTGCTCACCATCGCCGAAGATCGTCGGCCGCTCCCCGGCCAAGAGCTTGCCCGCGAAGATCGCGATCACCCCTGCTTCGCCGTGTGGATCCTGCCGCGGCCCGTACACGTTCGCGAGCGCCAGCACCGAGTACTCCAGCCCGTGGATCTCCCGGTAGTACTGCAAGTAGTCGCCAACCGCCTTCTTGGAGACGCCATACGGCGAGAGCGGGCGCTGCGGATGGCCCTCGCGCGTCGGCATCGCGTCGGGGACGCCGTACAACGTGCCGCCCGACCCCGCGAATACGACCTTTCGAGCGCCAGCGTCGAGCGCGGCTTGGATCACGTTGAGCGATCCGATGATGTTCACCTCGGCGTCGAGCATCGGGTTGGCCACCGACACGCGCACGTCGGCTTGCGCGGCGAGGTGGTACACGACCTCTGGCTTGCGATGCAGGATCAGCTCGCGCATCGCGTCGGAGCGAACATCGAGGCGCTGGAATGTCATCTTCTGCTGCCGCTGCGCACGCGCGCCCGCGAGATTGCCCAACGACCCGCTCGAAAGGTCGTCGACGACGTCAACGTCGTAGCCCTCGGCCAAGAGCCGGTCGACGAGGGTCGATCCGATGAACCCGGCACCGCCGGTGACGAGCACTCGCACGGTCGCCTTAGCCCGCAGACGCCGCGACTGGCACGCGGTCGCCCGTGAGGGTCGTGTTCGCGGGCACCAGCGCACCCGCACCAACGATCGAGAAGTCGAGCACCTCGGCGCCGTCCTCGATAGAGGCGCCGATCCCCACGATCGAGGAGCGCACGAGCGCTCTATGAGCGAGGCGCGCCCCTGCGAGCAACACCGAGCGGTCGACGACGGCGTCAGGGCCGATGAACGCGCCCGGACCTAGCGCCGAGCCCGCCACGCGCGCGCCGGCGGCGACGGCGACACCGTCGCCGATCAGCAGCGGCGCTTCGAGCGATGCTTCGTCGGCAAGATCGACCTCGCCCTGCACCCAGACACCGGGCGCTTGCTCGCGCGCATCGGGCGTGGGCGGCATGCCCATGCGCCCAGTCAACACGTCGGCGTGCGCCTCTAAGTACTTCTCCGGTGTGCCGACGTCGAGCCAATAATCGTCGGTACCCAGCGCATAGACGCGGCCTCGGTCTTCGAGCAGGCGCGGAAACGTCTCCCGCTCGATCGAGGTGGCAAGTGCCGGTGGGATGCGCTCGAGCACCTCAGGCTCCAGTACGTACGTACCGGCGTTGATCCAGTTGGTCGGCGCGGTGCCGGGCGCAGGCTTCTCGATGAATGCCTTCACCTCTCCGTCGGGATAGGTGGGCACCACGCCCAACGCTGACGGATCCTCTACCCGCGCCAAATGGATGCTTGCGGTCGCGGAATGATCGACGTGGAACTGCACGAACGCGCTGAGGTCGAGTGTGGTCAGCACGTCGCCGTTGCACACCACGAACCGCTCGTCGATCCCGCCGGTCTCGGCTGCGAAGCGAACGGCACCCGCCGTCCCGAGTGGCTCGGTCTCGACGGCGTACGTGATGCGCATCGAGGCAAAGCGGTCGCCTGGAAAGTGCTCGACGAACGCGTCGGGGAGGTATCCGAGCGACAGCACCACCTCGTCGACGTCGTGCGCGGCCAACCACACGAGTTGGCGCTCCACGATGGGACGACCGGCGATCGGGAGGAGCGGCTTCGGTGTCGTCGACGTCAGCGGGCGCAGGCGCGTGCCTTCGCCGCCGACGAGCACGACGGCTTTCACGGCGTGGTGGAGACCGACGTGGTCGCGGTG
>JANOHN010000358.1:0-1614 GCA_031406505.1 Acidimicrobiia bacterium | reverse complement strand
AGCGCCTGGATCGGGCTCACCGATCCACCGAGAGGCACCGGAACCGCCCCGGCGAGTGGGAGCACGGTCGGGCCGCCGACCGTGAAGGTGAGGATGGCGCGTCCGTTGCCCGGCGCCGCCTGCGTGCGCACAGACGCAAGGCGCACGAGGCTAACGGCCGACGCGGGCGAGTTCACCGTGCTGGATCCGCCACCACCGCCGCCACCACTCGAGCTACCGTCGCCGTCCCCGCCACCACCACCACCCTGCGCGCCACCACCGCCACCACCGCCGCCTTTCGTCCCTTCGCCGGTGTCTCCGAGGCCGGCGTTGCCAACATCGGGATTACACAAGGCAGGGGTGGGATGGAGGAAGCCGACACCGTTCGTGCACGTTGGCTGCCCGCCGCCGCCACCGCCGGCACCAGCGTCGGCGCCGACGCCGTCACCGCCGGCAAGACCAGCGCCGCCGCCCCCGTTGCCACCAGCACCTCCGGAGTTCCCGCCACCGCCACCGCCACCGCCACCGGCGATGGCCACGACGTTGTCGTCCGTGATGCCGTTAAGCATGATGCGCGTCTGCCCGCCACCACCACCGCCGCCGCCACCGCTTCCGCCGGTGTCGCCGCCATTGCCGCCGAACCCGGTGCCGCCCGTGCCACCTCCAGAGCCTTGGGGCGCGTCCTCTCCCTGGCAACCGACCCACACGTTGATCACGTCGCCGGGCGTCACCGGAACGGTTGCGCTCACCGAGCCGCCGAGGCCGCCGGCGCTGTCTTCGCCTGCGCCGCCGTCCGCGCCGAAGGCCTGGATGGTCACCACACTGGCACCGGCCGGCACCGTGAGGTGCTGCGTGTCGAGCGCGGCACCATTCACGCAGGAGAGCTCGATCGGCTGGCCGATCGGAACCTCCCCACCGCTGCCGCCGACGACCGGAGTCAGGACCACGAGGAGCGCGCCACCCAGCATCGCGGTGGCGACCCGGGCGCGAGCCCGTGCCGGCAACCCAGCCTTTGCCATGCCGGCAAGGTACTCCGATGCCCGCCCCCAGCGCACGGAAGCCGATTCCCTACCCGCCGGTAACGTGGGGATCGATGGGTATCCCCGAGTTCGACCGGGCCGCGATGCTCGACCGGCTGGCCGACGAGACGTTCGACGTGTTGGTGATCGGCGGCGGCATCACCGGTGCGGGGTGCGCGCTCGACGCCGCGAGCCGCGGCTTGCGCACCGCGCTCGTCGAGCGCGACGACTTCGCGTCGGGCACGTCGTCGAAATCCTCGAAGCTCGTGCACGGCGGGATCCGCTATCTCCAGCAGCGCGAGTTCGGACTCGTGTACGAGGGTCTGCGCGAGCGTCATCTCGCACTCGAGAACGCACCGCACCTCGTGCGTCTCTTGCCGTTCCTCATTCCGATCTTCGCTCGCGACGGACTCATCGACCGCCGGATCGCGCGCGCACTCGGCTTCGCCATGTGGATGTACGACCTCACCGGCGGCTTCCGCATCAGAAAGAAGCACCAGCGCATCACCAAGGACGAGGCGGTCGCGCACATGCCCACGTTGCGCCGCGACAACGTTGCCGCGTCGTACCTCTACTACGACGCGCGAACCGACGACGCCCGGCTCACGCTGTGCAT
>JANOHN010000344.1:0-26464 GCA_031406505.1 Acidimicrobiia bacterium | reverse complement strand
CGCGAGAAGTACGCCGCCGACCTGCTCGCCGACCGCGACCTCGTGCTCATCGACCGCCTCTTCGTGCCCCTCTGCGTCGTCACGATGGTGGTTCCGTTCGGGATCGGGTACGCGATTACGGGCAGCTTCGGTGACGGCGTGGCCGCGTTCCTCTGGGCCGGCGTCATCCGGGTCGGTCTGTGGCACCACGTCACCTGGGCCACGAACTCGTTGTGTCACATGATCGGCAAGCAGCCCTTCAACAGCAGCGATGCCGCACGGAACGTGCCCGCGCTCGCCGTCGTGTCGATGGGCGAGTCCTGGCACAACGCGCACCATGCCTTCCCGAGCCTCGCTCGCATGGGTGTGGACCGGCTCCAGGTCGACACGTCGGCTCGGATGATCCGCGTCTTCGAAAAGCTGGGGTGGGCCACGCGAGTCCGCTGGCCGGACCCGGCCCGGCTCGACGCAGCTCGGATGGGTCAATAGCCACGAGCAAGGACCGCGGCATGTGGGCGCGTTGGCGGTTCAGCAACCGCCCGAATGTGCCGAGAACCTCTTGTATGGAGCCGATGGTGTGGGTTGACGCGCGCGAGGAAGTCGTACCCCATCGCGGGGTGACGATCCCGACGCTGCGTTACCTCGGCCGTCGAGCGATCCCTCAGATCATCGACGGCGTCGTGATCCCGGTCGGCTTGTTCCTGCTCGCCCTGAGGTATTGGGGCATCGTCCCCGCCATCGTGGCCGGTCTCGGCTGGGAAGCGATCGCGATGACTCGCCGGGTTCGCAGCGGGGAAGGCGTGCCGGGCTTCATGATCGTGGGCGCCGCGATGCTCGTGACCCGGTCGGTGCTCGCCCTCGCCACCGGCAGCACATTCGTGTACTTCGCGCAGCCGATCCTCGGCGCCGCGCTCGTGGCCATCGCATTCCTGCTGTCGGTCATCATCGGGCGACCGCTCGCCCGGAAGTTCGCCGGTGACTACTGCGAGATTCCCGCACACGTCCAGGACGACGAGCGCGTGCACTCGTTCATGATCCGCTGCTCGATCATGTGGGCCGTCGTGGGCTTCACCAACACGGCCGTCACCGTGTGGCTGCTGCTCAGCCAGACGACTTCGACGTACGTCATGATCAAGACGCCGCTCTCGGTCTTCGTCACGGTCGGCACCATCGCGATCTCGGTGTTGTGGTTCCGGCGCACGATGGACCGATTCGGTCTCGTCGACGGTCCCGAGGCACCCCATGTGCCCGTGCTCCAGTCGATTCCTGTTCCTGCCTGAACGCCCGCCGGCGTCAACCGCAGCTGGTGTTGTGCTTCGGAGCGTCGAGCTCGATGAGGTAATCAGTGACGATCCCGCTCACGCACCCGTCGTCGCGCTCGACGTTGTAGATCCATGTGTGGCCCGGCGAGCGATTGGTGACGAGTCGCCCGTCGTCGAATGAGCGCACAAGTCGTGTGGCCCAGAGGTGCGGCGTGTTGGGGTCGCCGGTGTTGCCGATCACCAGGACGGGCGATGAGCCCGCGTCGTTGATGTCGGGAACCGGCACCGTCGCGTTCGGCCACGCCGTGCACCCGCCGAGCAGGTAGTTCACCGCGTGTGCGCCGACGAGCGGATAGCGGCGGTCGAGCTGCGTGGCGAGCTTTCCTGCCTGGACCGCATTCGGATGGACCGCTTGGTCCTCGCACGTCAGAGCCCAGAAGGCGTCGACGAGTGAGGCGCCGTCGAGGTCCTGGAAGAACTGGGAGGCGAGCTGGCGCAGCGGCGCGCCGTCGCCGTCCGCGGCGGCTTGAAGCGCCGCGGGATACGACCCCGCGAACGCGGGCACGCTGAGGAAGAAGAGGGTTGCGGTGTGGAGATCGCCGACGGTCACGGGCACGTTGTCGCCGCCACCGGGTGCCGGGAGCGGCTCGTCCTCGAGCGCGTCCTTTACTTCCTCGTAGAAGCCGCGCGGGTCGGAGCCGAGCTCGCACTCTCGATCGGCTTCGCATGACGCGAAGTAGTCCTCGAGCGCGCGCTCCATGGCCTTTGCCTCTTCGCGAGCGGCTTTGAGCAATGGCGCTTGCGGGTCGATTGCACCGTCGAGCACCATGGCTCGCACTCGGTCGGGGAACAACTGGGCGTAGGTGGCGCCGAGCAGCGTGCCGTAGGACAGGCCGTAGAAGCTGATCGTGTCTTCACCGAGGGCCTCGCGGACGAGATCCATGTCCTTCGCGGCATTGGTCGTGTTGATCTGGCCGAGCGTCGGCCCATAGGCATCCGTGCACGACTGCGCCATGGCTTCGAACACGTCCGCGCCCGGGATCGGATCGCCCGACTTCTCAGGCACCGCGGGCGGCGAGACGCTGTCGGCGGCGGAGGTGCCGCAGTCGATGCGGCCGTCGGCGCCGGTGCCGCGCTCGTCCACGGCGATGATGTCGAAGAAGTCCGTGATCTCGAGCGGAAGGAACGTGAGGAAGATCGGCATGAGCAAGATCGCACTTTGCCCAGGGCCGCCGGGGTTGTAGATGAGTACGCCCTTGCGCTGGCCCTGCTCGAACGCGGGAGCACGGGCGACGGCGATCTCGAGGATGTCGCCGTCGGGGTCGTCGTGGTCGACCGGGACCTCAATGGTCCCGCACTCGAGCCCGCTGCCGTCGGGGCACGGAGAGAACTCGATCGAGGGCGCGGTTGAGCCGCGCTCCACGGCGGCGATGGCCGCCGTCGCGGGGACGGCGACCGAAGCGGCGACGACCGCGCCGACGAGCAGGCGTGTGAGCGTGGTGTTCATGGGCGCGGCCGTCCGACCATCTGGGCATGCTCGCGCAGATGGTCGCGGAAATCGGGGTGTGCGACCTCGGCGAGGGCGACGGCCCGCTCCTTCACCGTGGAGCCGCGCAGCTCGGCGGCGCCGTACTCGGTGATCACCACGTCGAGCTGGTGGCGTGGCGTCGTGACCACCCAACCCTCGGGGAGGGCCGGGAGGATGCGCGACCGAACCTGCCCGCCCACCGTCATCGTCGATGCCATGCACAAGAGGGCCCGGTCCTCGAGCTGGAAGCCCGACGCGGCGGTGAAGTCCTCGTGGCCGCCGATGCCCGAGTACTGCGCCCCTTTGATGGTGTCGGCGACCACCTGGCCGAAGAGGTCCATGCTCAACGCGCTGTTGATCGTGACCATCCGCACGTTCCTAGCAATGGTCTCCGGCGAGTTCACGACCGACACCGGGAGGAACCGCACGTCCTCGTTGCCGTCGAGCCACGTGTTCAGCTCCGCGGTCCCTGCGGCGAACGTGGAGATCGAGTGGTCGGGGAAGATCCCCTTCTTGCGGTTGGTCACTTTGCCGGCAAGGTGCAGCTTCATGAGCCCGGTGGTGAACATCTCGGAGTGCACGCCGTAGTCGCCGCCGTTGCCGTGTGCGAGCAACCCCGCGATCGCCGACGGGATGCCGCCGATGCCGGTCTGCAACGTGGAACCGTCGACGATGTACGTGCTCGCCTGCTCGGCGATGGCGCGCTCGATGTCGGTTGGCTCCGGGTCGGCGAGGACGAACATCGGACGGTCGCTCTCCACGAGGATGTCCACGTCGTCGACGTGCAGGCCGTGCGGGTGCTCGGGCGGAAGGCCGAGCGTCCTCGGGCAATTCGGGTTCACCTCGACGATGAGCACGCGGTCGGGATCGGCGGTGACGCGTCGGAGCTCTTCGACCATCGCGCCCGCATGGAGGCCGAGGCTCATGAAGCCCGACCCGTCGGGCGGCGTCGCGACGGTCGCCACCACGCGCGACGCGCTCTTCTCCGCGACGGGGCCGAACCGGCGGAAGTCGGCGGGCACGAACTGCACGTCGGCGCCCGAGTCCACGAGGAACCGCTCCGCCGGACCGAAGAAGCCGGAGCGGTACCGAACGTTGGGCTGGGTGAAGATCGGGAACAGGTCCACGAGCAACCCGCCGAGCACGTCGAGGTCCTCCCAGTCGGTACGTGCGCTGAGCGCGTGGAGGAATCCGGTCGGCTGCCCGGGCCCGAGCGGGATGGTGAGGGTGTCGCGGGCGCGAAGCGCGGCGACCGCATCGTCCATCGGTTGGATCGGCACGCCGGGATCATCGTCGGAGGCTTCAGCGTGGGCAAAGCGGGGTCGAAACGGTGAAATCGGGCGGCGCACGGCGCATTCACCCTGAGAGGGTGGTTGCCACCTAGCGTGGGTCCCGATCCACCAGTGATTCGGAGGCGACGATGGCGGCATTCGTGAAGTTCGTGGCCCGGCGGGGGAAGCTCGCGTTCCAGACCGCGGTCCTGGTTGCGCTGCTCATCGGGCTGCGGGTCGTCGTGGAAGAGCTCGATTGGGAGTTCGTCGAGGTCTCATCGCTGCTTACCGCGCTCGTCTCCGGGGGCATCTTCGTGGTCGCGCTCGTGGTCGCCGGAACGCTGAGCGACTACAAGGAGAGCGAGCGGGTGCCGGCCGAGATGGTCGCCGCGCTGTCGAGCATCCACACCGACGCCACGATGTTCAAGAAGGAGAAGCCGGCGTTCGATCTCGCGGGCATGGAGCGGCGTCTCCGTAACGTGGTCGAGTGCTTCAAGGACGACCTCGGTACACCGGGCTCGCGCACGTGCCTCGCAGCGGTGAACTCGATCAGCGAGTCGTTCGCGGAGATGGACCGACTCGAGGTGATCGCCACGTACATCTCACGCTTGCGCGGCGAGCAGTCGGCGGTCAGGAAGTCGGTCTTGCGGGTGTACCACATCCAGCAAACGGAGTTCGTGCCGTCGGCCTACATGCTCATCTGGACGATTCTCTTTGTTGCCGTGGGCTTGCTCACGTTCACAGTGAATGAGTCGAGCGCGGAGTCCTACGTGCTCCTCGGTTCGATCTACTTCCTCCTCTTGTATCTGGCGCGGCTGCTGCGCATCCTCGACACGCCGTTCCAGCCGCGCCGCTTGACCAACGACGACGTCGACTTGTTCCTGCTCGACGACTTCGCCGCGAGCATCGGCGGCGCTGGACCCGCGTCGAGCGACAACGGCGACGGCGGCGTCCACTGGGACGCTCGCCAGTTCGCCACGGATGTCGCAGCCGAGCTCAGAAAGCTGTCCGACCAGCAACCAAGCGCCTGACTCGCCCTGGTTCCTACTTCGTGGGTGGTGGCGTGAGCTCCTCGACGACGGCGTAGCGCTCGGGCGCGCCCGGCTGTTGCTCGGCCCAGCGAGCCGCGTCGGCGTGCGAGTCGAACGGCCCCACGATCTGGTCAGGCTGAGTGTGCGCGGGACCACAGAGGACGACGAAGGCCATGCGTGCACGATACGACGGCGCCCGCGCCCGTAGGCTGCGGACAGGTCGGTGTTCTGGTGATCCGGCGAGCTGGGATGAACGAATTGCGTGCGATGCGTAGGGCGATGGTGGTGCTCGTCATGTTGGCGCTGCTTTCCGTGCCGGCCGCGGGTGTGGCGCACGCGGGCGACGCCCGGCCTCGCTTGATCGGTCGCGATTGCGGCGTCGTGCCACCGATCGGCGTGAGCGTCAGCTGTCAGTGGCTCATCGTGCCGGAGCGACGCGACTCGCGAAGCACCAAGACCATCAAGCTCGCGGTGGCGACGCTGCAAAGTCGCGCAGCCAAGCCCGAGCCCGACCCGGTGGTGTTCCTCGAGGGCGGACCCGGTGGCTCGGCAGTCGCCACGCTGAGCAACTTCGCCACGAGCCCGATGCTCGAGAACCGCGACATCATCGTGTTCGATCAGCGCGGCGCGGGGAAGTCGGAGCCGTCGCTCAACTGTCCCGAGCGCGAGGAAGCAGTCCTCCTCGACTTGACGCGGGCCGAGCCGCACTCAGTCGAGCTGGCCGCGATGCGCGAAGCCATCAAGGCGTGCAAGGACCGCTTGGAGAGCGAGGGCGTGGATCTGGAGGGGTACGACACCGAAGAGAGCGCGTCCGACGTCGCGGATCTGCGCAAAGCGCTCGAGCTCGACGAGTGGAACCTGTACGGCGTGTCGTACGGCACGCGCCTGGCGCTGGCGACGATGCGATCTCATCCCGAGGGCATCCGGTCCGTGGTGCTCGACTCGGTGTACCCGACCGACGATGGGGGGCTCGACTACCTCACGACGGGAGCCGACGCCGCGTTCGAGCGACTGTTCGATGCCTGCGCGGCCGATGTCGACTGCGCGGAGCAGTACCCCGACATCGAGGAGCAGTTCGCGTCGGTCGTCGCGGATCTGAACGCCGCACCCGCAGAGATCACGTTGTCGTCGCTGGGGCTGGATCTGCTCGTCACTGGTGATGACGTGCTTGCCGGCTTGTTCGACGGGCTCTATGACACGAACCTCATCCCGACCTTGCCGACGCTCATCGACAGCGTGGCCAGTGGGGATGTCGGATCACTCGAGGTCGCAGGCGAGCAGGGGATCCACCTCCTGAATGACGGATCCGAGGGGATGTTCATCTCGATGGAGTGCGCCGACGCCGCTCGGTTCGCGGGTCGTGCCCGCGACGAGAGGATCGCGGAGAGTCCCGGCGACAAGTCCTCGCTCGTGCGCTTCGCGGCGCAGCCGTACTGCGACGACTGGGGGGTGGAGCCGCTGCCCGACTCGTTCAGCCGACCGGTGCGGTCAAAGATCCCCGCGCTCGTCTTCGCTGGCAGCCTCGATCCGATCACGCCCGCAAGCGATAGCAAGCGCGCGTCAAAGACGCTCACGAACTCGACCTACGTGGAGCTCGCGGGTTGGGGGCATGCCGTGACCAAGGGCACCGACTGCCCGCGTGCGATCCGTCAGGCGTTTCTCGACGATCCGGCCGCAGAACTCGACGTGTCATGCGCGGACGCACCGCCACCGGCGTTCCTCTCGCAGGGGTTGATCTAAGGACACCTCAAAGTGCGCGCGCGGCGACGTGCCCGTCGTAGACCGCGCGGTCGACGGGACGCACGGCGATGGCGTCACCGATGATGCTCACCTCGGCGACGCGTCCGTCGAGCTCACGGTGCAGGCGGTCGTCAGGGAGGCCGTTCGTGCAGATCACCACCGTGTCCACCACGTCAACAACTTCCAGCTTGCTCGAAAGCACGTCCACCAGCGTTACCTGGTGATCGCCGATGAACGCGAGCGCGGTGCTGGGCCGCCAGACCATGCCGGCGTGAACGGCCCGAGGGAGGATCGCCGCTTGCGTCTCGCCATCGAGCGCGAGCGGCACCGGCAATGTGGTCACGCAGATCGCTTCATGACCGTGTGTCGCGATCATCTCGCCGAGCCCGATCGCCTGCGCATGACCGACGCCGTCCAGCAACACCACCTTGCTTCCCAGGGACGCTGGATCCGCGAGTAGTCGGCGGAGCGCCTCCACGTGGTCGAGGACCCAGTCCTGCTCGGACCCTGGCACGGGCATTGGGTGGTACGCCGAGCGCGCCACCTTCGACGGGGTACCGCCGGTCGCGATCACGACCGCGTCAGGGGAGAGCGCGAGGACCGATTCGACGGTCGCGTCCACGCCCGTGCGCACCTCTACACCGCGACGCTCGCACTCGCCGATTCGCCAGCGGGCGATCTCCCAGATCTCTTCCCGTCCTGGCAGCTCGGCGGCCAAGCGCAGTGCACCGCCCAGCTCGGTGTCGCGTTCCAAGAGGATCACGTCGTGGCCGCGTGCGGCAGCGACGTGCGCGGCCTCCATGCCGCCGGGACCGCCGCCGACCACCACAACCTTCTTCTTGACCGTCGCCGGTTCCAGCGTGCCGAGGCCGAGGTCGTCCTCCCGTCCGACCGCGGGGTTCTGCACGCAGTTGATCGGCATGGCCTGGAGCAAGTTCCCGTAACAGGACTGGTTGATCCCCGTGCAACGGCGGATCTCGTTCTCCTTGCCGTCACGAGCCTTGTTCACCCACTCGGGGTCGGCGATGAGTGCGCGCACGAGTGTGATGCCGTCGGCTTCGCCTCGTTCGAGGATGCCCTCGGCTTCGTCGGGCGTGAGGATGCGGTGCACGGTGAAGACCGGCGTCCCGACCAGGCCCGTGCCCCCAGATCCCGTGTTCCCATGAATGCGACTACGGACCTTCTGGGCGGCGTACACGCCGAACATGTGCGGCGCGTAGTTGGTGCGCACCATGCCGATGCCGCCGATGCCCACGCTGACGTTCAGGTAGTCGACAAGGCCGAGTTGGTCGTACTGCGCGGCCACCTCGGCGCAGTCGTCGGTGGTGAGTCCGGGCTGGCCATGACTCTGCTCGTCGTCGCCCGCCAACCGGATTCCGACCGCAACCTTGTCGCCGACCGCAGCGCGCACGGCGGTCATCACCTCCACGCCGAAGCGCATGCGGTTGTCGAGCGAGCCGCCGTATTCATCACTGCGATAGTTGAACTTGGGGGAGAGGAACTGGTGCAGCAGGTAGCCGTGCGCGCTCTGGATCTCGATGCCGTCGAAACCACCGGCCACGGCGTTGCGAGCGCAGCGCACGTGGGAGTCGACGACCTCCGCGATGTCCCGGGCGTCCATCTCCTTCGGGGCTTCGAAGTAGTCGGGCGACATCGACGGCCCGACGGCTACCTGCTTCGACCAGTTGCCGAGCATCATCGCCCCGGAGTGCGTGAGCTGGATGAACGCGAGCGCGCCGTGCTCGTGGACTTGGCTGGTGAGCGACTCGTAATGCGGGATGCACGCCTCGTCCCAGCCGTTGGCGTTGTTCGCCATCTTGTAGCCGGTGTTCGGCGACACCGCGGTCTCGCCGGCGATCACCGCCGCCACCCCACCCTGCGCTCGTTCGGCGAGGTAGCGCCCGTAGCGCCGGCCGGAGAAGCCCGGCTCACCCCAGACCGGGTTGGGCTCGTTGAACATCGTGAAGTGCGCGCCGCAGATGACTCGGTTGCGAAGCGTGACGGGGCCCACCCGCAGTGGCTCGAAGAGCAGTGGATGCGCGGGCTCAGCCATCCGCGGCAGGCTATCCAGGGCTTAGCCGTGGCACGATGGAGACATGGCTGACGCTCGCGTCCCAGATGAGCGCGACGAGCTCGAGGCGCACGACCAGGAGTACGAACCGTTCGCCGCCTTCGACGAGAGTTTCGGGAGCGGTCAGGTGCGCGATCCGTACGCCGTATTCCATGAGCTGCGGGCCGAGTGCCCGGTGCAGGCAGGGTCGCTTGCGCACCGCTTCGGGATGGAAGCGAGCATGGAGGAGGCACTGCTCGGCAAATCCGAAGCAGTGCCCCACACGGTGCTCTCGTTCACCGCGGTGCAGCAGGTGCTCAAGGACGGGGTCACATTCTCATCATCGGGATACGCCGAGACCATGGGGTTGCTCATGGGCCATTCGATCCTCGAGATGGACGAGCCGGAGCATCACCAATACCGGTCGCTCATTCAGCAGGCGTTCACCCGCAAGGCGATGGAGCGATGGGAGGTCGAAATCGTCGGACCGACGGTCGCGGCCAACATCGACAAGTTCGCCGAGCGGGGGCAGGCCGACCTCGTCCGCGAGCTGTTCTTCCCGTTCCCGGTGCAGGTGATCGCGGCGATGCTCGGGCTTCCCGCCGAAGACCTCCCCAGCTTCCATGCCAAGGCCGTCGAGCTGATCAGCGTCATCTCCAACATCGAGCGGGGGCTCTTGGCGTCGCAGTGGCTCTACGACTACTTCGCAAAGATCATCACTGACCGACGAGTCAACCAGCAGGGCGACGTGATCAGTGTGCTCGCCGCGGCCGAGCTCGACGGCCAGCGTCTCACCGACGAGGAGATCATCGCATTCCTACGGCTGCTGCTCCCGGCGGGCGCGGAGACGACGTACCGGTCCTCGAGCAATTTGATGTTTGGGTTGTTGAGCAATCCCGATCAGCTCGACGCGTTGCGCGCCAACCGCGACCTGATGCCGCAGGCGATCGAGGAGGGGCTGCGTTGGGAGCCGCCGCTCACGAGCATCCAGCGAACCGCGACGCGCAACGTCGAGGTGGACGGTGTCGAGATCCCGGCCGGCTCACCGATCCAGGTGTGCATGGCCGGCGCCAACCGCGATCCTGCCCGTTGGGATCGGCCCGACGAGTACGACATGTTCCGTGACTCGCAGCAGCACATGTCGTTCGCGTTCGGTCCGCACATGTGCCTCGGACTGCATCTCGCGCGCATGGAGACGACGGTGGCGATCAACGCGCTGCTCGACCGGCTCCCGAACCTGCGCCTCGCCCC
Organism: Acidimicrobiia bacterium; assembly: GCA_031406505.1. Lineage (GTDB taxonomy): Bacteria > Actinomycetota > Acidimicrobiia > IMCC26256 > PALSA-555 > SHVJ01. The sequence goes on along the minus strand of JANOHN010000344.1, from coordinate 16,352 downwards.
CGACGCCGAAGACGTGCACATCACGGGACTCGAGTTCCGCGCGCCAAGCCAACTCCCGGTGCTGTTCGGCTAGTCCAGCTCCTGTCAGGTGGGTGTGGTCGAGGCCCCGCCCTTCGACTGGTACTCCTCCTTCCAGTCCTTCGGCGGCAGCTCCGCAGGCTTGGGGCCCGCGCCGAACATGCGGGGGATCTCGCCGGCGAGATCGGGCGCGGCCCAGCCGCGGTCCTCGCGTTCGATGAGCCGGTCCACTTCCCAGGCGCGGATGTGCTCGATGGAGCCACCGCGCACCTGGAACGTCTGACCGCTCAGGTACCCGGCTTCCGGAGAGGCGACGTAGCAGACCATCTCAGCCACGTGCACCGGATCGCCGTAGTCGATCTCGCGAGGCGCGGCGTCGCGGTTGCGCGCCGACCGCCAGCCGATCGCGGCCAGACGGGTGTGGGCCGACGGCATGATCGTGTTCGCGGTCACGCCATACGGCGCCATCTCCGTCGCGATCGCGTTCGTGAATGCCATCACTCCGGCCTTTGCGGCCACGTAGTTTGACTGACCCGCGCCGCCGAGCATGAGCAGGCCGGTCGCGGTGTTGATGAGTCGGCCGTAGCCGCCACGCCCAGCCTTGGACTCCGAGCGCCACCACCGGCACGCGGGACCGGTCACGCAGAACGTGCCCTTGAGATGCACACGTATCACGTCGTCCCACTCGGCCTCGCTGAGGTTGAACACCATGCGCGGAAGACCGAAGCCCGCGTTGTTCACCACGATGTCGAGGCGACCCCACTCGTCGATCGCACGCCGCACGAGCGTCTCGCCGCCGTCGGCGGTGGAGATGTCGGAGCGATCGGCGACCGCTTCGCCCCCGACCGCCGTGATCTCGTTGACTACCTCGTCGGCCGGCGCCTCGTCGGTCTCGCTGCCATCGGTGGCCACGCCGAGGTCGTTCACCACCACCTTGGCGCCGTACGCGGCGAGTCGCGTCGCCTCGGCCCGCCCGATGCCTCGGCCCGACCCGGTGACCACTGCCACCCTTCCCGTCAGCTCGATCATGTGCGCTCCAACGCTCCGCTACGACCGCGTTCGCTGAATCGTCGGTTCAGTGTGGCGCGGTCTTCATCGGTCATCACGGCGAGCGGCGCTCCCATATCGGCGCGCCACCAGACCGGATCCGTCACCGCCCAGCGGTCCCTCCGGAGCTGTCGCTTCAGCACCTTCTGGGTCTCGGTGATCGGAAGTGCGTCGATCACCCGCACGTAGCGCGGCGACCACTTGGTGCCGAGGTCGGCTTGCTGAGCGAGGAAGGCGTCGAACCCCGCGGCATCGAACGACGTACCCGGCTTCAGCTCGAGCGCAGCCATCACCTGATCGCCGACTACCTCATCGGGGACGGCGTAGACCGCCGCCAGTACCACGTCGGGGTGGCGAGCGAGGACACGCTCGAGGGGAGCCGCGGCGAAGTTCTCGCCGTCGACGCGGAGCCATTCGAAGTCGCGTCCCGCGAAGTAGAACCAACCGTGCTCGTCGCGGTAGCCGAGGTCGCCCGTCCAGTACCAGCCATCCCGCACGCGTTCCGCGTTGGCTTCGTCGTTCTTGTAGTAGCCCTCGAACGCGGATGCGCCCTGCTTGTTCACGATCTCCCCGGTGGCCTCCTCGGCGTTCAACAGGTGTCCGTCCGCGTCGAATCGCGCGGGCGGGCAATCCTCGCCGGTCTTGGCGTTCACGATCGCCGTTCCTTCGGTGCCAGCGCCGAGCGCGCCCCTCGGCATGTCGGGCACCCGGTTGATGTTGGCGCCACCCTCGGTAGAGCCGTATCCGTCAGCCACGCGACAGCCGAAGCGAGTGGCGAAGCGCTCGATGTCTAGGTCGGCCCCTTCGTTGCCGAAGACGCGCCTCAGGGTGTTGTCGGCATCGTCGGCCTGCGTCGGGGTGGCAAGGATGTACGACAGCGGCTTGCCGACGTAGTTGAAGTACGTCACGCCGTACTTGCGGACGTCCGGGAGGAACCCCGACGCGGAGAACCGTCGCCGGAGCGCGAGCTCGGCGCCCGAGATCAACCACGGGCCGAACGACGTGATGATCGCGTTCGAGTGGAACAGCGGCATCGTGCAGTACATGACGTCGTCGGCCGTGAGCTCTTGCATCATCGTGAGACCAGTGCTCTGGCGAACGAGCCGACCTTGCGACACGATGCAGGCCTTCGGAGCGCCGCCCGTGCCTGATGTGAACAGCAGGAGATACGGCGCGACGGGGTCGACGTCGAGGTCGGGAAGCGATGCGCCGCGGTACGGCGCGAGTGCGTCGTCGTACCCGTCCTCGTCGACGATGAGCACGTCACCCGTCGCCGGTCCGAGATCGAGGCCATCCAGGAGAGGAAGATGACGACGCTCGGTCACGATCGCTTGGCAATCGGTGTGACGAATGTCGCTCTCGAGCTCGGCACCGCGCCGGGTGGGGTTGATGCCGACCAACACATCGTTTGTCAGGGCCGCCGCACCGAGCCACATCGCGAACTCGGGCACGTTGTCGAGCAGGAGTCCCACATGGCGCGGCCCGCCTCGGTCGAGCTCGGCCAGGAGGTACGCAGCGCGCTGGGTGCACGCATGCAAGTACTCGCGCCAGGTCCACGACTCGTCCTCGAAGCTCAGCGCCGGGCGATCGCCGTCGGCGGCCCGTGCGCGGAGGAGCTCGGCAACGTCGGACATGGCTAGAACGCGAGCTTGAGGCCTGGTCGGGGCCAATCGAGCGCGACGAGCCGGCCGGAGCCCGAGAGAGTTGCATACGCCGTCTTCATGTCGTCGCCCGCGAAGCAGACGTTCGTGGTGAACCGGTCGGGGAGTGCCACGTACTCGTGGCCGCCCCCCGCGTGCACGATGCACAAGCCTTCACCGATCGCGGCCACGACAACCGTGCCATCGGCCTCGACCGCGAGCGAGTCGAAGTGGCCCTTCGTTGCCTCCACGACGGTGGCTGTCGGGCTCGCCACGGTGCCTGGCCCGGTCACGTCCCACGCGTTCAACCGACCCGTGTAGCTCTCGGCCACGTACACGCGGTCGCCCGCAGGGGAGAGGCCCACGCCGTTTGGCCCGAGTAGCCCGCGCGCCACTTGCACTACCGACTTCCCGTCGATGGTGCCGTAATACAGACCACCACGGTCGGTGTCGTGGGCGCGGGACTTGCCGAAGTCGGTAAACCAGAAACCGCCGTGCGTGTCGAACACGATGTCGTTCGGTCCGCGGAACGCGAACCCGTCGCAGTCCTTGTAGAGGACCGAGTACTCGCCAGTTGCCAGGTCCACCCGGTTGATCCAGCCGCCGGTGAAGTCGGCGGGCTGATTGCTCATCGTCTTGAGGTCGAAAGGGATGAGCATGCCGTCGAGATCGCTCCACAGGAACCCACCGTTGTTCGCGAGGTAGCACGCGCCATCAGGTCCGATCGCGCCGCCGTTCGGCCCGCCCCCGACCTCGGCGACGACGTCGACCGTGCCGTCGGTGCCGCATCGACTCAACGTGCCGCGCCGGATCTCCACGACGAGCACGCTGCCGTCAGGCATCGCGATGGGGCCTTCCGGAAACTGCAGGCCAGTCGCGATCTCACGAACTTCCGCCGGCGTGCCCATCATCCTCCCCCCGTTCGCTCGCTCCTGCACGTGGCGACCGTTCTAGCCCATCGAACCGATCACGTTGCTGAACCGGTTGCCCATGACGGTGCGGCCGCGCACCGGCATCTGGCCGTAGGTTGTGGCGCCGACGCGGCACGCACCCTCAACGACGCACTGGAGGAGCTCGGTGGCATCGCCCAATCGTGAGGCAGCGGATGGTGACGGGATGAGCGATGGCTCGCCCGGGGCACTCGTCGCGTTTCGCTCACGCGACTACCGCGTGTTCTGGTGTGCGGCGATCGTGTCCAACTCGGGCAGCTGGATGCAGATGATCACGGTTCCATTCGTGCTCCTTCGCATGACCCACTCCGCGACTTGGGTCGGGTTCGCCGCGTTCATGGCGTTCGGCCCGGCGTTGGCGATGGGGCCACTGGCCGGTTCCCTCGCCGATCGGTACCCTCGCCAGCGGATCGTGCTCGCGACGCAGGCACTCATGATGCTCGCGGCGTTCGGACTCTTCGTCTTGTGGGTGACCGACACCGCGACGCCCGAAACCATCGTCATCCTCCTCTTCGTGTCCGGTGTCGGCTCCGGGCTGGGCATCGCGTCGTGGCAGTCGTTCATCCCGCAGCTCGTCCCGGCCGAGCACATGTTGAGCGCCGTCCGGCTGAACTCGGTGCAGTTCACCGCGGCGCGCGCCTTCGGGCCCGCGCTTGCCGGCTTGGTGCTCGCCGAGTTCGGCCCGAGCGCGGCGTTCCTCTTCAACGCGGTGACGTACCTCTTGGTCGTCGTAGCGCTTCTTGCCATCTCCCCCCGGGTCATCGAACTTCCAGAGGTGACGACGAGTCCGCTCGAGCACTTCCGAGCCGGTGTGCGGTACGTGCGCGAGCGTCGGGCACTCGTGCTTCCCGTCGTCACGATCTTCGTCGTCTCGTTCTTCGGATCGTCGGTGATCCAGCTGTGCGCTCCGTTGGCGCGCCGCGTCTTCGACGTGGGCAAGGCGGAGTACGGGTTCATGGTCGCCGCGTTCGGAGTCGGCGCCGTGTTCGGAACGGTCCTCACCGTCGCGTTCGGGGATCGCATCCGTCTGTCGCGACTCGCGATGATCGGTCTTGTGCTGTTCGCGGCGGGCGAGATCCTGTTAGGCGGTGCGCCGGAGTACCCGGTGGGCCTCGTGGGGCTGTTCGCGATGGGCTTCGCGTACATGTTCATCGCCGTGTCGTTGAACACCTCGATCCAGGCGCGGGTCGAAGAGAGCCATCGCGGCCGTGTCCTGTCGATCTTCCTCATGAGCCTGCTCGCGGGTCTCCCGCTCGGTGCGCTCTTCGGAGGCGTCGTCGCCGACCTCACGGGTTTGCGCGCCACGGTGATCGGGGGCGGGTCGGTCCTCCTCGCCTTCGCAGTGTTCGCCGCGTTCGTGTACGACTCGATGGAACCCTTGAACGGGTCGATCGACGAGGGAGTGCCGGTGCACACCGACGCGTTCCTCACCACGCAGCCGACGATCCCCGGAGCCGACTGACCATGCTGAGCGACGCGTCGATCAACGGTTGTTCGAACGCGCCTCATCGATCGCCTCGTTGAGGGCCCGCAACGAGGGGAACCCCACGCCGAGGGTCTGGAGCGCCCAACGGCCCGCGCTGGTGTGGAAACCCGCGCGGCGAGCGCGGTCATAGGAGTAGACCGCCTCGGCCACGTGCACCGCGACAGCCAGCTTGAAGCCGGCGCGCATGAGGCGCGACTGTGACTGTGCCGCGACGACGCCGAAGACCACCATCCCGCCGAAGTTCGTGGCCCACCACTTCGGTTCCACCGGGATGAACGTGTCGGGCTCTACGAACGGTTCCGCACGCTTGGGACCTAGGTTCATTGGCTCAGGGCTCATGGGCTCAGGGCTCATCGGGCCGGCACAAACAGAGGAGCGATGACCTCGCCGTCGACGTCCGCGAACGAGATCGGTCGGAAGGTGACCACTACCGGCATCTCGAACTCGATCGTGTCGACGTCGCAGTCGACAACGCGGGTGGCAAGCCGCACCGATGGATCCTCCTCCAATGCCACCAGCGCGGGCGCGAACGGCACGAGGTCGGCGAACTGGGGGAGGAAGGGATGGGTCACAACGACCCAGGAGAAGAGGGTGCCGCGCCCGCTGAGCGTGTGCCACGTGAATGAAGCGCCCTGGCAGTGGCGGCACTTCTCGCGCGGGTACCAGCACGCGCGGCCACACGAATCACATTTCGGGATGCGCAGCTCTTCGCGCGCGGCGCCAGCCCAGAACTCGCGGATCGGCTCCCAGTCGGTGTCGGGGAGAGGGAACTCGCGCCGCACGTCCATCAGCGAGACCTCCGCAGGATGATGGTCGACGCTTGCGGGCCGGTGTATCCACCGTAGATGCCGATCTCCGCGCCCGGCACTTGCGCGGCAGCCTCGCCGCGAACTTGGCGTACGACCTCCACCACGTGCGCGATGCCGAGCACGTACGCGTGCGACAGCAATCCGCCATGCGTGTTGGTGGGGAGCTTGCCCGAGTCGAAGTTCATGGTGCTGCCCTCGACGAACGCGCCACCCTCACCTTTCGGGCAGAACCCGGAGTCCTCGAGCTGCATCAGGGTGTGGATCGTGAACGGGTCGTAACAGCTATAGAGATCGACGTCATCGTGTGAGATCCCGGCCATCTCGAACGCGACCGGGGCCGCGAACACTTGGGGCGTCGACGTGAACGCCGGCTGTTGCGCCCAATGTGCGCCCGTCACGGAGTTGCCGAGGCCGACTCCAGCGACTTCAACCGCGGGCTTCGCCATGTCGCGAGCGCGTGGGGGAGTAGTCATGAGGTACGCACCACCGCCATCGGAGATGAGGCAGCAGTCCTCCTTGCGGAACGGCGCCACGATCGTGGGCGATGCGAGGTACTGCTCCATCGTGAGCGTGCGATCGTGCATGACCGCAGCGGGTGTGTGGTTCGCATTCCGGCGTTGCGCGACGGCGATCGCACCGAGCTGTTCCTGCGTCGTACCAAATTCGAACATGTGTCGGCGCGCCACGGTCGCGAAGTACACCGGCTGCGGGAACCAGCCCATCGGGATCTCGAGGTTCTGCTTGAAGAGCTCTTGTGCGTGCGATTCGCCGGGACCGCCCACCATGCTCGACCGCTGTGTGGCCCACGCGACGCCAAATGTGTTGAGGATCACGCTCGCTAGACCGGTGCGGAGCGCGTGCGCGGCCTCGTACGGCGCGGCTGCCGCGTTCGTCATCCCACCGCCGCCCTTCGACTCCCACATCTCGTGGTTGGTGCCGAAGTATTCGTGGAAGGCGGCCACGTCGAGCTGCTCGGGCATCGGGATGTACATGAGCCCGTCGACGTCGCTTGGCTCGAGCCCGGCGTCGGCGAGCGCGCGCTCGACCGCCTGGCCGACGATGTCGCGCGTCGTTCGACCCGACGCCTTCGAGTGGTCCGACTCGCCGACGCCGCAGATCACGACCTCGCCGCTCACGTTCTCGTAGTCGGTGGCCCAGCCCCAATCGGGCGTGCCAGAGGTGGGCGTCATGCGCCCACTGGGCGCTCACCGATGAGGTGCTCGGCGCGCAGCGCGTCGAGCTCCGCTTTCGACAGATCAAGGAGCTCGCTCAGGACTTCGTCATTGTGTTGCCCGAGCGTTGGCGACGGACGGTGCATCCAGTTGTTCCCCCTACGCTCGTAGCGGAACGGGACGGTCGGGAGGTAGTTCGAGCCGGTGACGGGGTGGTCCTCGAGCTCGAACAAGCCGCGGTGGAGGAGCTGCGGGTTCTTCGCCACATCGCGCGGGTCGACCACGTACCCCGCAGGAACTCCGGCCGCGGCCAGCTCTTCCGCGAATGTGGGCGCGTCACGGTCCTTGCACAACCGCTCGAGCTCGTCGTCGATGCGGTCGTGAGCGTCGCGGCGACCGGCATCCGTGGCGAGCGCGGGGTCACGGGCCCACTCGGGATCACCCAGCACCTGCCGGAGCGCGTTCCAATGGCCGTCGGTAGCAACTGCGAGCGCGATCCATTCCTCGACGCCTTTGCACGCGTAGACGTTTTGGGGTGCCGCGATCTGACCGCGGTTGCCGGTGCGCTCGGTCACCTCGCCGTTGTCTCCGTACTCGACGAGTTGCTGGGCGGCAACGTTGAGCGCGGCCTCGATCATCGTGACTTCGACGAAACGACCCTCTCCCGACTCCTCGCGGTCGCGCAGGGCGAGCATCGTTGCGAACACCGCGTGCATCGCGGCCAGCGGGTCGCACACCCCGCGCGGGAGGACGGGCGGGCCGTCGGGCCACCCCGTGACCCATGCCATGCCGGTGATGGCTTCCATCGTCTGCGCGAATCCGGTTCGATCGCGCCAGGGGCCGGTGAGCCCGTACGCGGGCATCCGGACCTGCACGAGCCGGGGGTTCGTTGCGTGCACGTGTTCCCAGTCGAGCTCGAACTGCTCCATGACGCGGGGCGTGAAGTTGTCGAGCAGCACGTCGGCGTGCTCGATCAACCGGAGGAGCAGCGCGCGACCTTCGGGTCGAGTCAGGTCGAGGGTGATCCCGCGCTTGGAGTTGTTGGCTCCGTGGAACAGTGGGCCCCACTCCCACCACTGGTCCTCCGTCGGAGGCATCGTGCTCGTGTAGCGCATGAAGTCGGGCCGTGTGATCGACTCGACTTTGATCACATCGGCGCCCAGGTTGGCCAGCATCGTCGTCGCGGCAGGCCCGGCCCACCACGCGGTCAGGTCGAGCACGCGGATCCCCGCCAGCGGCAACCCGTTGGCGCCGGCCCCCGCCGGCGAGTGGTCGGGCCACTCGATGGTGCCGGTGTGCTCGCCGACGCTCGGTGCGCGCTCGAAGGGTCGTGACGAGAGCCCGGAGATCTTGTACGGCACCCGTGGCTGCACGAAGCGACCGCTGGGCGCGGGTACGAACGTGCCCCGGTCGACGAACTGGTCGAAGGTCGTGACGGTGGCGCTGTTCCCGACCGGGCCGCATGGGATGCGCAACAGCGTGGCCATCTCCAAGAGCTCGGCGGTGGTGTGCTTCGTCGTGAACGCGTGGATGACTTCGTACGCCTCGTCGCGTCGCTTGAAACGACCGATCGCGCTCGCGAGATCGCGATCGTCGTTGAGGTCGTCACGTCCGATCATCACGAGGAATGCGGCCCATTGCTGCGCCGAGTTGGTGGTGAACGAGACGTAGCCGTCAGCGCTGGGCTCCACGGACGGGATCTCCACCGTCCGAGTGGGGCGGCGCATCTCGGGCCACCCCAAGAACTCTGCGAAGACGGATGTGTACGTGTTCATCGTGACGGTCATGCAGTCGAGCACCGCCACGTCGACGTGCTCACCCTCGCCGCTGCGGGTCGCGGCCGCGGCGGCAGCAGTGGCGCCGACCGCGGCGTAGGTGCCCGCCACCCAGGCACCGATGTGACCGCCGGCGGTGACCGGTGGACGCTCGGGGATGCCGCGCGAGCCAATCGAGCCGCACGTAGCTTGCAAGGTGAACTCGGTGGCGGCCCAGTCGGCCCATGGTCCGTGCTGGCCGAACGGGGTGATGGACGCGATGACGAGGTCCGGCCGCTGCTCGAACAGCGTCTCGACCGGGAACGCGCCCGCGGGCCCGCACTCGACGACGATGTCGGCCCGCAGGCACAGGTCGAGCACGTGGGAGTCTTCGATCGTCCCGACCACCGAGCGCTTCGATGCGTTGAGGAACTCGAAGAGCGCGCCTGACCGCCAATTCCGCACTGGATCACCGGTTGCCGGCTCGACCTTGACCACATCGGCGCCGGCGTCGGCGAGCAGCTTCGTGCAATAGCCAGTGGCGATGCCCTTGGAGCAGTCGACGACTCGCACACCGTTCAACACCGTGCGGGAGCCTAGATTGACCTCGCATGACTGAACCGCTGCGGATCGGGACCCTGGGTGCCGCCAAGATCACGCCGATGGCGCTCTTGAAGCCGGCGCAGACTGTGCCCGAGGTCGCGATCGTGGCCGTCGCCGCTCGAGACCGTGCACGCGCCGAGAAGATGGCGAAGAAGCACGACGTTCCGACTGTCCACGACTCGTACGACGCGCTCCTCGCGGATCCGAGCGTGCAGGCCGTCTACAACCCGCTGCCCAATGGCCTCCACGGACGGTGGACGATCGCCGCGCTCGAAGCGGGCAAGCACGTGCTGTGCGAGAAGCCGTTCACCGCAAACGCCGCGGAGGCCGAGCAGGTCGCCGCGGTGGCCGGGCGGACCGGCCTCGTGGTCATGGAGGCGTTCCACTATCGGTACCACCCGTTGGTCGCACGGCTGCTCGAGATCATCGCGAGCGGCGAGCTCGGCGAGATCCAGCGTGTCGAGACGCGGATGTGCTTCCCGCTCCCGCCCTTTGGTCCGACGGGCGGCGATATCCGGTGGCAGCTCGACCTCGCGGGCGGTGCGTTGATGGATGCCGGCTGCTACGCCGTCCATCAGTTGCGCACACTGGCCGGCGCGGAACCGGACGTGGTCTCGGCCAAGGCCAAGTGTGCGAAGCCCGAGATCGATCGCAGCATGCAGGCAGAGCTGCGCTTCGCCGACGGCCGCACCGGACGCATCGAGACATCGATGTGGTCGCACCAGCTCCTGAGCCTCGGTGGCACGGTCACCGGCTCGCGCGGCGAGATGAGAATCACGAACATGACTGGCCCGCAGTACTTCCACAAGGTCGTCGTGCATACGAAGGACCCGCACTCGGGCGCGGAGGCGCGACGCAAGGAGAAGGTGAAGGGCGAGACCACCTACTGGTACCAGCTCAAGGCGTTCGCAGCTGCAATCCAGGACGGTGCGTCGTATCCCACGCCTCCGTCCGATTCGATCGCCAACATGCGGGTGATCGACGCCATCTACCGGGCTGCCGGTCTCCAGCCGCGCGACCCCAGCGCGTGAGCGACGAGGGCCACTTCGAACGCTGGTTCCGCGAGGGAGAGCGTGAAGAGGGTGACCCGATTCCGGCAGCAACGGTGGTGCTCGTCCGCGAGACCGCTGGTGGCATCGAGACGCTGATGCTGAAGAAGAACTCGAAGCTCGCCTTTGGAGGAATGTGGGTGTTCCCGGGCGGTCGCATCGACGCTGCCGACCGCGACGGTGCTCCCGACATGGAGACTGCGGCTCGGCGCGCGGCGGTGCGCGAGGCGGCGGAAGAGGCCGCGCTGGTCGTCGACGAGGACTCGCTTGCCTTCTTCTCGCACTGGACGCCACCCGGGCAGGCGCCCAAGCGGTTCGCCACCTGGTTCTTCGTGGCGCCGGCGCCGGAAGGCGCGGTGTCGATCGACATGGGCGAGATTCACGAGGAAGCTTGGATGAAGCCGGCCGATGCATTCGCGCGCCGCGACGCCCTCGAGATCGAGCTTGCGCCGCCGACGTGGATGACGCTGCACTACCTCGGCCAGTTCGCCACGGTCGATGCGCTCATGGCCGATGCGCATGCGCGCGAGCCGCAGTACAACGAAACGCACATGCGCAAGGGCCCCGCAGGGCGCGTCGCGGTCTGGCAGGGCGATGTGGCCTACGAAGCAGGCGACCTCGACGCCCCCGGTCCCCGCAACCGCTTGTGGCTGGAAGACACCGGCTGGCGTCTCGAACGCAGCTAGCTCTCGCTCAGGTGACCGGGAGCTTGTCGATGGCCACGCTGAGCTCGGTCTTCGTGCGCGGGCCGCGCTTGGCTACGAACTGCTCGCGCTGGCGAGTCGTCGAGTGCTGCGGATCCTTGTCGAAGACCGGGATGATGTGCTTGCCGAAGGTCTCCGTGGCCTCGATGCACACGTCGATCGGCATCGTGGTGGAGAGCATCCCGAACACGAGCTGGTCGGCACCGGCGTCCTCGTAGCGACGGACCGCCTTCTCGACTTCGTCGGGCGTCCCGATGCACACGTTGCCTGCGGCGACGTCGGCGTCGAGCTCGGCCGGGGAGGGCTCGGGGATCAGTGCGGGCCATTCCGGGATGCCTGGAGGAGCCGGGAACGTGTCGAGGTAGTGGAACACCAGGCTGTTCTGGTAGCGCGATGTCATGTCGATCGAGATGTCGCGCGCCTTCTGGCCGTCCTCGAGGCACAACATCTGGCTGGTCACCATGATGTTGTTGTTCACGTAGTCGCCGACGGGTTCAGCCTTCTCGATGTTCTTCTTGTAGACCTCGATCAGTGGCGCAAGTTGCTCGGGCGCACCCATCGTGAAACAGAGGACACCCACACCCATGCGCGCGGCCTTCTCGAAGGTGCTGGGGTTGCCGGCCGCGATCCACATCGGTGGGTGCGGATCGGTGTACGGCTTCGGGAGCACGTTGCGCGGGGGCATGGTGAAGAACTTGCCCTTGTAGCTGTAGGAGTTCTCGCTCCACATGCGCTTGAACTCGGGGATGACCGAGTCGAACATCTCCTTGGTCAACTCGGGGTCGTCGATGCCGAAGCCGCGCTGCTCGGTGGACGATGAGCCGCGGCCCATGCCGAACTCGAACCGGCCTTCGCCCAGCTTGTCGAGCATGGCAACCCGTTCGGCGATGCGCGCCGGGTGGTTCACCGGCGGGGTGATGTTGATGATGCCGCTGCCAATGTGCATGCGCTCGGTCTTGGCGAGCGCGTACGACATGAACACCTCGTTGGCCGAAAGATGCGAGTACTCGGTGAGGAAGTGGTGCTCGGTCACCCACGAGTACTTGAAGCCGGCCTTGTCCGCCGCGACGGTCCAGTCGATCTCGTTGCGGAGGCGCTGCGTCTCCACCGCCCATTGGTCGTCGACGCCCTCGTACGCCTGGCGGGGCGTGTAGAGGCTGTTGAAGATCCCGAACTCCATGGAGCGCTCCTGTCAGCGGAAAGTCGGGGGATCGTACCGACGATCTCCCGAAAAATGCAACACGTTCTAGTTCGAGGGTGGGCCGGCTAGCCCTTGGCGACCTTCTTCTTCACGTCCAGCCAGTTCTTGACCATCTCGCCGAACTCGGCCGGGTTGTACATGTCCTCCTCGTAGGAGAACTGCCCGTTACCGGCGTAGTGCAGGAGCGTCCAGTTGTACTCCCGGTGGTCGCTCCCGTCGCCGGGGTCGTTCATCACGTTGGCCACCTGGCACATGATCCAGCCGCGCTCCTCGTCGACCATGTGCCAGTCCATCGGAAACTCGGTCATGTCGGAGAACAGCGGCTCCGACATCGTCGACTGGATCCAGCTGAAGATCGCCTCGCGGCCCTGCATCTTCCCGTAGTGGTGCTCGTAGTACTCCGCGTCCTCGGTGAAGCACTCCGACCACTCGCGCCAGTCGCCGCTCTCGCCCGCGCGCTTCGCGGTGTCCTGGAACTTCTGGAACGCCTGCTCGATCTCGTCTCGCGCGAACTTCATCTCTGGTCGCCTCCGCAAAGCTCCGGCTCCTGCCGGCGTTCGGGAGGCCAAGCCACACCGAACGCCTTCCCCACTCGAGCCCCTCAACTGGACCTGCCGCTCAATAGAACAGGTTCTACGATCGGCATCGTATGCCCGAGAAGCGCTCGCCGCAGGTGGCGCTCGTCTTCGTCGGCCTCATGCTCGGGAACGCGCTGGCGGCCCTCGACACGACCATGGTCGCGACGGCTACGCCAACGATCGTCGGCGACCTCCACGGCCTGCGCGACTTGTCCTGGATCACCACCGCGTACCTCCTCGGTGGCATGGCGAGCATGCCGATCTACGGGAAGCTCGGCGACCTCTACGGCCGCAAGCGGATCTTCGTGGTCGCCATGGTGCTTTTCCTGGTCGGTTCGGCATTGTGCGGCTCGTCGCAGTCGATGCTCGGATTGATCTTGTTCCGCGCGCTGCAGGGGATCGGCGCGGGCGGACTGGTGTCGCTCCCGATGGCGATGCTCGCCGACCTCGTGCCGGCGCGCGACCTCGGTCGTTGGATCGGGTACTCGGGGTTCGTCTTTGCGTTCGCGAGCGTGGCCGGCCCCCTTTTCGGCGGCGTCTTCACCGAGCACGCCTCGTGGCGCTGGGCGTTCCTCGTGAACCTCCCACTTGGCGCGATCTCGCTCACGATCGTCATCCGCAAGCTGGTGCTGCCGGCGAAGCGCAGCGTCCATCGCATCGACTGGGCAGGCGCGGCCTTGTCGGTGGGAGCGGTGACGTGCATCGTGCTGCTGACGAGCTGGGGTGGTTCGCGCGAGCCGTGGATCTCGCCCGTCATCGTTGCGCTCGCGGCGGGCACGGTCGGACTCGTCATCGCACTCGTGGCTCGGGAGCGTCGCGCCGTCGAACCGATCCTCCCGCCCCGAGTGTTCCGACTTTCCGCCGCGCGGGTGACGCTCCTCCTCAATGTGATCGCCGGTTTGATCTTCTTCGCGTCGCTGTACTTCGTCTCCGCGTTCCTCCAGTTCGTGCGAGGCGTGAGCCCCGGGGACTCGGGTCTGTACCTCATCCCCCTGATGTTCGGGTCGGTGGTCGGCACGGTGATCGTGGGAAGGCTCGTGCAGCGCACCGGCAGGTATCGCGTGTTCCCGATCATTGGCGCGGTCGTCGCGACTGGAGGGGTACTGCTCCTGCTGCGACTCGGTCCGGCGACTGCCGCGTGGGAGGCGTTGGCCGCGGGCGCTGTCCTCGGCTTCGGCGTGGGCCTGTCGATGCAGGTGCTCATCCTCGCCATCCAGAACGCCGTGGAGCTGCGCGACATCGGGGTGGCCACATCGATGTCGATGTTCAGCCGTCAGTTCGGTGGTGCGGTGGGCCTTGCATTGCTCGGGAGCATCTTCAACGACCGCCTCGCGGTCTGGCTCCACCGGCTCGTGCCTGAGCGCTTCAACCTCTCGGTCGCGGAGCTGCGCGGCCGACCGGAGACGCTTTCCGGGCTCCCGCCCGGAGTGAAGCACGATGTGGCCGTGGCGTTCTCGCACGCGTTGCACACGGTGTTCTTGGCGTTTGTGCCCGTCGCGGTCATCGGAATCTTGCTCGCGTTGCGCATGCGCGAGACGCCTTTGCGAATGCACAGCTCGGCGGACCCGGGTGATGACCTCGCGATCGCGCTCGAAGGAGTGGTGCTCGAGTGAAGGTCTCGGTCCAGCTCCCCACGCACCGGGTGGAGCACTTCGATGAGTTCGTGGGCGCCGACGCCATCACTGAGGTGTCTCGGGCCGCGGAAGCGGCGGGATTCGATGCGGTGTTCGTCACCGAGCATCCATTCCCTGAAGACCGTTGGCTCGCGACCGGTGGACATCACGCGCTCGACCCGTTCGTCTGCTTGACGGTCGCGGCGATAGCGACGACGCGAGTACGGCTCCAAACCAACCTGTGTATTCCCGCGTACCGCAATCCGTTCGTACTCGCCAAGACGGTTGCGACGTTGGACGCGCTCTCGGGTGGCCGCGTGATTCTCGGGATCGGCGCGGGATACCAAGACGGTGAGTTCGCCGCGCTCGGCATGCCTTACGAGGAGCGCAATGAGCTCACGGACGAGGCGATCGCGGCGATGCGTGCCGCGTGGACGGGGGAGAGCGTGGTCATGGCCGGCCATCACTTTCGCGCCGCCGGCAACACGATGTTGCCGACGCCGGCACAACCGGGCGGACCGCCGATCTGGGTGGGTGGCAACTCGCGGCGAGCGATGCGGCGAGCCGTCGAGCTCGCCGACGGGTGGGTGCCCATGCCGAGCCCGACGCGCGCCGCGAAGCGACTGCGTACGCCGGGGATCGAGAGCGTGGAGGATCTGCGTGCCCGCATTGACGAGGCCCGCGCGCATGCTGACGCGACTGGGCGGACCACACCGTTCGAGATCGTCTTCATGCCGATCGGCCTCGACATGTTCACCAACGCACGCGTGACGCCCGGGCCGGTCGTCGACAACATCCAGGCACTCGCGGCGGCCGGCGTGACCTACGCGTGCGTCACCATCCCTGGCGACACCCGGAGCGAGCTCCTCGCCAATCTCGACGTGTTCGGAACCGACATCCTCCCGGCGGTTGCCGGCTGAAGGTGCAACCCGCGTCCGGCATCACGAGCGTGGGAACCCGTCGATGACCGCGGCGAGCGTCTCGGGTGGCGCGTCGTACGGTATCGAGAGGCCGATGCGGTCGGCCTTCCCGCCGTACCGGGCCGCGACCAACGCGCCGATCTCACTGGGCTTGCCGCACACGGCGATCGTCTCCCTCACTTCATCGGTGATGAGTGTTGGGATCACGTCCCAGCGTCCTTCCTTCGTAAGTCGGTTGAGCTCGGTCTGGAGCTCACCCCACCCATGCGCGTCGAGCGTGACGCGGTACGACGGCGTCGATCCATAGAACGAGAGCTGTACGTTCACGCCGGCGATCGCCCGCTCGAGCTCCTCGTCGCTGCTCGCGGTGCACAGGATCGGCGTCGCCGAGAGCGAGAAGTCGGTGCGGGAGCGGCCGCGCTCGGCCAAGCCGGCAGTCACGCCGGGTAGCACGTGGTCGTGGAAGTAACGCTCGGAGTGGAACGGGTGCACCAACAAGCCATCGGCGGACTCGGCCGCGGCGCGCGTCATGCGCGGACCCAACCCGGCAACCCACACCGGCGGTGGCCCGTGCGGGTTGGGTCCAGGATCGAAGAAGGGCGGCATGAGCGTGTGGCGGTAGTGCTCACCGCGGAACGCGAGCGGCTCGCGATCCTGCCAGGCATGCTGGATCGCCTTGATCGCCGCCACCATCTCCTGCATGCGCGGCACCGGGGTGCTCCAAGGCATCGAGTAGCGGTTCTCGATGTGGGGCCGGATCTGTGAGCCGAGCCCAAGGGCGAACCGTCCGTTCGACATGCGCTGAAGA
>JANOHN010000339.1:0-3769 GCA_031406505.1 Acidimicrobiia bacterium | reverse complement strand
TCAGGCTCGGGTGGGGGTCGATGAAGAGACGGGTGTGTTGGGTTCGGTGACGTTCCAAGTGTTCGCGGGCACAGTTCAGTTGGGGGCGACGGTGGCTCGTGATGGCACGCAGCCCAGTGCGCTCATCGATGTTGATGTGACAGGCCGCAGCGACATCCGTCTCGTGGTCGGTGGTGGCTCCGACAACATCAACTTCGACCACGCCGACTGGGGCGACGCCAAATACCTCTGCTGAAGGCCAACCGGTGCGACATGCGGCCGGGGAGATTCCGACGCGTGTCAGCCGAGGACGTCGGCGTCGCTGCTGTAGCTGAGTGAGTCGTCGTGGATCGTGCCTTCGACCGAGCACCGAACGCGCGGTCCGTCCTCACTGCGAACCGGACCGCCGAGCTGTACGGAGTCCCCGCTGCCGAGATCGGGGTTGATCGGGATGTCGTGGCCTTCGTCGAGGCCGGAGATCTCGCAACGCACGTCGTTTCCATCAAGGCTGGTGACCTCGATCGAGAGATCGAAGCTGCCGCCCAACGCGATGGTCTCGACGTAGGGCAACGCAACGTTGGCATGTGTCTTCTGCACGCCATCGATTGATGTGGTGACCGACGCCCGGTTGTCGGTCCGCCCGCCGGCGGCCAATGTGACCTCGATCGCGTCGGAGCCCCCGCACCCGGCGCCCACGCAAGCGAGCACAAGGCCGCAGGTCATCGCGAGAGGAGGTGCCTTCATGGAGTGGTTCTAGCAGGGGGTAGCCACCACCTGAGCCCTCACGCTGAGGGGTCAGTCAGACATCAGTCGAAGACGCTCACTCCGCCGGGACCGACGAGGAGTCCGATCACGATCATCAGGATGCCCTTGCCGGCGTTGCCGCGCACCATCGTGATGATGCCCGCGACGACCAAGATCACCGCGATGATCCACAGGACAAATTCCACGGAGCGTTCCTCTCTGTTGTTGTTCGGTCTCGGTCGGCGAACGGCGGAAGTCGTCAGTCCTTGGAGCGCACCTTGTCCTTGACGGCATCGACCGCGTCGCCGACCTTGTCGGCCGCGTCCTCCGCCTTGCCCTTGACGGAAGCGCCGAAGCGATCGGCCTTGCCCTCGCGCTTGAGGTCGTCGTCGTCGGTGAGGTCGCCAACGGCTTCCTTCACGCGTCCCTTGGCTTCGTCGAGGTTCTCACCCATGGTTCCTCCAGAATCGTTTCGGTTGTCCAGCGACAGGGGTACCCGAGAGCGCGAGCTGGGAAACCCGGCATGAGCTCGGGTGGTTGGCTCGCTCGCTCCGGGCTTCACGCCGCCTGACCTGCGCAAGGAGCGCTTCGCGGCAGTGTGGCGGAATGCCCCGGAAGAAGACCCGAAGGCCGTCCGCGCCGCGCGACTCGCGAAAGTCGAGCAATACCAGTGCGCTCGATGGGTCGAGGTCGTCGAGGCGCTCACATTCGAGCACCACATCCCCGGGGAGCGCTTCGAGATGCCGGGCCAGGAACTCGGCGTTGTCTTCCGTGAACGATCCAATGAGCGCAGCTCTCGATGTGCGCTCGTCGAAGGAGAGGATCGAGATCGTGCCGATCATGGCTGGGACTCCACTCGCTCAGAACCCTTTGCAGGAAAGGGGGAGCCGAGGTCCAGAGCTTGCCCGATCAGCGAAAACGCGTGACCGCAGCATCACCCGCCGCGCGAGGACTGTCAACTGCCCCCATATGGAACAAGGCGCGAAGCGTGACCGTGCCCGTAGAAGCCGTCACGCGGCTTCATAGAGTGTTGGCGTGCCCCCGCTTCACAACCTGAGCGTTCGCGGTCCGCACGACCCGGTGCCGTCCACGCCCAGCCGGGTCGCCGGCTCGATCCGGCGGACGAGCAGCATCGACACCACCCGTCCCGACGGGATCGCGGGGCAGATGATCATGGAAGGTCGTGCACGCGACATCGTGACGACCGCCGACGGTGACGGGGTCACGGTGGGCGACGCACGCTTGCGCGCGACGGTTGTCGGTGGGTCCCGTGAGGTCGAGACGCTGCGCACCGAGCCCGAGATCGCAGTGCTGCAAGACCTCGTCGGCGCGGTGGTGGGTCCTGGCTTCCGCGCGCGCGTGGACAAGGTCGTTCCTGACCAACGCGAGCAGCAGAGCCTGCTGTACCTCCTGCTCGATGACCTTCCGGGTGCAGGGTTGGTGTCGGGGTACGCGGTGCTCCGCGCCGACGCGGTGCCGAAGGCGCGCCCCGACGAGTATCTCGAGGTGCGATCCGACCTCTGCGCCGGATGGGCCCGCGACGGATCGATGATGGTCATGCTGCGCGAGCACGGCCAGAACCCGACGCCACTCGGTCCGCCCGCGCCGAGGCTCACTCGTCCCGATGACCCCATCGCATGGCACCCCATCGCCGACCTCGCGCCCATGGGCATGCGCCGGTTGCGTCGCCTCGACGTGATCCCGCCGCCCGAGCCGGGTGGACCGCATCGCGTCGACGTGTTCTTCCGCGACAGCTACTTCGACGACAACGCGGCGGAGATGGTGGTGCACGAGTACTCAGTCACCGCGACCGTCGACGGCGAAACCCGCACCGTGCTGACCATCGGGGCGACGCCGAACGTGCTCCCATGGCAGGAGTGCCCTGGCGCAATCGCGAGCGCCGATCGGCTCGTGGGTCACGCGCTCGGCGACCTCCGCCCGTGGGTGCGCGAGACGTTCGTCGGCACGAGCACGTGTACGCACCTCAACGACGTGCTGCGAGGCCTCACCGATGTCGGCACGCTGATCGACGAGCTCGACGTCGTCGGGGGTGCGCGCCCCCGAGGGTGAGCCAGGCGACGTTCTCAGTGTCCCGAGAACGTGGCCTTCCCCGGTCCGTCTTCGAGGAAGCTGCGGACGCCAACGGCCGCGTCATCGGTTGCGAAGACGTCGACGAACGCTTCGGCCTCGAGGTCGAGCCCACGGTCGAGTGGTCCGTCGAGTCCAGCATCGATCACGCGCTTCGCGAGTGCGATTGCCGCGGTCGGGCCCGCGGCAAGGTTCGCCGCATCGTCGAGCGCTCGGTCGAGCACCTCCGCCTTCGGCACCACCCGATCGACGAGCCCCATCGAGAGCGCTTCGTCGGCCGCCACCTGTCGACCCGTCCAGATGAGGTTCTTCGCCCGCGCCGGGCCCACGAGGCGAGTGAGCCGCTGCGTGCCGCCGGCACCGGGGATGATGCCGAGCAGGATCTCGGGCTGACCTACTCGCGCGTTGTCGGCGGCGATGCGCAGGTCGCACGCCATGGCGAGCTCGAGCCCGCCGCCGAGCGCTACGCCGTGGATGGCGGCGATCACGGGGCGGGGGATAGCGGCCACCGCGTCGAATGCGGCCCGGAAGCGCTGTCCGATGTCGCGTGCTGCGTCCTGGCTGCCGAACTCGGTGATGTCGGCGCCCGCTGCGAACACCTTCCCGGCGCCGACGATGACGACCGATCTCACCGATGCGTTGTCGATGAGGGACTGAGCAGTCGCCGCGAGCTCGTCGAGCAGCGCGCGGGACAGCGCATTGACCGGCGGGTGATCGAGCGTGACGACGGCGACACCATCCTCACGGAGTTCGGTGTGGACGAGTTGGGGCATGACCCTGCACGTTAGGCCGAGGGCCCCTTGAAGGCCGAGCGGGGTCGTTGGACGAGCTCGAACGGAACACCGTCGGGATCGCTGGTGAACGTGATCCACATGTTGGGCACTGGTGTGCCGTCGAGGGTGATGAGCATCGGCGCGCGATCGAACTCCCAACCAACGGCCGACATCGCGTCGTACGC
>JANOHN010000322.1:0-3126 GCA_031406505.1 Acidimicrobiia bacterium | reverse complement strand
GATCGGGATGAGCACAACGAGCAATACCGCCAGCAGCGCGATCACCGGGATCGACACGAGGCGCCGACGGACGGTCGTCAGGCGCGATCGACCAGTGGTCATGATGGGACGAACCGGTCGGGGAAGGGCTAGTTGCTTGCGCCGACGCGGGAGTCGAGCTGCGCCTTGCAGCCCATGACCAGGCGTGCGGTGTCGCGCTCCTCGCAGATGTAGCGGCCGATCAGCGCGCCGGTTTGGATGTCGATGGAGTGGTCGCGGAAGAACCCGTCGAAGATGTCGGGCTCGCTCGGATCGGTGCAGAAGTCGAGCACACCCAGCGCCTCAAGCTTGTCGAGGTCGGATCGGTCCGACTGGGCGATCTCCATGCGCTCCGCGTGCTTGGGGTCCTCAGTCGGTCGCACCTCGAAGCCGAGCTCGTGGATCCGCTTGGCGAACGCCATCCCATGCTCGCCCTCACGCGTCGCCACGATCCGCAGCACCTTGCGAACGTCGTCGTCCGGAGTCACGTCGGCCCACGCCGAGAAGTACTCGTGCGCGTTCGCTTCGGCACACGCAACTGCGTTCAGCAACCCGAGGTAGCTCGGCTTCCCGGCCATGACGGACCCCCTGCTCGAAGCGTGGCGTCGGTGCACCGTACGCCGCGGCCAGCGTAGAGCGATCGGGACACCCGCTGCACGGGTCGGTACGCTGCACCACTTACACACCGTTGAAGACGAAGGTGGTTGCGCGATGGCTGATGAATGGGGTCCGCTCGGGGCGCTGGTGGGCGATTGGGAGAGCGAGACCGAAGGCGGGCTCGACACCGCGTTCTCACACTCCCAGAACAAGGTGCTCGGCACGCCGTACCTCGAGAAGGTGACGTTCAAGCCTTTCGGCCCGGTCGACAACGGCAATCAGCACCTCTACGGCCTCGACTACAAGACGGCGATGTGGCGCGGCAGCGAGGACAACCCGTTCCACACCGAGGTCGGCTATTGGCTGTGGGACAGCGCGACCGATGAAGTGCTCCGCGGGTTCGTGGTGCCGCGGGGCATCACCGTGCTCGCGGGCGGCACCGCCGCGGCCGATGCCAAGGAGTTCAAGCTCACCGCCAAGCTCGGTGACCCGCTGTACGGGATCAGCGAGAACAAGTACTTGGCCAAGAACGCATCATCGATCAGCTACGAGGTGACGATCACCATCAACGACAACGGCACTTGGTCGTACGACGAGACCACGATGCTGAAGATGGTGGAGATGGACAAGCCCTTCGCTCACACCGACCACAACACGATGAAGAAGGTCGGCTAACCCGGCGCCAGGCCCGCCCCCGCCGGCCCGCCTTGTGGGCGTCTGAACGCTCTGTGCGCGATGGCTGCGTTTCCGGAGTAGGTTGAGTGGGTACAACGACCTCGCACCCAGTTGGGGGCGAGTCGAGTGAGCTACTCCGGTCCCCGGTGGCCCGCCCTCTGAGCAAGAGAGGCACGCCGTGGCCCTGGACTTCACACCTCCCCCCACACCTTTCAATGGCCAGCCCACGCGGGCTCGGGCCAACCTTCGCCCCGTCCGCCCTGCGCCGGTCCGGCAACCCCAACGGCCCCGACGCTCCGATCCCACGCTCCCGCGCTGGCGAACACCGGACCAGCACCTCGCGAACCGACAAGGTGAGAGCCGCTCGCAGGTGCGTTTGCTGCGCGCGCTCTCGGATCTTCCGCCCGCCCGGACGGGCCCGGTGCTGCGGCCGGGACGCGCCGCGATGGCGCGCCCGATGCCGCCTCCCCGCCCCCGGCGCCCGGAGCCGCTGATGGACCGTCTGATGGCGGGCGAGCTCCACCGCCGCCTGGTTCTCTCGATGGTCGGTGTGTTCACCTTCGTGGCGCTCTTCGCGGTGCTCGGCGGAAGCTTCTTCCTGTGAGCGCCGCTGCACGAGAGCCGTGTCGCGAGAAGGGCTGCTTCTCGACGTTCGAAGCCAGCACCGCGCATGCCGACGAGATCCGCAACTGCAACCGCGGCGGCCCCGACGGCGGTCACCCCCACCGATGGGACGGCACCGCGTGGAAGGTCGTCACCGCCGGCGCCATGGAGCACGACCGCGCCTAAAACGCACCGTCAACTCGTGCTGGTAGCGGTGGGCGTGAACCGCACCGGCATCTTGGTGAGCGCGCCGAGGAACCTGGGCAGTGGATCGGAGCTCGCGAGCTCGAGGTCGGGGAGTCGCTCGAGCACCCGGGAGACCATGGTCGAGATCTCGATGCGAGCCAGGCTCGCGCCGAGGCAGAAGTGCGCGCCGAACCCGAACGCCACATGGTCGTTCGGCGTGCGGTGGATGTCGAAGCGCTCCGGCTCGCCGAAGTGCGCGTCGTCGCGGTTGGCCGACTCGTAGAGCAACAGCGCGTTGTCGCCGGCTCGGAGCGTGACCCCTGCGAGTTCCACGGTGTGGGTGATCGTGCGGTGCATGTTCTTGATCGGCGATACCCAGCGCAGCATCTCCTCGACCGCGCTTGGGAGCAGCGCAGGGTCGGCCGCGAGCTCGGCCCGCTGCTCGGGATGCCGCAGGAGCTGCTCGGTGCCGCCGCTCGTCACGTGGCGCGTGGTCTCGTCGCCGCCGAGCAACAGCAACAGCGTCTCCATGATGATCTCGTGGTCATCGAGGCGATCACCGTCCACTTCGGCGTGCACGAGCACGCTCACCAGATCATCGGTCGGTTCGGTTCGACGGGCTTCGATCATCGCGCGCGCGTATGCGTCGAACTCCAGAAACGCCGACGCCGCCGCCTCGATGCGATCGGGCTCGCCGCTGATCGACCCAAGCATGTCGTCGGACCAGTGCAGGAGATCGTCGCGGTCTTGCGGCGGCACACCGAGCATGTCGCCGATCACGATCATCGGCAGCGGTGTGGCCAGCTCGGTCACGAACTCGCACTCGCCTCGCTCGCACACCTTGTCGATCAGCTCGTCGCAGATCTCCACCAGGTGCGACGCATGGGCTCGGACCCGCGCCGGCGTGAAGCCCTTGCTCACGAGCTTGCGCCGCTTGTGGTGATCGGGGTTGTCCATGTCGATCATCCACGGCAACGGCCCGGTGTTCGGCCGGCTCCCGCCTGCGTTCGAGAAGGTGGCCGGGTCGCGCCCGGCGGTGAGCACGCC
>JANOHN010000091.1:0-27471 GCA_031406505.1 Acidimicrobiia bacterium | reverse complement strand
GATCCGCGAGCAACGTGACGGCATACGGTCCGGTGGCGGCGATCGACAGGTCAAGCACGCGGATACCGGCGAGCGGGCCCGTCGCCAACTCCGTCATCCGTCGAACTCCGCGTTCGAGCGCAGGCGTCCGCCTGGTCCGCTGTATGCGAGGCCGTAGCCAGGCTCGACTTCAAACCTCGACGCGGCCGTAACGGCGGTGTGCGCCGAGCGCCAAGCGTCGATGAGCACATCCTCGGCTGAGTAATCGAACGGGTCGGTGAGCACTTGCTCCTCCACCTCGCCGGGTACCGGTGGGTGCTCGACCAGCCAACGCGCTGTGAGAGCAATCGCCTCGCGCGCCGGTAACACGTCGCAATATCCGAGCACCGTACGCACGCGGGTCAGATCGAGCACGCGGTGCGTGGGCAACGGCTGGCCGAGAAGCGGGCGGGCAGGGATCGCGAGCTCGTAGGGCATGGAGATGACCTCGAGCTCGTGATCGAGCGCACTGGCGATGAGCTCGATCACCTGCCGCACGCTCAGCACCTCTTCGTCGCCAACGTTGAACACATGCCCCGCCGCCGCGTCGGGCGCGCCGATTGCCAAGAGCACGGCGTGGGCGAGGTTCTCCGTGTATCCGTGGTGATGGAGCGTGAGGCCGTCGTCGGCCACCACGATGCGGTCGCGTCCGTCCAACACTCGCCGTACGACACACCACTCGCGCGGGGCGAGCTGGTACGGGCCGTATACGTACGGATACCGGAAGTGCGCAGCGCTCGGGTGATGGTCGAAGACCGCTTCCTCGGTGCGCGCGATGCGGAAGCCCTTCTCGTCCTCGTCGGGCTCGCCCACCATCGGGGCATCCTCGGCGACGGGGACGGGAAGTCCGTTTGGTTCGTACAGCCACGGGTTCATCCACCCGCGGTACGCCGGCACGCCTCCCACCGACACGAACTGGCCGGTCCGGCCCGCGAACTGCCGGGCGATCGATCGAAGACGTCCGTACATCGCGACGACCACGTCGAAGGACTGGGTGCCGACGCCTTCCGCCAACGACGCGTCGTCGTACGGGTCGAAGTGCAGGTGCGCCACCTCGGGCGGTGTCTCATCGCGCTCGTGTGTGCCCCGGTGCAGGATGGTGACGTCGTAGCCGCGGACGACGAGCCCGCGCACGATGGGTATCCCGGTCGGCCCCGTGCCGCCGACAACCAACGCCCGCTCAGGCATCCGCGGTGAAGGGTCCTTTGCCCATCTGATCCCGCACGGTCACGACCTGTGGGTTCGTCAGGCTGCGGCGCTGCCAGTTGGCGCCGTCGACGACCAACGTGTGTCCGGAGATGAAGCGTCCGTAGGGCGACGCCAGAAACGTGGCGGCCCAGCCGAGCTCCTGACGCTGGCCGACGCGCATCGCGGGTTGGCAACCGTCCTTGTCGCTCGTGCGCTCGAGGTTGCCCAAGATGGCATCGGTCATGTCTTCGTGCGGAAACAGACCCGGTACGAGCCCGTTCACTTGGATGCCATAGGGGCCCCACTCCACTGCGAGTGACTCCGTGAGGTTCTTCACGCCTGCTTTCGCGGCGGCGGAGTGGGCAAAGCCAGGGCCGCCGGTCCAGGCGTACGACGCGCCGACATTGATGATCGACCCGGGTGTGCCGGCCACGAAGTGGCGGCGTGCGAACTCGCGGGCGCAGAAGAACGTGCCGTTCAGGGTGATGTCGACAACCGTGCGCCACGCGTTCGGCGACATGTCTTCGGCCGGGACGGGGAAGTTGGCTGCCGCGTTGTTGACCAGCACGCCGGGGAGCCCGAACGTGTTCTCCGCGGCATCAAACGCCGCGGAGACGCTGTCAGCATCGCGGATGTCACACACGACCGTCGTGACCGGAACACCGATCTCCTCGATCGCGGCGCGGCCGGCATCGAGATGCTCTTCCTTGCGGCTCGCGATCACGATCGACGCGCCGAGTCGGGCGAACTCCGAGGCGATGGCCTTGCCCAGCCCGGTGCCCGCGCCGGTCACGAACACGGGCACTCCGTCGAACGTCCCGGGCTTCAGCGCGGTCTCACCGGTCGGCGGTGGCGCGGGCAACCCGATCGGCTCGCTCATCGGTTCGTCAGCTTCCCGTGTAGCGCGGTGGACGTTCTTCAGCCCGCGCCGCGCGCATCTCGGCAACGTCGTCGCTGCGGTTGATGAATGTCTGATAGATCATCTCCTCGTTCATCGAAGTGCGAATCTGCGGCACCGCAAGATGGCGGATGACCTCGCGAGCCATCTTGATGGTGACGGCCGGCGCTGCCGCGATCTGCTCCGCGATCTCGTGCGCAGTGCTGTCGAGCTCGTCGGCAGGCACGACGCGACTCACGATTCCGTGCGCGAGCGCCTCCGCAGCGGTGAGTACGCGGCCGGTCAAGACCATGTCGCTGACCACGCCGTGTCCGCACATCTCGTAGAGGACCGCGACGCCGCCGGTGTCGGGGATGACGCCATAAGTGGTCTCGGGGAGTCGGAACTTGGCGTCCTCCGACGCGATCCGGAGGTCGCACAGCAACGCTCGTTGGAACGAGCCGCCCATCACCCAGCCCTTGCATGCCACGATCACGACTGCGTCGAGCTCCCAGAGCTGTTGTATGCCGCGATGCCCGCGTCGCATGAGCTCGTGGTGCGAGAGATCGACCTTCAGGTTGCCGATCGAAGCGACGTCGCGGCCCGACGAGAACGACTTGCCCTCACCTCGCCAGATGACTGCCCGTACCTCCGGGTGCCGCTGCAGCTCCCCGAGGATCTCGAAGAGCTGGAGGTCCATCTCGTCGTCGAAGGCGTTGTGCTTCTCCGGGTTGTCGTTCGTGATGGTCGCGACCGACCCCTCGATCTGGAGATGGATGCGCTCGGTCACGGCGCAGAGGCTACCGAGAGCGCCGCAGGTACCCTGCGGCTCGGTAGCCGTGGCCCGAGCGGCCCGGTTTGCGCAGCACCGAGAGTGGAAGCGTTGGTAGGCAACTCCAACGGCGTCGGGAGAGAGTCGTGGAGTATCAAGACATCCAGTTCGAGTTGGCCGACGGGGTGGCGGTCATCACGCTCGATCGCCCGGCGGTTCGGAACGCCTTCAGCGGCCGCATGGGGATCGAGATCGGCCACGCGTATCGGCGGTGCGACGCGAGTGACGACGTGCGTGCCGTCGTGCTCACCGGCACTCCGCCGGCGTTCTGTGCCGGCGCCGACCTCACCCGTGGTGCCGAGACGTTCACGGGCAGCGGCGAGGCGGGATCCCACGAGACCTTCACGGCTGCTGGGGTCGATCCACCGGCGTTCGCGCTCCGCAAGCCGGTCATCGCCGCGGTGAACGGCCATGCGATCGGCATCGGACTCACGCTCGCGCTCCAATGCGACATCAGAGTGATCGCCGATGACGCCAAGTACGGCATCGTGCAGGTGCGGCGGGGGATGCTCGGCGACGCGTACTCACACTGGACGTTGCCGCGCATCGCGGGAATCGCGACCGCAGCCGACATCTTGCTGACCGGTCGCATGTTCGACGGGCACGAAGCACGCGCGATGGGTCTTGCAAGCCGGTGTGTGCCCGCCGCTCAGGTGCTTCCGCTCGCGATGGAGATCGCGCTCGACATCGCCACCAATGCCGCACCGGTGTCAGTGGCGGTGAGCAAGCGCTTGCTCTGGGAATCGCTCGAGCGAACCCCCGAAGAGGTGGAACGCCTCGAGAGCGCACTCCACCTGCACCTGATGGAGGGATCAGACGTACGTGAGGGGCCGATGGCGTTCCTGGAGCAGCGAACACCAGAGTGGCGCCAACGTGTTTCCACCGACTTTCCCGACTGGCCGGAGGGCTGATGGACCGCGACGGACTCCGTGCGCTCTTCGATCTGACCGACCGCGTTGCGATCGTCACCGGTGGAACACGCGGCATCGGGCGCGCCATCGCAGAGGGCTTCGTGGCTGCGGGCGCGAAGGTCGTCGTCGCCAGTCGCAAGGCCGACGCGTGCGCGGAGACCGAGGCGCACCTCGCCGAGCTAGGGGGCGAAGCTCTCGGCGTGCCGACCCATCTCGGTGAGCTCGACGCGGTCGCAGCCCTCGTGGACAGAACCGTGGATCGCTTCGGCCGACTCGACATCGTGGTCAACAACGCGGCGAACCCCTTGACGATGCCGCTCGGTCAGATCACGCCGGAGGCCTGGCAGAAGTCCTTCGACGTGAACCTGCGTGGCCCGGTGTTCCTTGTCCAGGCCGCGCTCCCACATCTCGAAGCCAGTCCGTGCGCGGCAGTCGTCAACATGATCTCGGCTGGCGCGTTCCTCTTCTCGGCGAACGTGTCGATGTACGCCGCCGCGAAGGCCGCGCTGATGTCATTCACTCGAGCGATGGCGGCCGACTTCGCGCCGCGCGGTATCCGAGTCAATGCGCTCGCGCCAGGGAGCGTCGACACGCACATGATGCGCAACAACACACCCGAGGCGCAGGAACGCATGGCGGCGGCCAGTTTCCAGGGACGCATCGCCGCGGCCGACGAGATGGTCGGGCCCGCACTGTTCCTTGCCTCCGACGCGGCGAGCTTCGTCACCGGGCAAGTGGTCATCGCCGACGGCGGTCTCGTGCCGCACTGAGCGGTTCATGTCAGGCTCTCGGCTCCGACACGCAAGGAAGGAGGTCGGCCATGGCTGGCGGTCCGCGGTTCAAGCACCTCGACGACCTGAAGTGGCAAGAAGTGCGCCGGCAGCAGCACGGCGACCGAACGGTGTCGGTCTTCGAGAAGTGGCCGGAGTTCTCCGACCGGTACCTCACCGTCTACGCCAAGTACGAGCCCGGGATGATGGTGCACGCGCACGGGCACAACAGCGACCACATCGTCTTCGTGATCGAAGGCGACCTCTTGTGCGGCGATGTTCCGTGCTCTGCCGGCACGCACATCGCACTCGACCAGGGCGACACGTTCGGACCGATCATCGCCGGACCGAATGGCGCGGTGCTGTTCGAGATCATGATGGGCGACCCGCGTTCGTTTGCGGCCGACCCCGAAGGCTGGGAGCGGCTGTGCAAGGAGCGCGGTGTTGAGCAACTCCCGAACCCGCCGATCGACATGCCCGACTGGCTCGAGGACACGCGCACCGGATGACGCCCTTCGCGCGGGGCTCGGTGTCGCTCCGCCTGTACCCACATAACGATCTCTCGGCGGTGGACATCGTTGAGGAGCTGCGCGCGCAAGCCGCACTCGCGGCCGACCACGGGTTCGACGGGATCATGACGAGCGAGCACCACGCGGGGTTCCATGGCTATCTCCCGAACCCGCTCCAAGCGGCCGGATGGTGCCTCGAAGCGATGGCGACGGGATGGGCCGCACCCTCGCCGCTGCTGCTGCCGTTGCGCCCGCCCGCGTTGGTTGCGGAGGAGGTCGCGTGGTTGGCCGCGCGGTTCCCCGGTCGCGTGGGCATCGGTGTCGCCTCAGGTGCACTGCAAGACGACTTCGAGGTGATGGGGCTCACGATGCACCACCTCGCCGAGCGGTTCACCGAGGGGCTCGAAGCGCTCGTCGGCATGCTCTCCGGTAACAATCCCGGCGCGCTCGCCGAAGACCCGGCCATCAAGGCCTGCGCGGAGCACCCGATCCCGGTCGTGAGCGCGGCGATGGGGTTCACCGCAGTCCGGCGCGCCGCTGCACTCGGCGTGGGCATTCTCTTCGACTCGCTGTCGCTCGCCGAGCGCTGCCGAGAGCTGAGCGATGCATATCGCGAGGCCGGTGGCACCAGCTCGGTGATCTTGATCCGACGGGCGTGGCTCGGCGAACCACCGCGTGACCAAGTCGAGCAACAGCTCGACGTGTACCGCGGCTACTCCTCCCGGGCTGCGCAGCTGCACTGGGGAGGCAACGAGCTGATCGGCTCGACGGATTCGGTCGCCGTGGCAGAGGGCCTCGCCGATGCAGCTCGTCGCGCCGGTGCCGACGCGCTCAACCTGCGCATTCACGTGCCTGGTGTTGCACCGGCTGCCGCGCGAGAGCAGATCGAGGGCCTTGGCGACACCGTGCTCGGACCGCTGCGCGCCGCGTTGGCGTGATCTCGACCCATGGTGGGGGGAGCGCTCAGGGTCGGGTGACCGGCTCCTCAACACGAACGCCCCGGAGACCGAACCACGTGAATTCGCTCACCCAATGCGCGAGAAGCGCGGGATCGAGCCGCGAGCCATCGTCCGTGAGCGCGTCGCGGCTCGTGGCCTCGGCTATGCCGATGAGGGCGTGAGCGAGTACTCGGCGGTGCTCCGGTGTGGCAGCGATCTCGATGAAATGACTGACCGACTCGGCCGACTTGTCGAGCACCCGCTCCACGATCTCCGCGAACTCCGGGTCGTTGCGGGCCGACGCGCCGAAGAGCACACGGAAGGCCGCTTCATTGCCGGTAACGAAGCGAAAGTAGGCGGCAAAGCCCTCCTCGACGCGCTCGCGACCGGTGTGAGCGGCGGCAGTCGCAGCCGTGAGCTCTTGGAGCAGCTGATCTCCGACATCTTCGAGCAGCTCGAGGAAGAGCGCCCGCTTGGACGGGAAGTGTTGGTACAGGACGGGCTTCGTGACGCCGGCAGCCGCGGCAACGTCATCCATCGACGTCGTATGGAATCCGCGTACGGCGAACTCGGCGCACGCGACATCGAGGAGCTGGCGTCGGCGTTGCTCGGCCGGGAGTCGGATAGCCACGCCGCGACTCAGACGCTCGATTTCAAGGGCATCTCGTAGCGGTCCTCGTGGTCGAAGTTGCGTGACCACAACGCGGCGAGCGCGCTCGTTTCGTCTGCGGTGAGGGGGAGATCCGACGCCGCGGCGTACTCGTGGATTTCCTCGGTGGTCACGACCGTGGGGAGGACGGTGGTGAAGGCGGGGTTGGCGAGGATGCCCGCGACCGCGGCTTGCCCGATCGTGCGCCCCGTCTCCTCCCACAGGAACGTGAGCGACGCGGCCTTCTCGAAGTTGTCGAGCATGTTCTCGCGGTTGCGATGCGAGCGGTGGTCTTCCTTCGGGAAGACGGTGTCGGGAGTGACCTTCCCCGAGAGCGTGTCGGACGCGTGGGGCACCCGCGAGATGAGCCCGACGTGTCCATCCGCGACGTTTGGCTCGGCGGCAAACGTGAGCCCGGGCTCTTGCTCGAGCACGTTGAAGACCGTCTGGAGCGAGACGATCGGGCGCTCGCGAACGGACTGGAGGCCCTCTTCGACCCATCCGATTGCCGGACCGAGCGCAACTCCGAGTTCGCGCACCTTGCCCTCGGTCTTGAGCCGCACGAGCTCCTCCCAGAGGCCATCGTCGAGGATGGGCTCGATGCGCGCGTTGTGGAGCTGGTACAGGTCGATGTAGTCCGTGCCGAGACGCCGCAGCGACGCTTCGAGCTGCGATCGGATCGACTCCGGTCGCCAATCCGTCGGTCGCTCGGATTGCCCGGGATGAATACGGGGGGCGTCGATGTCGTAGCCGCATTTGGTGGTGAGCACGAGCTCGCCACGATGCGTCTTCAGCACGTCGGCGAGCATCGATTCGCCAACACCGTCGTTGCCGTAGACGGGCGCAGTGTCGATGAAGGTGATGCCGGCGTCGAGCGCGGCGTGGATCATGCCCTGCTTGTCGTCGACCTTCCCCCACCAGTCGCTCGCGAGCGTCCACGTCCCGAACCCGATCTCGGAGACCTCGAGCTCTGACTCACCGAAGCGGCGATAGCGCATACGCGTCTCCTCGTGCTTGCCGGGTGATCGACGGGTTCGCCCTCGGCGTCGGTGCCCGCTGGATCGACAACCGTAGATCTTGTCGCAAGACGGCGCCGAACCGTCTAGTTGCGGCCGGTGGGCGCTTGACGATCCTCCCGCTCGGCCGCGCGCACGCCGTACCCGAGCACGATCGGCACCGGCAAGATGACGATCGCGGCCGTGAGCGATGCGATGGAGACCGCCACGCTCCATCCAGGGAAGTCCGACGCGATCCCAACGCCGAACGCCACGATTGCCACCAGGAGCGCGCAGTAGCCGACGCGCTGCGCGAGCGTCACATAGTGCGCAATGCGAGCACGGCGCGCACGTACGGGATCGGTCAAATTGCTCACCACCGATCCCAACCTACCGCCGTGAATGCGTCGCTCAGTCGAGTGGGAAGGTCGGCAAGGTCGAAGTGGGCTCGAAGGCACGCTCGGTTGGCTTCGATCACCGTCGCGTCCGGCGAGCGCAAGAACGTCGCGACTCGATCCGGGTCGTCCATCGGTAACAGCTGCAGTCCGAGCTCGACGAGTTCCTCGAGCACGGGGTAGTGCCCAACTGCAACGGGGGTGTTGGCCACCGTGGCCTCGATCACTGGGTTGCCGAACCCTTCCCAGCTCGAAGGGAACACAACCACGTCGGCGGCGGCGTACGCGTCCCCTGGTCGCGAAGCTCGGCCTTGCGTGACCGGGACTGCTGCATTCGCGACGAGGCGAGCAAGCTCGTCATCGAAGCCGTCTTCCGCGGGTCCCGTGAGCCAGTACCGAATATTCCGACCGGGGAAGTGGTCGCGCAGCGCTTCCGCGAATCGGATGCCTCGACCCACTTCCTTGCGCGGGATCGCCCGCGTCGGTTGCAACGCCACGACGTCGTCCAGCGCGAAGCCAAGCCTCGTCCGAGTCCCTGCGCGGTCACCGGCGGGGGGGTTCAGATCGAACGCGTTGCGGATGACCCGAGCATCGATGGCTCGGGCGTCGAGCGACTCACGCGCCATCTCGTTGATCGTGATGTGGAGCGAGTCAGGACGTGGCGGCGGAAACTCCGTCAGATGCGCGAGGTGCGGGCGTTCCCAAGGGAGGTCGTGATGATGAAAAACCACCCGTCCGTCGTGTGTCGCGAGCACTTCGGCCGCGATCGACGAAGCCATCAGGTTGAGTGGGAGTGAGCAGAGATTCTCGACGACGACAACGTCGGCGCCGGCGAGTGTCGCAGCCAGCGCGTCGGGTTCGGTGCGTGCCCCGTCCGCCGGATCGATCGCAAGGAACGGCAGCCACGTGTCGTCGGGCCGGAGTCCATCCACGAGCTCGCCGGCGACGCGTCGTGTGGAGAAGCCGATCTCTCGGAGAGCCCACTCCCACTTGCGCGCCTCCACGGACACGCCGTCGACACCGCCGAGACGAAACGACAGGAATACCGCGCCGGGCATGCTCATGGCGTCGTTGTCCGACGCCCGGTTCAGCTGGGCCCGCGCTCCGGCGCGAGGAAGGACAGCCGCCGATTGACGGCGTCGAGCACGGCCCGCACGACAGCGTCGTCGGCGTGCTGGCGGATGATCGCGGAGCCGCACAAGCGCAGCTCGTAGGGGGGGCTCACGCTCACGAGGGTGACGATCGCGATGTCGTCCGTCCCGATGCGGACCGATTCGGCTTCCTCCACGTCGACGCCATGAATCGCTGCGAGCTGCTCGAGCGAGTCGATCGTCGCGGCCGCAACCAGGCGCGGGCGCGTGGCCGCAGCGACCGAGCCTTCCGAGTATCCGGTGGCTTCGTCGTCCTCGAGTCGGAGCGAGACCCGGACGATCATGCGCGATCCCGACACGTGCGAATCGACCGCCATGATCCGCGGTCGCGTGACTGCGTTCGGCGCGAGCGCAGCCGCGGCATCCTCGCCGTCCGGCCCGAGCTGGACGACTGACACGATGCGCCGGTCGATGTCGAGGCCGAACGAAGCGAGTGCCACTGACTGAACGTCGCGAACTACTTGCTTGGCGTGTTTGCCCGTGTGGGCCAACACGTGAACCTCAACGGGCCGACCGATCGAATCCGTGACGATGCGGACTGCCACAACATCCGGGAGGCGGCAGAGCTCGACCTCCACGTCACCCATGCTGGATCCAGCCGTCTGGTGCTCGTCGATGATCATCCGAGTCCCCCCGCCTGGAAAGGCCTGCTCGTTGAGGATACGGAGCAACGGGCCCCGTGACGCGGATGCAGGCAGTCGCGCGGAGAGTGGTCGCCCTAGCACTCTGCCCCTTGCGTACTCGCTGCGGACGCACGAAACTTCTGTGACTGAAGTTGTTGGTGCGGCTCAGGTGGGCTGACTGTCTCGCGAAGGAGGTGAGCCTAAGAACGGACGGAACGGGCAGGACCCCGGCGAGCGGTTTGGGACTGAAGAGTCCATAGCGAAGCGTCACCTCATCGGCACAACAGCGGAGCCGACGGGATTTCCCTGAAGAGAGGGGGGATTCACGTGAAGAAGGTGATGACCCGTCTTGCCATCATCGGCTCCAGTGTCGCCGCGCTTGTTCTTGCCGGCGGTGCCAGCCGCATCTGGCGCTAAATCAACATGGATTGTGAATCCGGGGTTCTGCCCGATCCGTCTGTTCCCTCCCGAATGTCGAAGTCGTTACGTTCTCAGAGTCTCGCGTTGGCCGCCCTGTGCACAGGAGTGGCAGTGGCCGCACTGTTGGCCGCTGCGCTTCTGTCTCTCAACGGACCGGCGCCCGATGCGACCGCTCTAGTTATCCTCGGGCTGCTGTGCGCGTTCGCCGCGAATACCAGCGTCGTGCTTCCGAACGACTCGGCAATGAGCGCGAGCTTCATGCTCGCAGTTGCGTCGATCGTCGTATTTCATAACGACGCTCAACTTCTTGGACCTCTGCTCGTCGGAATCGCAGGCGGTATCTACGTCCCGCACATTCGCGAGCGGCAATGGCAAAAGGTCTTCTTTAACGCGGGGAGCCTTGGGCTCGCAGCTCTAGCCGCCGCCGGGGTTTACTCGGTTGTTCCCACGAATATTCTTGAATCGGTCCCTGGTCAACTTGCTGCGGCGATCCCGACAGCCCTTACATACTCACTTGTTAATTTTGTCTTGCTCACGCTTGCGCTCGCGTTGCACGACAAACGTCCAATCAATGAAGTCGCTGAAGAATTGTGGCTTGGTGACTTGCAGATCTACCCGTTCGCGCTCATGGGAGTGCTACTCGGACGACTTTATGTCGATGTGGGGGCATGGATCATTCCTCTGTTTGTCGCACCGATCCTCATCGCCCGACAAGCCTTCGCGTCGTACCTGGCTCTTCGGGAAGCGCAGGAAGCCACACTGTCGACACTGATCCGCGCCCTCGAAGCGAAGGACCGGTATACGGCAGGGCACGTCGAACGCGTGGCGCGCTTCGCGAACCTCATGGGGCTCGAGCTCGGGCTACGACCCACCCTGCTCGAACGCTTGCGCTACAGCTCGCTGATGCACGACATCGGGAAGCTCGTCGTGCCGAATCAGATCCTGAACAAGCCGGGCCGGCTGACCGAGGCAGAGTTCGCTCGGATGCGGGATCACGAGCGGGTCTCCGTGGCGCTGCTGCGCCAGATCGATTTCCTCTCGCCCGTCGTCCCCAGCCTCGAAGCTGAAGAGAAGCACGTGCCACTCCACTCCATGCCGCTCGAGACGCGGATCATCGCGGTTGCCGATGCCTTCGATGCGATGACCTCCACGAGGGCCTATCGCCGGGCGCTCACCCAAGAAGTTGCGTTCGCAGAGCTCCGCGACAAGGCGGGAACCCAGTTCGATCCGAGTTGCGTGCACGCGCTGATCGCCGTGTTGGAACGCCGCGGTGAGCACTATGGCGCTGGGCACGAGACACATGTGGCCGACTTCGCGGTGCCGCCTCCCGTCGTAGGGACCGGATCCGCTGGACTCGGCGACCTGGCGATCGAGGATCAGAAGGTGCGCCCATGAGCCGGACCCGGCGAATCGTGCTGGTCGCTGGTGCGGGAGCGCTTATTGCGGCCGCGCTCGAAGCGTTCTCATGGGGAAGCCCAGATCTGGCAATCCTCGGCGCCGCGCTCGTGGTGAGTGAGCTGTTCGAGCTTCGGCCCATGGGTCGCGCTCCACTGCCAATCTCCTTCGCTGTCGCCGTTGTGCTCGTTCCCGCCTCCACACCTACCGAATACGCACTCGTCGTCGGGATCGGTTACCTCGTTGCCGTTGCTATCCGGCCCGAACCGAGCGGCTTGTGGGAGCGCACGTTGCTCCTCGCCGAACGGATCGCTGAGGGCTATGTGATTCGGGCGGCCTATCGCCTGGTAGTCGATGCCACTGAGCACACCGAAACTCGAGCACTAGTACTCGGCGCATTGGCTGCAGCGGTAATCGCGCCCGTGATCGTCGCCGACATCGTCACGGCCGTGCGCGAGCACCGCGTCGCATCAGCGCGAGTCCGCGGCGCCGACCTGGCGCTGGTGACCAGCGCAATGCTGATGGCCGTCGGCTACGCAGGAATCGACGGGGAGGGTCGACTCGGGCTCTGGGGTCCGCTCCTCTTCAGCATCCCACTCCTCGCTGCGTGGTATTCGTTCGAGCTGTTGGCGTCCACACGGCGCGGGTTCCGACAGACCGTGTCTGCGCTCGGAACGGCCCCAGAGCTGGGGGGGCTGGTGCGCGCTGGACACGTCGAACGCGTCGCCGAGCTCGCGGTTGCCCTAGGAGTGGAGCTCGAGGTTAACGCGGCCGATCTCGAGCACCTCGAGACGGCTGCCTTGCTCCACCACCTCGGATCTGTGTGTCTCGATGAGCCCGCGCCAGGTACGCCGCTCGATCCCATCGAGGTCGCGCGTTCAGGCGCCGCGATGTTGCGCGCAAGCCCGGCGCTCGCTCCTGCCGGCGACATCGTGGCCGCCGAGCCGTCACTGCACCGCCCTCCGGGGACAGGCGCGCCGCTTCCCGCAGCACTCGAGGGTCAGATCCTCAAAGTGGCGAGCGCGTTCGACGAACTCACCGAGGGCCAAGACGAGCACGCGGCATGGGCCGTGGAGGCGCTGTACACCGGGCCGGGATATGTCTACGACGGACGCGTGCTCGGCGCGCTGGAGCGCGTGTTGTCGCGTCGCGGATTGTTGGTGTCCGAGGACTAGGTCTTCGGCCCATGTCTCCGGCGCCTTCGACTGGCGAAGTACGCGAGCTCACAGATCCCGAGCGATACGACGATGTCTCCGGCTGAGATCACCTCGTCGAATGGCTCCGGAAGGACGATTCGGTCGTCCAAGAACTTGAGGAGATCGTCGGGCTCTTCGGGGCGATGCTTGACGGAGATCTCGATGGGCTTCTCTATCCGATTCCCTTCAGCATCGTTCCCGATGGGGATGGTTGGCATTCCCTGATTGAGGCCGATCACGAGCGCGTTCATTGCGATGCCGATCGCGATGATGCCGAAGCCCGCCGTGTGCAGGTTGGTCAGGCAGAACGCAAGGATCAAGGCGTACGAGACCATGAGCACGCCGTAGCCGGTTGTTTCGATCTGATCCTGGGGGATCTCGACGAGCTCCAGCGCAGCCTGAAGACCCAGACCGAGGGCGAGCATCCAT
Source organism: Acidimicrobiia bacterium (assembly GCA_031406505.1). Lineage (GTDB taxonomy): Bacteria > Actinomycetota > Acidimicrobiia > IMCC26256 > PALSA-555 > SHVJ01. The sequence continues at coordinate 14,175 of JANOHN010000091.1, read as the reverse complement.
CCGCCGCTGACTGTGAGTCGAGAGAGCTGCGAGAAGCTTCCGAACGTGACCACAACCACCAAGAGCGCGGCAACAACTGTGAACAGCAGGAGCCACACGAGTCCAACGCTAGCGAGGCCATTCGTCGGGGGATCGGAATTGCCTACGATGCGCCCGTGAGCGAGTTGGAGTACGTCGCCGCGGGCTCGATTGCGCGTATCACCATCAACCGGCCTGAGCGTCGCAACGCGATGTCGTTTGGCGTCATGCAGGGATTGCGTGATTCCCTGGCGAGCGCGCGCTCCGACGACGCCGTGCGAGTAGTGGTGCTCACAGGCGCCGGAGATCGTGCGTTCTGCTCGGGGGCAGACCTCACGGGCATGCACGGTGCCGATGGCGTCGCAGCGCACGAAGGACGCGGGTTGCTTGCGGGCGTCTTTCGCGATCTTTGGAATCTCGGCAAGCCGACCATCGCGCGAGTGCGCGGCTACGCGTTGGCGGGGGGCTTCGGCCTGGCCATGGCATGTGACTTCGTTGTCGCGGCTGACGACGCGCAGTTCGGGGCGCCAGAGGTCAACGTGGGGTTGTGGCCGTACATGGTGACGGTGCCACTTCTCCGGGTGGTGCAACCGCGGATCGCCTTCGAATTGATGGCCACTGGCCGTCGTGTGGGGGCCGAAGAGGCGTCGGCGCTCGGCATCGTCAACCGAGTCGTGCCGGTTGATCAGCTGGACACGGCGGTCAACGAGCTCGCCGACACCCTGGCGTCGAAGTCGCCGCTCGCGATGCGCTGGGGGCGACAATCCTTCTATCGGACCTTGGAGATGCGGGGCGACGAAGCCCTCGACTATCTCCAGGCAATGCTGAGTCTGACGGCGGGCTCGGAAGATGCCGCCGAGGGGATCGCGGCCTTTGCCGAGAAGCGCGATCCGATCTGGAAGGGTCGCTGAACAACCAGGTCGTGCGACCCACCCGCTCCAAGGTGTGACATCAAGAACCGGCCGATTTCTATGCGGCGCGCGCCGCTGAAGGGGTCGACAGCCTCCAGCGCTGTCACTACGTTCCCGCTCGGGCCGACGGAGGTCCTCGGGGGGAAAGCGGGGCGCAAGCATGCCGACGTTCGGTGGTGCAGCATCGCAGGAGCCGGAAGACGTACGCCTTCTGATCGCGCACTACCGGGAGGACGCGTATCGGCTCGCTCGACATCTGGTACGGAGCTCGTCGGAAGCGGAGGATCTTGCGCACACGGCGATCCTCAACGTTCTGCGCAGAGCAGACAACATCTCTGATGCCGCGCATGTGCGTCCGTATCTCCTCACTGCCGTCCGGAACGCATGGCGTAACCAGCTACGTGCTCGGGGCACCCGACGTTTCATCGGTGCTGACTTCGCCGAGAGCATCCCCTCCCCGGATGTCCAACCTGAGGAACAGGTTCTCACGGGAGTTGACATCATGATCGCCCGAGCGGCGTTCGAGACGCTTTCGCCGAACAGCCGGGAGATCATCCGGCTTCGATACATGGAGGGAATGCGTTTCCCCGACCTCGCGCGCGAGTTGTCGATCTCATCAGTTGCTGCACGCCAACGAGCCCATCGGGCGCGCGAGGAGCTCGTCGGCGCGTGCATGGATCGTGCTGCGCAGGCTGGCGTTGGAGACTGCAAGCCGATTCGCGTTCGGCTCGGTCGATACCACCGAGGGCTCTTGAGCCAGAAGGTCCGCGCGGACATCGCGTTGCACATGACCAACTGCGCAGCGTGTCGGTCGTGCTACGAGCAACTCATCGAGTTATACGGACACCGTCTTGGACGCGCCGATTCGGAGTCGAAGTAATGACCACGCTTGGAGACTTGCAGGTTGTGCCCGAAGGTCCGCAGGTGAGCCGTGCTTTCGAATATCGGTTGTTTGTGTTGGCGATGCTGTCCGCGCTCATCGTTGCTCTCGTCGGATTAGCGATTCGAGACGGACTTCCACCCGTCGCGCCCTTCGCCATGTTTGCGATCTTGGTAATCGTGGCTGAGAACCGCGACAAGATCTTTGGCGATGAGACCTCGATTAGCGGCAGTATCGCCATTGCTGTCGCTTCGATCGTCGCGTTTCGAGCGTCAGCACCCCTGTTCGGTCCCCTCGCGTGTGCCGCCTGCGCTGGCATCTATTGGGAGCACGTCAGAGATCGAAGCTTCGACAAGATCGTTGTAAACGCGGCCTCTATCGGATTCTCTGCGCTAGCGGGAGCGGGCGTTCTGGAGATCCTCGCCGTTGATCGGCCTAACTCCCCCGTCGACGTTTTCGTGCTCATGATTCCAGTTGTCGCCGTCTATTGGCTCGTGAACACATGCGTGCTGGCCGTCGCGTTAAAGCTTCTGCGTGGCAAAGGGCTAACTGGCAGCATCTGGGCCCTCTTGCGCTCCGAACTCTCAATGTTTGGGTTTGCTTTGCTGGGCGGCGGCATCAGCGGCTGGCTATTCCTCATCCATGGCTATGCAGTAGGTGGCCTTTCAGCTGTCTTGCTGTTGGTTTTCCTGGATCTCCTGGTGATCGTCCCTCGCCGTCGTCCATTCCCGGCGATCAATCGAGCGGTTGCTCAGATCCGCGCGCGGATCAGTCCGCTACTTGGCGCGACGGCAATTTCGTTCGTCGTGACACAACGATCAAACACAACGTTGGCTATCTGCCTCGCGATAGGTGGAGGGCTGGCGGTTTCGTTCTTGGTTGCATTCTTGGGTGTGCGTCGTCGCGTCGGCATCTGGGATCGCCATCTTGCGTTCGGCGTTGCGATCGTCGACGCGCCGATCGTCATGGTGGCCGCTATCGGTGGTTCGCTCGCCGTTTGGGCCGGAGTCTGGATCGCGCTGGGTTTCGTGTCGATCGCGATCGCGGTCGGGTTCATCGTCACTCGTCGGCGTCGACGAAGGCTCCATGAGGCGGCCGACGAAGACGAACGGTTGGCTGTTGCGGTCGAGCTCGCTGTGCTCGACGGTCGTGACCGTTCTTCATCACGCTGAAGCAGAGCGCTCCGTCTCGATCATGCCGTGCGAGGATTAGGTCATGGCTGAACGTCCGCGTGATGACGCTCGTAGTGCTCCGACGGGTGGAGGCGATCTGCACGCGTGGCAGCCCCTCATCGAGGATCTGCAACGTCGTCGCGAGGCGGGGCTCGCGATGGGCGGTCCCGATCTCGTAGAGCGTCAGCACTCGCTGGGCAAGCTCACGGTTCGAGAGCGCCTCGACCTGCTGCTCGATCCAGGTACGTGGGTGGAGTACGGGTTGCTCGCCGACAGCATGGATCTGGCATACGAGGGCCGCTTCCTTGCGGCGGATGGCGCTGTCACGGGCGTGGGCGAGATCGACGGCCGGCGCGTCGTTGTCGCGGCATACGACTTCACCGTGCTCGCCGGGTCGATGGGCCGCATCGGTGAGCAGAAGATCAAGCGCATGCGCGAGCTGGCGCTGCGTCAGCGGCTCCCGATGATCTGGTTGTTGGACTCTGCCGGGGCCCGGATCCAGTCGGCTGCCGGGTCGGTGTTCGCCGGCGCGGGCGACCTCTTCCGCGAGCAGGTGGCGATGAGCGGAGTCGTGCCGATGGTCGCCGCGATGCTCGGTCATTGCGCCGCCGGAACTGCCTACATCCCGGGACTCGCCGACTTCGTTCCTATGGTGAAGGGAACGTCGTCGATGGCGCTCGGCGGTCGTCATCTCGTGAAGGCCGCGGTCGGTGAAGACGTCACCGAGGAAGAGATGGGCGGATCGGCAGTTCACACGAAGGTCTCGGGGTGTGCCGATCTCGAGGTCGCGGACGATGCCGAGTGCCTTGCCGTCGTCCGTGCCTATCTCTCGTTCTTTCCGTCACATAACCAAGAAGACCCGCCGATCAAGGCGTCGGCCGATCCCATCGATCGGCTTGTGCCCGAGCTCTACGAAATCGTTCCGACGGCGCCGCGCCGCGCGTACGACGTGCGCAAGGTGATCCACGCCATCGTCGACGACGGCGACGTGTTGTGGATGAAGCCTGAGTGGGCAAAGAACATCGTGACCGGTCTCGCGCGTATCGGTGGTCGTCCCGTCGGCCTATTGGGGAATCAACCGATGGTGCTCGGTGGCGCGCTCGACGTGAATGCCGCAGACAAAGCCGCACGCTTCGTGTGGCTCTGTGACGCGTTCAACATCCCGTTGGTGTTCCTGCACGACGTTCCGGGGTTCATCGTGGGGTCCGCAGTCGAGAAGCAGGGCATCATCCGCCACGGCGCCAAGATGCTCTTCGCGATCTCTGAGGCGACGGTGCCAAAGATCAGCGTGATCTTGAGGAAGAGCTACGGCGCGGGCTACTTCGTCATGAACGGCTACGCGTACGAACCCGACTATCTGGTTGCGTGGCCCACCGCCGAGATCGCGGTCATGGGTCCCGACGGCGCGGTCAACATCATCCATCGCAAGACGCTAGAAGCCGTGCCCGAGAGCGAACGGGCCGAGAAGCGCTTGGAGCTCGCCGAGGAGATCCGCAGCAACATCACGCCGTACGTCGCGGCTGGGCACGCCCTCGTCGACGACATCATCGACCCAGCCGAGACGCGCCTCGCAATCTGGCGCGGCTTGGAGCTGTCGGGCGACAAGCGCGTCGATCGTCCGTGGCGAAAGCACGGTGTCCTCCCTGTCTGACGCGCCGTCGACCGAGCCGCATCGGCGCCCTGGTCGTCGGCCGCCGGTAGGGAACCGCTACTGGCGCGTCTGGTGCGCGATCGCGGCGTCGAACCTGGGTGACGGGCTCACGCTCGTCGCCATGCCGCTCCTGGCTGCCGCGTTCACCCGTGACCCGCTCACGATCGCGGGCATCGGCGTGTTCACACCGCTCGCAAAGATTGCGGTGTCACTCGCGGGCGGCGTTCTCGTCGATCGCGGCGACCGCCGTCGCGTCATGATCGCCGCCGACCTTGTACGGCTCGTGGCGATGACTGGCTTCGCGGTGCTCGTGTCCTCCGATCACATCAGCTTCCCGATCGTGTACTTCGTGGTCTTCATGCTCGGTGTCGGTGAATTCCTCTTCGACACTGCTGCCGTGGCCGTCGTGCGAGATGTAGTTCCCTTCCGTCGGCTCACGACCGCGAACGGCTGGCTCTACGCGGTGGAGGACGGCGCGCAGGACCTTGCCGCGCCGCCGCTCGGCGCCGCGCTGTTCGCGGCCGCGGTGTGGCTTCCCTTCGTGGTCGACGCCGCGTCGTTCGCAGTGTCGGCGGTGTTGATCCTCTCGTTGCGAGGCCGGTTCCGGGCAGAACGGGGTGATGCTCGGACGACGGTTCGGAGCGAGCTCCGCGAGGGCTTTCGCTTCACGTTCAGCGTGCCGTTCTTTCGTTCGGCTGCGGTGATGTGGGCGACGCTCGGGTTCACGTTGGGAGCCACGCTGGCAACGCTCGTGCTGTTCGTCGTACGCACGTTGGACGCCGGCGAGTTCGGGTACGCCGTGATCATCACCGCCGGCGCGGTGGGTATCGTCTTGGGGAACCTCCTCACCGCGCGCCTCGAGCGAACGCTGCGACCAGGCGGAGTGCTGGTCACGGCGATCGTCGTGAGTGGGATCGCACTCGTGGGCACCGGAGCTGCACCGGTTCTGGCCGTGGCGGCGGTTGCGCAGGCCGTGTGGGGGATCGGGTTCGCGCTCGCCAACACGCAGATGGTCAGCGTGCGTCAGCGTCTGGTTCCCGACGCCCTGCTCGGACGCGTCACGGGAGTATTCGGATTGCTGAGTGCAGCCGGGATGGTCGCCGGCGCGCTGGTGGGTGGCGCGCTGACCGAAGGCGGGGGACCGCGAGTGCCGATCCTGTTCGCCGGCGTGGTGACCATCGCAGCGGGGTTGCTGTGGTTCGTGTTGTTACGCATCAACGGGGGTGTGCAGGACGCCATGGTGGAAGCCCCGCGACCGGCGAGCCCCTGACTACGCTGCGCGGCTATGCACGAGATCCGGGCCGAGATCACCGCGAACGTCTGGCAGGTACGAGTCGAGGAAGGTCAGATGATCGCCGAAGGCGATGAGCTGATGGTGCTCGAATCCATGAAGATGGAGATCCCTGTCATCACCGAGGTCCCCGGCGTGGTGCGCGAGCTGCACGTGGCGCCGGACGACGTGGTGCAGGAAGGGGATCTGCTCGCGCTCATCGATGAGTCGTAAGGGCCGGTTCGAGCGCGCTCAGTAGTTCGAAGGCAGCACCCGCTCCAACAGCGCGTAGAACACGATCAGCGCGGCGCCGAACGGAAGCACACCGAAGAGCCAGTTCGTGAGGCTCGGGTGGCGGTGGAACAGCATCCACCAGAGCAGGCCGAGCGCCCCTGCGACCAGGCCCGCGATGAGCGTCGGGAGCTTGGAGCTTTCCTCGCCCGAGAGCCCGGCCTTCGTGAGCTCGGGAGTCTTCGATCCGGCTTGTGTCGGCAACGGGTCTTCGCGCAGGAACGCCTTCACCACGAGCCGCTGGGCGGCCGAGTACTTCGGGTTGCACGTGGTCAGCGTGAGTGTGGCCGGGTGGAGGGAATCAGGTTCGAGCACTTGGACGTCGGTGGGTTGCACGATGAGGTTTGCTTCGTACACCTCGTAGGTGAAGGTGCCTTGCGCGGTGCGAGTGAAGATCCGATCGCCCACCTCGAGGAGGTCCAAGGCGCCGAACGGCGCGCCGTACGTCGTGCGATGGCCGGCGATCGCTGCGTTGCCTTCTTGCCCCGGGAGCGGCGTGTCGGGGTAGTGCCCTGGTCCCCGGCGAAGATCAGTGCGGCTGATGCCCTGCACGACGATGGTGTCGAGCGCGATGCGCGGGATCCGGATCTGCGCGATCGGGTCGCCCTCGGCCACGAACGGGGCGAGTGGGGTCGGTGCCGACGTGGTCGTGGTGACCTCGGGGACGGCGTCGATCGCGGTGGTCGTCGTGGTGCTCACGGCGGGATCGTCTTTGCCGTCTCTCACCGAGCTGGTGAACTCATCGCGCAGGCGATCCTGCTCGCGCGAGGTGTAGAGGCCCGTCCCCCAGAGCTGATAGGTGACGAAGAGGAGGATCAGCACGCCGACGGTCACGAACGAGCGTCCAAGGGCACCGATCACACGTCGCACCCCCCGATCCTAAGGGCGAGTGGTCCCGAACCGGCTGCAATGCGTGGCGGTTCGCCTCGCGACGTGACCCCTCCGTACACTTGCCGTTCCTCTCCCGGAGGCGCTGTGCAAACCGTCGTCCGTCTCCGCTCCGCTGTGTGCCTGCTCGGTCGGTTCCCGGCACTCGCCGGCGTCGACCTCGACGTCGCGAGCGGTGAGGTCGTGCTCCTGTCGGGTGGCAATGGCGCGGGCAAGACCACGTTGCTCCGGCTCATTGCCGGCCTGCTTCCGCTCCATCAAGGCGAAGCTGAGGTGCTCGGTCACGACCTCGCCCGAAATCGGACGGCGCATCGGCGCCAGCTCGCGTTCGTGGGCCACGAGACCTTCTGTTACGACGATCTCTCGGCTCGGGAGAACGTGCGGTTCGCGGCTCGCGCCGCCGGAGCGGCGGCCGCCGCGGCCGACGCGGCGCTCGAGCGGGTCGGCCTCGGGCACTGCGCGAACGTGAGCCACCTTCGGTTGTCGGCGGGGCAGCGCCGTCGGTTGGCCCTGGCCGTGGCGTTCGCGCGTGAGCCGCGCCTGCTCCTCTTGGACGAGCCGCATGCCGGCCTCGACGCGGACGGGCGGACCGTGCTCGATGCGGTCCTGCGAGCCGCGAAGAGTGAGGATCTCACTGTGTTGGTCGCTTCGCACGAGCTGGACCGAATGCGCTCGATCGCGACTCGTGAGGTCCTGCTCGCGGCCGGCCAAGTGTGCGCGGCCTCTCCCGATTCGGCGCGCGCGTGAACCTCGCGCAGGAAGCCTCGATCGTGGCGGGCAAGGATCTCCGCATCGAGGCCCGGTCGCGAGTGACCGTCCAACAGGTGCTCCCGTTCGGGCTCATCGTGCTGTTGCTGTTCGCGTTCGCGCTCGATCCCGACCGCGGCGTGCTGCGCGGCGTCGCACCGGGGCTCTTCTGGGTGACGGTGCTGCTCGCGGCGCTCTTGGCGATCTCCCGGTCGTTCGCGATCGAATCGGCCAACGGCGCGCGTGACGGGCTTCGGCTTTCTGGCCTCGATCCCGCGGCGATCTTCCTCGGCAAGGCCGCTGCCATCGCGGTCGAGCTCATGGCGCTCGAAGCCCTGCTCACGGTCGGGGTGATCGTGCTGTTCGACGTCTCACTCGGCTCGATCGGACCGTTGATCCTCGCGACGGTCCTCGCGACCATCGGCGTGGCGGCCACCGGTACCCTCTACGGCGTGCTCGCTGCGTCGTCGGGCGCGCGCGAGACGCTGGTTCCGGTGCTGCTGCTCCCGGTGGTGTCGCCGGTGCTGCTCGGGGCGACGCGGGCATGGGAGGCAGCGATCGACGGCACCCCGTCCGATGCGTGGCCGTGGATCGGAGTTCTTGCAGTGTTCGCTGTGCTCTACACATCGATCGGGACCCTGGCCTTCGGGCCGCTCCTGGAGGAAGCATGACCCTGCTCAAGCCCGTAGTGGCCCGGATCCTCGGGTGGGCCACGCTCGCGTCGTTGGTTGTGCTGGCGATGTTCGGGCTCTGGGGCGCTCCTGCCGATGAGGTCCAGAGCGACGCGCAGCGGCTGATGTACCTGCACGTTCCGGCGGCATGGATCGCGTATCTCGCGTTCGGTGTCACCGCGATCGCGTCTGGCCTCTGGCTATGGCCGCGGACTCGTTCCGCGGTGTGGGACCGCATGGCGGGTGCCTCTGCCGAGCTCGGCGTGCTGTTCACCGGGCTCACCCTTCTCATGGGCTCCCTCTGGGGTCGACCCGTGTGGGGAGTGTGGTGGGCGTGGGACGCGCGACTCGTCACTACCGCAGTCCTCTTCTTCCTCTACCTCGGGTACCTGGCGCTCCGGCGCGTGCCTGGCACCGCTGACGCGCGCGCGCGCCGTTGCGCGATCGCCGCGTTGATCGCATTCGTCGACGTGCCGATCGTTCACTTCTCGGTCACATGGTGGCGCACGCTCCACCAGGAGGCGACGGTCTTCGATCCCGAGCTCAAGGCGAACATCCATGGCGTGATGGCGTTCACGTTGTGGTTCGGCGTCTTGGCGTTCACCTTGCTGTACGTGTACCTCCTCGATCGCCGATACCGCCTCGAGTGTCTGCAAGAGGGGCTGGAAGAGCGAGAGCTCAAGCGCGCCATCGAGGAGCGCGTGCGTGGCGCGGAGCCGCCCGACCGCGTCGAGGTGGGAGCAGAGCGATGAAGTTCGCCGAGTACGTCATCTCGGGCTGGGTGATCACCGGTGCCGTGCTCCTCGGGTACTGGGCGCGGCTCGGTCGTCGGATCCGTCACGCCGAGTCAACGACGCGAGCGGGCGATCCCGACGCATGACCGAAGCGCAGTCGGGTCCTTCAGCGACGCGTCGTCGCCGCGCCATCGTCGCGGTCGGCGGTTGCGTGACGGCGATCGTTGCGATCGTCGTACTCGGGATCGTGCTCTCCGAGAATGTCGTCTACTTCCGGTCCGTGTCGGAAGCTGTGCGCGACCGGAACGAGCAGGGTGCCGACCGATTTCGTCTCGCCGGTGAGGTCGTACCGGGAACGGTGAACGAGACGAATCGCGGTGTTCGCTTCAAGGTCACCGACGGGAAGACGACTGCCGTCGTGCTGCACCGCGGTGACCCGCCCGACCTGTTCAAGGACGGCGTACCCGTCGTGTGCGAAGGGCGCTGGAGCGATGGCCAGGCCTTCGCCTCCGATCGCATCCTCATCCGACACGGCAACGAGTACACGCCGCCCAAGGTGACGTCGAAGGAATCGGACCGCGCCGAGTGAAGGCTGCACTCGGATACGCCGCGCTCACACTCGGAGTGAGCGCGTCGTTCCTCGGTGTGCTCACCATCGCGTTCGGTCTGCGTCGGAAGGACGCATGGCTGCTGCGGCTCGGGCGTCGCTCCGTGTATGCCGTGTTCGCGTGCGCGATTCTCGGCGTGCTGGCGATGGAGTGGGCGTTGCTGACGCACGACTTCTCGCTGCGCTATGTCGCCGAGAACAACGCGCGGGCCACGCCGTTGCTGTTCACCATCGCCGGCCTCTGGGCCGCGCTCGAGGGATCGATCCTGCTGTGGGCGCTCATCCTCGGCGGCTACCTCGCGTTCGCGGTCCATCGATTCCGCGACCGCGCCACTGACCCGCTGGTTGCGTGGGCCACGCTGGTCGGTCTCTGCGTCGCACTGTTCTTCTTCGCGTTGATGCTGGGCCCGGCGAACCCGTTCCATACCCAGACCGCGGTGGTCGACGGTCGAGGGCCGAACGCTCTGCTCCAGAACCACTGGCTGATGGCCATTCACCCGCCGATGCTCTATCTCGGGTACGTCGGGTTCACGCTGCCGTTCGCCTTTGCGGTCGCGGCGCTCGTGACCGGCCGCTTCGGCGAGGGGTGGTTGGCGGACATCCGGCGGTCCACGCTCATCGCGTGGGGGTTCCTCACCGTTGGCATCATCCTCGGCGGTTGGTGGAGCTATGAGGTGCTCGGCTGGGGTGGGTACTGGGCGTGGGATCCCGTCGAGAACGCGTCGCTGTTGCCTTGGCTCACCGGTACGGCGTTCATCCACTCGGTCATCGTGCAGGAGCGGCGCGGGATGCTCCGCGTGTGGAACCTCTCCCTCGTCATCGCCACCTTCTGCCTCACGATCCTTGGCACGTTCCTCACGCGATCCGGCGTCCTCAACTCCGTGCACTCATTCACGGAGTCGCCGATCGGACCGTGGTTGCTCGGCTTCTTGGCGATCGTTGCCACCGTGGGCATCGGCCTCATCGCGTGGAGGGGAGATCAGCTGCGCGTGCCGGGCAAGATCGACTCGCCGATCTCGCGTGAGTCGGCATTCCTCGGCAACAACCTCTTGTTCGCCGGGCTCGCCTTCGTCGTGTTGCTCGGCACCGTGTATCCGCTCCTCGCCGAGGCGCTCCAGGGGCGCCAGCTGTCAGTGGGCGAGCCGTACTTCAACCGCATGACGACGCCACTCGGCCTTGCGCTGTTGTTCCTCATGGCGGTGGCGCCGGCATTGCCGTGGCGGGCAGCCAGCGGTGATGTGCTCCAGCGCCGTCTGCTCATTCCCGCGTGGGTGGGTGGGATCACGATGCTCGCGGCAATCGCGCTCGGCGCGCACGGCATCACCGACACCGTCACGTTCGGGCTTGCCGCGTTCGCGCTGGCCGGGATCGTCCGACAGTTCGCGGTTGGGGCCCGGGCCCGACGGGCCGCCATGGGCGAGGCGTGGCCGGCGGCGGCTGTTCGCGCGATCTTGGGAAACCCACGCCTCTACGGCGGACTGGTGGTCCACACCGGGATCGTGCTCATCGCCATCTCGTTGGTCGCGTCCAACACCTATGCCACGAAGGGCGAGGTGCGGATCAACCGTGGTGAATCGGCGAGCGTCGCCGGCTATCGCGTCACGTACCTCAGGACCGACTTCGAGCGCACCGGCCAGAACTCGTCGGCGACTGCTCGCGTGCGTGTGCACCGCGGCAGCGACGACCTCGGCATCTTCAAGCCGGCGATCAAGAGCTTTCCGGGCACGGCGACTGGGATCCCGACGCCGGCGGTGAAGAGCGGTCTGGTGCGCGACGTGTATCTCACGCTCATCTCTTCTCCGAGTCAGCGCGACCGCGTGACCATCGGTGTGGCGATCAACCCGATGGTCGTGTGGCTCTGGATCGGTGGCGGCGTCGTCGCGCTCGGGACGCTCTTGGCGTTGACGCCATCCCTGCGCCGACGTCGCCCGGGCGGCGCAACGGACGGCGCGCCGTCGAGCGGTGCGTCGCCCCTCGGCACCCGTCCATTGGAAGAGGTCTCGGCGTGAAGCACCCAGCCCGCTCGATCGCGTTGAGTGTGGCGCTCGTTGTGATCGCGTTCTCGGTTGTCCTCGCGACGCAGGTCGGCAGCGACCCACGAGCTGACGCCAAGGTGAGTCAGCTGCTCGGTGATCCGCTGCCGAACTTCTCGGTGGAGACGCTCGATGGCGCAACGTTGACGGAGGCCGATCTTGCCGGGCGGGCAGTGATCGTGAACTTCTGGAACTCGTGGTGCATCCCGTGCGAGCAGGAGCTGCCAGCGCTCAAGGCGTTCTACGCGCGCCACGCGGACGAACCCGACTTCGTGATGCTCGGGATCGTGCGGAGCGACAGCGAGGGAGCTGCACGCACGCACGCGAAGGCCGAGGGGATGGACTGGGTCATTGCCCTGGACCCCGAGGCTGACGCGGCGCTCGCCTTCGGCACTCGTGGCCAGCCTGAGACCTACGCCATCACGTCCGACGGTGTGATCGTTGCGTCGTTGTACGCCCCAGCTCGAGTGAAGGACCTGGAGGCGATGCTCGCGGAAGCGCGACGCTCGCAGTGATGAGACCAACCCGTTCTCTCGCGTGGGGAGTGCTCGGCGCAGTCGTGATCGTTTCTCTGGTGTGGGCCGCGTGGCCGTCGGGAGATACGCCCACCGATCGGGAGCGAGCGCATGAGGTCGCGACCGGATTGCGTTGTCCTGACTGTGAAGCGTTGTCTGTAGCTGAGTCGTCAACCCCGACAGCCCGTGCGATCCGCCGCGACGTGTTGGCGCGAGTCGAGGCGGGTGCGTCCGACGAGACGATTCGCGCCACGTACATCGAACGCTACGGCGAGTCGATCGTGCTCGAGCCCGAGGGAAGCGGACTTGGAGTCCTGGTCTGGGGTCTCCCGGTCGCCGCGCTGATCTCGGGCGCGGCAGGACTGGTGTTCGCGTCTCGACGCTGGCGCCGTGAGCCTCGGCTCCACGCGACGGATGCCGACGAGGCGCTCGTCGAGAAGACGCGACACGCGTGAGCGATTCCGAGAACGTCGGTCATGCTCGACTCGAGACCGAGCGCGACTTCCTGCTTCGCTCACTCGACGATCTCGAAGCGGAGCGCGCAGCCGGTGGAATCGACGAAGTCTCGTACGCGGCCCTCCACGACGATTACACGGCGCGCGCGGCCGCTGTCATCCGCGCGCTGCGCGACGGCGTCGATGCCCGGCCAGCGAGCGCGCCGGTTCCGTGGGGTCGACGAGTCGTCGTGGTGGGAGCGATCGCGGTGCTTGCGATCGGGTCGGCTGTGGCGCTCGCGTCAGCGCTCGGGGCGCGCAAGCCTGGGGAGACGTCATCGGGAAATACCGGCACGACGGCGTCGAGCACCGTCGGAGCCCGGAAGCAGCTCGAGGCGGCGGTCGAAGAAGATCCCACCGACGTGGGCAGCCGCTTGTTGCTCGCCCGCTACCTGGAGCGCGCCAACGACGTTGCCGGCGCGCTCGAGCAATACGACGAGGTGATCCGCCTCGATTCCGAGAACACCGAAGCCTTCGCGCAGTCGGGTCGGCTCCTCTATCTCACGGCTGTGGCGGCTCCCGAGCAGGCGCCCGAGCTCGTTGCCGCGGCGAGGACACGCCTCGACACTGCGATCGACATCGACCCTGAGTACCCCGATGCGCGCTTCTTCCGGGCCATCATCCTTGCCAACGAGTTCCAGGACTTCGTCGCCGCGCAGAATGATCTCCAGCGGTACCTGATCCTGGCGCCCGACGGCGTGTTCGCCGAGCAAGCGCGCCAGCTGCTCGCCGACGTGACCAACGCACTCGAAGCACCCGCCAACCCACCGACTTCCTGATCACTCGATCAACCTGACGAAAGGGCACAGCACCATGGCAAGCAAGCCGGAACCCCAAACCGACGCGGCGAACCTCTACCGCACCACGATCACGACCGACCGCGGCACGATCGTCATGGACCTCGATCCACAGCTCGCACCCGAGACCGTGAACCACTTCGTGGGCCTGTCTCGCGCCGGGTTCTACGACGGCCTCACCTTCCACCGCGTCGTGCCGAACTTCGTGGTCCAGGGTGGATGCCCGGAAGGCACCGGCACCGGCGGACCGGGGTACAAGTGGGCGGACGAGAAGGTGAAGGGTGAGTACACGCTCGGCGCGGTCGCCATGGCGAACGCAGGGCCGAACACGAATGGCTCGCAGTTCTTCATCTGCATCGATGACTGCACCACGAAGCTGTCGAAGGACTACAACCTCTTCGGGCACGTCATCGAGGGTGTCGAGGTTGCGCAGGCAACCCAGGTGGGCGACGTGATGCGTTCCGTCGTGGTGGAGGAGATTCCCCGCTAGGCGGAG
>JANOHN010000284.1:0-2345 GCA_031406505.1 Acidimicrobiia bacterium | reverse complement strand
CGGCAGCTCGTCGGTATGCCAATCACGGTCGGTCGGCGGTCGTTCCTCCGCGGGTGTCGCCATCGGTGCCATGCTCCCACGCGTGGAGCGGCCGAGCGTCTCGAAGAGCGATGCTCGAACGACAAGTGGCTTTGCCACATGTCGTTCACGAGACGGAGCTTGCGGAGTCGACCAGCAACTCGGTCCGAGCATCGAGCGAGCGCGACCATGAAGGTGGCGACTCTCGAATCACTCGCGACGCCGGCACTGCTCGTCGACGGCGATGCGCTCGAGCACAACCTCACCACAATGGCCACCGCGTTGCCCGGTAGTCGGTGCCGGCCGCACATCAAGGCGCACAAGACGACGGCGCTCGCCAAGCGTCAGCGCGCCATCGGTCATGTGGGCTTCACCTGTGCCACGACGCGCGAGATGGTCGGCCTCGCCCGCGCCGGACTCGGAGACGATCTCCTGCTCGCGAACGATATCGTCGACGAAGAGCACCTCGCCGCGCTGGTCGGACTCGATGCCCGCGTCACCATCGCCGTGGATTCCGAGCCGACCGTCGAAGCCGCCGCGCGGGCCGGACTGCAGGAATGCCTGATCGACGTGAACGTGGGTCTCCCTCGATGCGGCTGCCAGCCTGACGAAGCCGGCCACATCGCCGACCTCGCGCGCGCACGCGGGCTCGAGGTACGAGGCGTGATGGGTTACGAAGGGCACGTCGTCGGGCTCACCGATCGGGTGGAACGTGAGCGCCAGACGGCCGAATGCATGGCGCATCTCGCTCGCGCGCACCTCGCCGTCGGTGGCGACGTGATCTCCGCCGGCGGCACCGGCACGTACGACTGCAACCACTTCGCCAGCGAGATCCAGGCTGGGTCGTACGCACTCATGGACACGACCTACGGGGCACTCGACCTCCCGTTCCGACGGGCCCTGAGCGTGCTGGCCACCGTCGTATCGGTGAACGCGCGCGGCGGCTACGTCGTGGCCGACTGCGGCCTGAAGTCCCTGGGCATGGACCACGGGAACCCCACGATCGACGGCGCAACTGTGTGGTTCTGCTCCGACGAGCACACCACCTTCTCCACGGACGACGGCGCGTCACTCCCCGCAGTGGGTGAACGTGTCCAGGCGTGGCCGGCCCACGTCGACCCAACCGTGGCGTATCACGAGCAGATGCACGTGGTGGAGTCCGGCGCGATCGTCGACACGTGGGCCGTCGACTTGCGCGGGTGGTGACGCCAAGGTCCAACGGCGATGTGCGGACTACCCTGCCCCGCCATGGAATCTGAGCTCTCGACCCTCGACGCCACCGGCCAAGCGGAGCTAGTTCGCAACGGCGAGATCACACCGCTCGAGCTCGTCGACGCCGCGATCAATCGCGTCGAGAAGGTGAACGACGAGCTCAACGCGGTCATCCACCCATTGTTCGACAAGGCGCGCGCCACCGCCGGTGGTGCCGACCTCGCGGACGGACCGTTCCGCGGCGTGCCGATTGTGATCAAGGATCTGGACGGTTACTCCGCCGGCGATCCGCTGCACCTAGGGAACGATCTCTTGAAGCGCGTGGGCTACGTCGCCGACCACGACTCCTCGCTCTTTGCCAAACTCCGCGGCGCGGGCTTTGTCGTCATCGGCAAGACCAACACGCCGGAGCTTGGACTGATGCCGACCACCGAGTCCGCGGCGTACGGGCCGGCCCGCAACCCCTGGAACACGGCTCACGGCACGGGAGGTTCGAGCGGGGGAAGCGGCGCGGCGGTCGCGTCGGGCATGGTCGCGATCGGCCACGCGGGCGACGGTGGCGGTTCGATCCGCATCCCCGCGAGCGCGTGTGGGCTCTTCGGCCTCAAGCCGACGCGTGGGCGCGTGTCGCTCGGACCCGATCTCGGTGAGGCATGGGCTGGCCTCGTGCAGCGTCACGTGCTCACCCGCACCGTGCGCGACAGCGCAGCGGTGCTCGACGTGCTCCAAGGGCCGATGCCCGGCGACCCCTACTCTGCGCCGCCCCCCGCGCGTCCCTTCCTCGACGAAGTCGGCGCCGACGCTGGAAAGCTTCGCATCGGCCTGCGCACGAACGCTCCCGCTGCGATGGCCGAGACCGATCCGGAGTGTGTTGCCGCCGCGGAAGACGCGGCACGCCTGCTCGAGTCACTCGGCCACCATGTGGACGTGGCGTCGCCGCCCGCGCTCGACGAGACCGAGCTCCTCGGTGTGTTCCTCGTCGTGATCAGCACGAACGTCGTGCTCGAGATCCGCCAGATCGAAGCGATGTCGGGTCAGACCGTCGGCCCCGACGACGTCGAGCCGCTCACGTGGGTGTACTACGAGCAAGGGTTGGAGGGCACGGCGAGCCAGTA
>JANOHN010000252.1:0-13815 GCA_031406505.1 Acidimicrobiia bacterium | reverse complement strand
CGGGCGGGGCCGCGTCGCCAGCCATCGGCGCCTCGTCGCCCCCCTCGTCTCCGGGGACGGGAAGGCCGAGCGCCTTGCGGCGCTCGCGTGAGCGCTGCAGCAGGTGGTCGGGTACTTCAGCCATCTCTATTGCCTCGCTCGCTCCTGCTGCATTGGTCGTCGTCGCAGGCTCCGACTCCTGCGAGAGCGGTCAGCCAAGCCGCCGCTCTCGCGCGGAGATACCCCGTCCGCCGCGGAGCACTCCGTGCGTATGTCTGTGTCATTCCCACCTGCTTAGAGCGGACCGGAGACCCCGCCGTCCTTCCGGACTCGCCAGAAGTGGACGGCCATGAAGATCACGATGACGAAGGGTAAGAGGAGCACATGGAGCACGTACCACCGGAGCAAGGTGTCACCACTGATCTCGTTCGATCCGAGCAGCACGTATTTCACGCTGCTGCCGAAGACCGGTGTGTAGCCCATCATGTTCGTACCGACGGTGACCGCCCAGAGTGCGAGCTGGTCCCACGGCAGCAGGTAGCCAGTGAAGGAGAGCAGCAGGGTGAGGAGGAAGAGCACGACGCCGATCACCCAGTTGAACTCGCGAGGCGCCTTGTACGCCCCGTGGTAGAAGACGCGACACATGTGCAGGAAGACCGAGAGCACCATGAGATGCGCGGCCCAGCGGTGCATGTTGCGCACGAGTGACCCGAACGTGACCGCGGTCTCGAGCGTCTTGATGTCGGGCCACGCGGCCGCTTCTGTCGGTCGGTAGAAGAACATCAAGAAGATGCCGGTGACCGTGAGCAAGATGAAGAGAAAGAACGACAAGCCGCCGAGGCAGAGCGTGTACGACACCTTCACCGAGTGCCGCTTCACCTTCACCGGGTGGAGGTGGTACAGCACATTGTTCATGATCACGTAGGACCGGTTGCGGGGACTGTCGGTGTAGCCGCGCCGGTAGACGGAACCCGGCCGGAAGATCGCGTTCCACGCTTGCGAACCGCGCATCTTCTCGTCGAACTTCTCCATCGCGGCACCGACGCGCACGCGAGGACCGTGCCCGTTCCCGCTGCCGTTGCCGTTCGCCACCGATCGCTCCTAGTTCAGAACCGAACGCCATAGGCGTAGCCATGGCGGTTCGTGCGTGTGTGAGGGTCGCCTTCGGCGACATTGGGATCGAGCTTTCCGAGGATGATCACGCCGGTGGGGCAGCGGTCGACGCAGAGCGCGCACCGCGTGCAGATGTCTTCGTCGACGATGAAGGCGACGTGGTCTCGGGGGTCCTCACCGGGCTGATCGGTGCCGATCGCTTCGGAGATTGCCGAGACCGACACCATGTGGATGCACTTCCACGGGCAGATGTCGACGCAGCCCTCGCAGAGGATGCACTCCTCCTGGTCGATGTGGAGGAACTGCTTTGGCTTCACCGACTGCGTGAGGAAGGCAGGGTCGACTTCCTGGAGCTGGTAGTCGGTGACGAAGTCGGGCATGGGCGGGTTGGCGTCGGTGCGGGCCATCGCGATTACGCCCCCTCGGGAGCCGGGACCGGCTCCGGTTGCGAGCGGCGCAACGGACGACCGAAGCGGGAGCGCTTCTCGGGCGCGGTCTCCGGAGTCGCTTCCGGCTTGACCTCGAAGCGCTTCTGCCACATGACCCAGAGCTTGAGGTTCGTCACTAGGAGCACGCCGTAGATCATCGTGACGATGATGTCGCGCAGCGCGGGGAAGTCGAAGTTGAAGGGGTAGTTCACGCTGATGATGCCGAGGATGTCGTCGTTGCTCGTGAAGATGAACTTCGAGTTGTCGCCCCATTCGAGCTGCGCGTTGGCGAATGTGAGCCACTCGTGCGGCACGATCGCGTAGCCGAGGGCGAACAGCGCGAAGACGCCGACCGCACCGGCGAAGCACTCGGCCCACGTGGCTTGACGCTCGGGGTCGCGCGGCGCGCGACTCAGCACCAGCATGAAGATGTGTGCGGCCAACGCGGCAATCGTGGCGAGGATGATCGTGTTCTGCAGTGAGGGGATGAGGTTCCCGAGCAGCAGACCGCCGATCGCGATCACCGGGATGAGCGCGAAGCCAACCGGGGTGGGGAACGGTCGCTTCAGCAACGGCGGCTTGATCAGCGCGACGACGATTGCGACGCCGTAGATCAGCAAGATGCTGAACCAGATCATGCGACCGGCGGCTCGAACGTCGAACTCGCCCAGACCCCACGGCAGCGTCAGGCTCCAGTCGGGCAGCAGGTTGGGCATGTCGCCGGTGTCCCTCCCCGAATCGCTCGGGCTCGATGCGCCGTGTTCTGGCCCTCTGCGCGGGCGTTTCCTACCACGCTACTTGTGGCTTCAGCACATTCGGGGTTCGGGGACGGCTTCTGGGAGACTTCGGCGGTGAGCGAGCCAATCGTTTGGGATGTCCTTTTGGTTGGGGGCGGGCCTTCGGGTGCTTCGGCGGCGTACTGGCTGGCGGAGGCTGGGCACCGGGTGCTGATCGTCGAGAAGAAGCGCTTCCCGCGGGAGAAGACGTGCGGTGACGGCCTCACGCCTCGGGCCGTCTACCAGCTGGAGGCGATGGGTCTTGGGGATCGCCTCGCCGACCACCTTCGCTTCGACGGGCTCCGGTCCATCGCCCACGGGGTGACCCTGGAGCTGGCCTGGCCCACCCATCCTCTCTATCCCTCCTATGGGTATGTCGTCCGTCGGCGCGACCTCGACGAGATGGTCGCTCAGCAAGCCGTGAAGGCAGGGGCCACGCTCTGGCCCGCGTGCGAAGCCATCGAGCCGATCGTGGAGGGCGGGCTCGTCACCGGCGCGGTCGTCCACCGCAAGGAGAGTGGAGCCGACGAACCGGTGCGCGCTCGCTACGTGATCGTGGCCGACGGGGCGAACTCGCGCTTCGGTCGCGCGCTGGGCACCGCCCGCGATCGGTCGTACCCGATGGGTATGGCCTTGCGCGGCTACTTCAAGAGCCCACGCCACGACGAGCCGTGGATCGAGAGCCACCTCGATCTGCACGACCGCAACGGCGCCAATCTCCCCGGGTACGGCTGGCTGTTCCCGGTTGGCGACGGCACTGTGAACGTTGGGGTCGGCCTGCTCGACACGTTCACCGGGTTCAAGGACATCAACACGTCGCGGCTCATGGACGCGTTCTGCGCCACGGCACCCGAATCGTGGGAGCTGACACCCGAGAACGCGTGCGGTCCTCCGACCGGCGGCAAGCTGCCGACCGGCTTCTCGGTGCGACCCAAGGTCGGGCCCACGTGGCTGTGCGTCGGCGACGCGGCTGGCTCGGTGAACCCGTTCAACGGTGAAGGCATCTCCGTCGCATACGAGACCGGTCGATTCGCGGCTGATGCGGTCGGCGAAGCGCTCACCACCGGCGACGGGCTCGCGCTGCGCGGCTACGAGGCGCGGCTCGACGCGGAGTACGCCCTCTACTTCAAGGTCGCCCGCGCGTTCGTGCGCGCGATCGGCAACCCGGCCGTCATGCGCGAGCTCACCCGCGTGGGATTCATGAGCCGCAGCCTCATGGAGTGGGTGCTGCGGATCATGGCGAACCTGCTCCGTCCCGATGAGCTCGGCCCCGCCGAAGCCGCGTACAAGGTGGTTGCCAAGCTCGTCGCCATCGCTCCGGAGCCGTAGACCGCTCGATCGGAGCACCTGTCGTCGCTTGCTCGTCCGCGCGGCGCCTCGGATAGCCTGCGCCCGGCGAAACGGGGCAACCGAGGAACTCGAAGGGGACGTTCGTGGCGCAGTACCTGCCGATCTTGGCGATGGTCGTGCTGGTCGTGCTCTTCGTCTCGCTCTCGTTCGCCGGATCGAAGCTGCTCGGTCCGAGGCGGCCCACGTCGGCCAAGCAAGCTCCGTACGAATGCGGGATCGTCCCCGAGCACGAGCCGGTGGAGCGCTTCCCGGTGAAGTTCTATCTGGTGGCGATGGCGTTCATCGTCCTCGATGTCGAGATCATCTTCCTCTACCCCTTCACCACGGTGCTGCGCGGTCTCGGAACGTACGGTCTCGTCGCGATGGGCACGTTCTTGATCGTGCTCCTCGTTCCATTCGGCTATCTGCTGTCGACGGGGGCAGTCGATTGGGGTCCGGCGCGTCGTGTCGCCACGCGCGTGTACGGCCGCGTGCTGCACGCGACTGGCACACCCGGCCGTGACGGGCTCGAGACCGAGACGACCGACGCGCCCAAGAAGGTCGCGTGATGGGAATGGAGCAGATTCCCCACAACTTCCTCACCGGTCGGCTCGAGGACCTCGTGAAGTGGGCGCGCCGCAACTCGGTGTGGCCGGCGACGTTCGGCCTCGCGTGCTGTGCCATGGAGATGATGGCTACCGGTGCTGCGCACTACGACCTCGCGCGCTACGGCATGGAGGTGTTCCGCGCCAGCCCGCGCCAGGCGGACTTGATGATCGTGGCGGGCCGTCTGAGCCAGAAGATGGCACCGGTGCTGCGGCAGGTCTACGACCAGATGGTCGAGCCGAAGTGGGTGATCTCGATGGGTGTGTGCGCGAGCACCGGCGGCATGTTCAACAACTACGCGCTCGTGCAAGGTGTCGATCAGATCGTGCCGGTCGACGTGTACGTACCCGGATGTCCGCCTGGTCCCGAGACGTTGATGCACGGCATCCTCACGCTCCACGAGCAGATTCGTTCGGGCGACCTGCTGAAGCGCCGCAGCCCCCAGCGGGGCGCGGGCATCCAGGTCGATCAGCGCGACGGCGTGCCGGTCCTCATCCCTTCGCGGTCGGCGTAAGCGGAAGCACGGACAGGACTCCGCCATGCCCGACGACGACGCACCTAGTGAAGAAATTCACAAGCAGGTGGTGAGTGACGACATCGCAGTAGCGCTCATAGAGAGGTTTCCGAGCGCGGTCTTTCACGATTCCCATGGGCAGGCAGTGGTCTATGTGGATCGTGGGGAGTGGCACGACGTGGCGGCCTACCTGCGCGACGACCAGCGCTTCACCCAGTGCCTCGACGTCACGGTCGTCGACCACCTCTCCGATGAGGTTCGCCACACGGTCGACGGGGTTGCGCCCGAGCGCTTCGAGGTGGTTGCCAACTTCCTCTCGCACCCGCGCAATCGGCGCCTGCGGACGATCTGCGAGGTTCCGGCGGACGAGCCGAACGTGCCGAGCATCACGGACCTCTTTCCTGGCGTCAGCTTCGCCGAACGCGAGTCGTTCGACCTGTTCGGCATCACGTTCGACGGTCATCCCGACCTCACGCGCATCCTCATGCCGGACGACTGGGTGGGGTACCCGCTGCGTAAGGACGATGCGCCTGGCCGCGTCCCAGTCGCGTTCAAGGGCGACGGAACTCCCAGATGAGATGTTTGCCGCGCACTCCGCGCCGACCGAGCGAGCGCTTGCGGGACGGGTATCCCGGCCCGCAGCGAGCGAGGCAGTGGAGATGAAGCAGGACACCCCGACCGGGCTCACGCCCGCAGAGGACGCGCGCCTCGAGCGCCAGACCGACGAGGGCGCGCAGGAGATGCGTCACGTCCAGCGCGACATGGTCGTCACCGGCGGCCTGTGGCCCGAAGACGAGCAGACCATGATCGTCAACATGGGTCCGCAGCACCCATCGACCCACGGAGTGCTGCGCGTGATGATGGAGCTCGACGGCGAGACAGTGCTGCGCGTGAAGCCGGTCATCGGCTACTTGCACACCGGCATGGAGAAGACGGGCGAAGAGCTCACCTACGTCCAGGGTGGCACGAACGTCACCCGCATGGACTATCTCGCGCCGCTCTCGAACGAGACCGTGTTCGCGCTCGCCGTCGAGCGGCTCCTCGACCTCGAGATCCCGCCCCGGGCCACGTGGATGCGCATGTTGCTCTGCGAGATCTCGCGCCTGGAGTCGCACTTGCTCTTCCAGGCAACGAACGGGATGGACATCGGCGCGCTCTCGATGATGATCTACGGCTGGCGCGAGCGCGAAGAGGTGCTCCGCTACAAGGAGATGGTCACCGGCTTGCGGATGAACCACAACTTCATCCGGCCCGGCGGGCTCGCGGCCGACATGCCCGACGGTTGGGAGCAGGCCACCCTCGATCTGTGCGACACCGTCGAGCACGGCATGCGCGACTACGAGGCAATGCTCAACGAGAACCCGATCTGGCTCGAGCGGCTCGTGGGCGTCGGCCCGATCACCACGGAGCAGGCGCTCGCGCTTGGAGCAACCGGCCCGATCCTGCGCTCGACCGGCTTCGCTTGGGATCTCCGCAAGGCACAGCCGTACCTCGCGTACGACGAGGTCGACTTCGACGTGATCTACACGCAGAACGGCGACTGCTACGACCGCTACCTCATCCGACTGAACGAGATCCGCGAGTCGATCAAGATCATCCGCCAATGCGTGGAGCGCATGCCCGCGGGTGACTACCGCGTGCAGGACCGCAAGATCACTCCGCCGCCGCGGGCCCGCATCGACGAGTCGATGGAGGCGTTGATCCACCACTTCAAGCTGTTCACCGAAGGGTTCCGCGTGCCACCGGGCGAGACGTACGTGGCGATCGAGTCGCCGCGCGGCGAGATCGGCTGCTACCTGGCGTCCGATGGCACGGGCAAGCCGGTGCGCATGCACATCCGCGGCCCGTCCTTCTACAACCTCCAGTCGATGGACGCGATGGTGCCGGGATCGATGGTGGCCGACGCGGTCGCGATCATCTCCAGCGTCGACCCGGTCATGGGCGAGGTCGATCGATGAGCTCGGTGGACCGATGAGCGAGCGTCAGCGGGCCGGGTATCCCGGAGCGCAGCGAGTGTGGCCCGAGCGGCCCGGCGCTCTGCGCCGAGAGCGGGAAAGCTGATGGCCTTCACTGATGCCGAGCGTCGTCGCGCTGAACAGCTCGTGGCGCGTTACCCGCACTCGAAGTCGGCGGTGCTGCCGTTGTTGCACATGGCGCAGGATCGCGACGGCTACGTCACCGGCGAGGCGATGGAAGACATCGCCGAGCTGCTCGGACTCACGCCCGCGCTCGTGCTCGGGACGTGCTCCTTCTACACGATGTTCAAGCGAGCGCCGATCGGCAACCTCGTCGTCTCCGTCTGCACGAACGTGTCGTGCCTCGTCAACGGCGGTCCCGCGCTGGTCGATTCGTTGCGCGCACGGTATGCCGACGACGACGACGTGCACGTCGAGGAAGTCGAGTGTGTCGCCGCGTGTGACCTCGCTCCAGTCATGCAGGTCAACTACGAGTTCCACGGTCCGGTGACGAGCGAGGCCGCAGCTGATGTGATCGAGCAGTACAAGTCGGGCGCACTGACCGCGCGCACGATCTCGGGATCACCCGTGGACGCAGGAAGCAAGGCTCCCTGATGGCCGCGCAAGAGACTCGCGTCATCACGAAGTTTCTCCGCGACCGGCCCGACGACTCGTGGGAGTACTCGGTCGCGCGTGAGCACAACCACGCCTATGCCGCGCTCGAGAAGGCGCTCGGCATGGAGCCGGCTGCGCTCGTCGAAGAGGTCCAGAAGTCCGGGCTGCGCGGCCGCGGCGGCGCCGGGTTCGGTACGGGCCAGAAGTGGTCGTTCCTGCCGAAGGACATCTTCCCGCGCTACCTCGCGGTGAACGCCGACGAGGGAGAGCCGGCCACCTTCAAGGACCACATGCTCATCGAGCGCGACCCGCACCAGATCGTCGAGGGGTCGATCATCACCGCGTACGCAATCCAGGCCCACCACGCGTTCATCTATCTGCGCGGCGAGTTCGCGCTGGGCGCCGAGCGCCTCCAGGCCGCCGTCGAGGACGCGTACGCGAACGGCTTCCTCGGCAAGAACATCCTCGGCTCGGGCTTCGACCTTGAGCTGATCGTGCACCGCGGTGCCGGCTGCTACATCGCCGGTGACGAGACGGGTCTCCTGTCGAGCCTTGAAGGCGAGCGCGCGATGCCGCGCATCAAGCCGCCGTTCCCCGCGGTGCAAGGGTTGTACGCAGCGCCCACGATCGTGAACAACGTCGAGACGATGTCGGCCGTCACGCAGATCGTGAACAACAGCGGCGAGTGGTACGCCGGCATGGGCGTCAACAAGTCGTTGGGCACGCGGATCTTCTCGGTGTCGGGCAACGTCGAGCGCCCGGGCAACTACGAGGTGGAGCTCGGCACCACGTTCCGCGAGCTCATCGAAGGTCTTGCCGGTGGGGTCAAGGGCGCCAAGCTGATGAAGTTCTTCATCCCGGGTGGCGCGTCGTCGCCGTGGTTGCTGCCCGAGCACCTCGACGAGCCGCTCGACATGGATCGCGCCACCGAGCTCGGGACGATGCTCGGGTCGGGGGCGATCATGGTGTTCGACGAGACGGTCGACCCTGTGCTCGTTGCCTGGCGCATCGCCAAGTTCTTCGCGCACGAGTCATGCGGGAAGTGCACGCCGTGCCGTGAGGGTTCGGGCTGGCTCGAGAAGGTGCTCTACCGGATGGCGAACGGGCTCGGCCGCACCGAAGACCTCGACCTCCTGCTCGGCTTCGGCAACAACCTCGCGCCCGGCCTGTCGTGGCCCCCCGGCCAGACCACGATCTGCCAGCTCGGCCCGAGCACGATGAGCCCGACCGTCAGCCTGAACAAGTACTGGGGTGACGAGATCCGTGCGCGGCTCGCGAGCGACGCGGCTCGGCGCAAGACCCTCGAAGTGGCGTCGGCATGAGCGTGAGCTCCGTCCCCATGAGCCAGTGGCCGTCGGATCACCGGTACACGATCCCGGTCGCGGGCGACCAGGACGTCGTCTCGATCACGATCGACGACAAGGTCGTGCAGGTTCCGCGCGGCGAGCTGCTGATCAAGGCCGCGCAGGATCACGGCACCTACATCCCTCGCTTCTGCTGGCACGAGCGCATGAAGCCGGTCGGCATGTGCCGCATGTGCCTGGTCGAGGTCGAGGGCATGCGCGGGCTGCAGATCAGCTGCGCCACCCCCGTGGTCGACGGGATGGTCGTGCGCACGACCACCGACAACGTCAAGAGCACCCAAGACGGGATCCTCGAGTTCCTGCTCATCAACCACCCGCTCGACTGCCCGGTGTGCGACCGCGGTGGCGAGTGCCCGCTGCAGGATCAGACGCTGGCGTTCGGTCCCGGCGAGTCGCGCTACGTGGAAGAGAAGCGCCACTTCGAGAAGCCGATCCCGATCAGCGATCTCGTGATGCTCGACCGGGAGCGCTGCATCCAATGCGGCCGCTGTACGCGATTTGCCGCCGAGATCGCCGGCGACGCGCTCATCGACTTCGGAGGCCGGGGCGGGACGACCGAGGTCATCACGTATCCGGACGCGCCGTTCACGTCCTACTTCTCCGGGAACACCGTCCAGATCTGCCCAGTCGGCGCGCTGACGGCGAGCGCGTACCGGTTCCGGGCGCGGCCGTGGGACCTCGAATCGGTCGAGACGTCGTGCCAGGCCTGCGCGGTCGGGTGCCGTGGCGCGCTGGAGTCCACGTCGAACCGGCTCGTCCGTCTGCTCGGTGTCGACTCCGAGCCCGTCAACCACGGGTGGCTGTGCGACAAAGGTCGGTACGGCTACGAGTGGGTGCACTCCGACACGCGGATGCGCGTGCCGGGCGTGCGGCGGGGCACCGAGCTTGCGGTCACGTCGTGGCCAGAGGCACTCGACGCCGCGGCCGCCGCGCTGCGCCGAGTACGTGACGAGCACGGCGCCGGCGCGATCGGCGTGATCGGCGGCGCGCGCGGGACGAACGAGGACGCGTACGCCTGGGCTCGGTTCGCGAAGGGCGTGCTGCGCACCGACAACGTCGACGCGCAGCTCGGCGACGGCCTCCCGGCTGCGCTCGTGCTCGGGATGCCGCGAGCGACGATCGGCGATCTCGATCGAGCACGCGCGATCGTGCTGCTTGGTCCTGACCTGAAGGAGGAGCTCCCCGTCCTCTACCTCAGAGCGCGTCGAGCGGCCGAGGAGCTCGGCGTGCCATTGATCGACGTGGCCGCGCGCGATCACGGCCTCAGCCGTCACGCCACCACGGTGATCCGCCATTCGCCCGGCGTGATCGACGACGCGATCGACAGCGCGATCGCCGCGCTCGAACCCATCGCCGGTGACGGCCCGGTCGTGGTGATCATCGGACGGCCGTCGGTCGCGGAAGCACCTGATGCAACGGTTCGGGCTGCGAGTCGCCTTGCCGGGCTGCCGGGTGTCCGATTCCTCTCGGCGTTGCGACGCGGCAACGTGCACGGTGCGCTCGACCTCGGGCTCGCGCCGGGATTCCTCCCGGGTCGCGTCACGCTCGATGCCGGCCGCGACCACGTGGTCGCGGCATGGGGTGGCGTGCCTGACGAGCCGGGCCTCGACACGACGGGCATCCTCCAGGCCGCGGCCGCGGGTCGCATCAAGGCGTTGGTGCTCGTCGGCTGTGACCTGCTGGCCGACTTCCCCGATCGCACGCTCGCGCGCGACGCCATCGCCGGTGCCGAACGCGTCGTGTGCGTCGGCACATTCCCCGACGACGCCGCGGAACGCGCCGACGTGTTCCTGCCCACCACCGTGTGGGGAGAGCAGGCCGGCACCACCACGAACCTCGAAGGGCGCGTGCTCCGGCTCGGCCGCAAGGTCACTGCCGAGGGGCAGGCGCTCGAGGGGTGGCGTATCGCGGCCGAGCTCGCCGCCCGGCTCGGCTCCGAGTGGGACCTCGAGACGGTCGAGCAGGTGCAGGACGAGATCGCGCGAGTCGCCCCGGCGTTCGTTGGTGTCGACGCGTCGCTCGTTCGCCGAGCGCGCGACGGCGTGGTCCTGCCGGTTGCCGACAACCTCGCCGAGCTCACCTTCGGCCCCGACCGTCCGGCCGCCGGCGTGTCCTGGGAGCCCATTCGTGCAGGCGCGGAGGGCGGCGATGACGGCGAAGGCGCGCCCGTTGCTCCACCGCAGCCTGGTGTGGCGCTGCATGTGTGGGCGGGCGACGCGCCGTCGCCGCCGGCGGCACCGACCGATTCGTACGCGCTGCGACTCGTGGTCGCGCGCACGCTCTACGGCAACGACCGCGTGGTCACGGCGTCGCCGTCGCTCGCGAACCTGTCCGGCGGCGAAGCGCTCCTCCTGGTGAACCGTCGCGACCGAGAGCGCATCGGCGTGGAGGATGGCACTCGTGTGCGGGTGATCTCCCCGCGGGCATCGCTCGATCTGCCCCTTCACACCGACGCGTCGACACCGGAGGGAGTCGGCTTCCTCGCGGTGAACCGCGCTGGACCCGGCGCACCAGAGCTCATCGACATCGCCGCGCATGTCACCGACGTGCGCGTGGAGACGATCTCGTGATCCCGATCCTCGCCAGCGACCCGCTGCTGCGGGGCGACATCGACCTCACGATCGTGGTCATCGTGATCGTCAAGACGATCGTGGTGTTCGCGCTGCTGCTCGTGGCGGTCATGTTCTACATCTGGTTCATGCGCAAGGTGATCGCCGACATGCAGAACCGGATCGGGCCGCAGAAGGCCGGTCCGTTCGGGATCCTCCAGACGCTCGCCGACGGCATCAAGCTCTTCTTCAAGGAGCAGTCCGAGCCCGCCACAGCCGACTCGCGCGTCTTCCGGCTCGCGCCGTACCTGGCGATCCTGCCGGCGTTCCTCGCGTTCTCGATCGTGCCGATCGGCGGCGTGGTCTCGATCGCCGGTCACCGCACCTTGCTCCAGCTCGCCGATCCACCGATCGGTGTGCTGTTCCTGCTCGCGATGTCGGGGATCGGGCTCTACGGCGTGATGCTCGCCGGGTGGTCCTCGGGATCGAAGTACCCGTTGCTCGGCGCCGTGCGTGCATCGGCGCAGCTCCTGTCGTACGAAGCGGCCATGGGTCTCGCCGTGGTTGCGGTGCTCATCCAGTCGGGGACGCTTTCGACCCGCGGCATCGTGAACCGCCAGTCGTGGGACGGCATCGAATCGATCTGGCAGAACTGGTACTGGGCGCCGGCGCTCATCTCGTTCATCATCTTCCTGATCGCGGCGATGGCCGAGACCAACCACCCGCCGTTCGACCTCGTCGAGGCGGAGCAGGAGCTCGTCGGTGGGTTCCACACCGAGTACACGGGCATCCGGTTCGCGATCTTCTTCCTTGCTGAGTTCATGAACCTGATCACGATGTGCGCCATCGCCGTGACGTTGTTCCTCGGTGGGCCGTCAGGCCCGAGCCTCACCGGGCTCGGCGTGGCCGGCGACAGCTGGCTCAACACCTGGGTCATGCCGATCGTCTGGTTCATGACGAAGCTGCTCGTGCTGCTGTACGCGACCGTGTGGGTGCGGGCTTCGTTGCCGCGCCTCCGCTACGACCAGCTCATGAACCTCGGTTGGAAGGTGCTCATCGAAGCCGGGTTCATCTGGGCGATGGTCACCGCCGTGGTCGTGATCGCGAAGGAGGGCGACCCCGACACGGGGGACGTCATCCTCACCGCGGGCGGCGTCCTCGTCGGCGTCGGCATCATCAGCGGCGTCCTCTTCCTCTGCATCCCCAAACGCGAGGAAATAGAGGAAATCAAGTAATGGGACGGCTGAGCGGGTTCCGCGTCACGTTGGCCCAGGTCTTCAAGCCGAAGCTCACGGGCGACTACCCCACGCACAAGCGCGACAAGCCGCCGCGCTTCCACGGTCGCCACGTCCTCAACCGCTACGAAGACGGCATGGAGAAGTGCATCGGTTGCGAGCTCTGTGCGGGTGTGTGCCCGGCGCGGTGCATCTACGTGCGCGGCGCCGACAACTCAATTGACGCGCCGGTGTCTCCCGGCGAGCGCTACGGCTTCGTATACGAGATCAACTACTTGCGCTGCATCCACTGCGATCTCTGCGTGGAGGCGTGCCCGACCGAGGCGATCACCGAGAGCAAGCTCTTCGAGTTCTCGTTCACCAACCGCGATGACGCCATCTACACGAAAGACGAGCTCCTCGTCGACGATGCGGGTCGCGCCAAGCGTCAGCCGTGGGAGCTTTGGCTTGGTGGCGAAGACGACGAGACGAGCGCCTGGATGCGCGCCACCGCCCCGTCGGGCAACGCCGAGTACGAAGGTCGCGTCAGCTGGTCGGGCGAGCTCGGCTTCGGCGTGCGCGAGCCCGAGCAGGGCCAGCGCGCATCCGAGGAATCCGCATGACCGCAGTCCTCTTCTTCGGGTTCGCCGCCGCTGCGCTCGTGGGGGCGTTGGGCGTGGTGCTCTCGCGCAACCCGGTCCACTCGGCGCTGTGGCTCGTGCTCACGCTCTTGAGCGTGGCGGTGTTCTTCTTGCTCCAGGATGCCGAGCTCGTCGCCGCGGTCCAAGTGATCGTCTACGCCGGCGCGATCGTGGTGCTGTTCCTCTTCGTGATCATGCTGCTCGGCGTCGACCGCGAGGAGACGCTCACCGACCCCGTCCGGTTACAACGCCCCGCAGCCATCGTGCTGGGTGTGTTGATGCTGGGTGAGGTCCTCGTGCTCGCCGGTCACGAGTGGGCGACCGGCGCCAAGACCGGCCACGGGGTGCCGCTGAAGGGTGGCGGCGACTACGGGAACAACATCGAGCGCGTCGCGCGGGTCCTCTTCACCGACTTCCTGTGGCCGTTCCAGATCACCGCCGCGCTGCTCGTCATCGCCGTCGTCGGAGCGATCGTGCTGGCGCGTCGGAGTGGCGAGCGTCCCGAAGGGCTCGGCGCACCCGAAGCGAGTGAGGAGGTCTCGTGATCCTCGCGCTCGAGATCACCGGCAGCTACTACCTGGTGCTCGCGGCCGTGATCTTCACGATCGGTGCGGTTGGTCTGCTCGTTCGCCGCAACGTGCTCGTGATGTTCATGTGCGTCGAGCTCATGCTCAACGCGGTCAACCTCACGTTCGTGACGTTCGCCAAGATGCTCGACGACGTCGCCGGGCA
>JANOHN010000241.1:0-2073 GCA_031406505.1 Acidimicrobiia bacterium | reverse complement strand
CGATGGCCCGAACAGCGTCAACGGTGGCGACCCAGGCAAGGGCGGCAAGTCGGGCTCGACAACCGGGAGCGGCGGTGCTGGCGGCACCGGTTCGTTCGGTGGGATCGGCGCCATCGATGGATCGCCGGACGGCAACAACGGCGGCGATGGATCCAGCGGCCAAGGTGGCGGTGGCGGCGGCGGCGCCAGCGCGGGCTCTTCCGCCAACGCCATTCCCAGTGGGAGCGCGGGCGGGGGCGGCGGCGGTGGTGGCGGTGTCACCGGCGGTGGTGGTGGCGGTGGCGGTGCCATCTCCCTGACCAGCGCAGGCTTCACCATCTTCGGGACCGGCACCGCCGGTGGCGGTGGCGGTGGCGGCTCGGCATTGGGTACGACCCTCACTCCGGGCGTGTGCACGGGCAACGGGTCGGTGACCATCACGCTGCAAGGTGGCGGCGGCTCGACCGAGGTCGGGGGCGCGACGGCGAGCACGGCGAACGTGACCACGCCGTGCGGCAACGTTGGGGTGACGTCCAACGCCGGTACGGTCGGCAACGTGGCGGCCGTCCCCTTGGCGTCTGTACCAGCGCCGCCGGGCGGGGTCGAGATCCCCTGTGGGCTCATCGCGTTCTCGGTGAGCGGCCTCGCGAACGGGGGATCGGCGACCATCACGGTCACGTTGCCGGTCGCGCCGAGCGCGTACTGGAAGGTGCTGCCGAGCGGATGGGTGCAAGTGCCTGCGGCGATCAACGGCAACGTGGTCACGTTCACGCTGACTGATGGCGGTGCGCTCGACTCCGACGGCGTGGCCAACGGAGCGATCGTCGATCCGGGCGGTCCCACGACCATCGCGGGGGTCGTCGCGCAGCCGACGTCGTTGACCGGCTGACGCCCGTCGCCGGACGGGCTTCACTCGCTCGAGCGGAGTGCCTTCTCGGGGTGCTCGGAGAGCGCGTGGAGCTTGGCGATCATCTTGTCGAAGGTGTCGTCGAACGAGTGCTGCTTGCGCGCCCGCTTGAGCGGGTTCGCGGCGGACACGATCTGGGCGCCGACGAACTCGTGCCACGCACCCGACTCCTTGAGCGCGTCGGAGATGGCGCGCACGAGTCGGTGCGCCTCCACCACCTTGGCGGCGCGCGCCTCGCGTTCGGGCAGGCAGTCGGCGAGGGGGCCGTCCATGAAGCTGTCGCACTTCTTGAGGATCGGCTCGAACTGGCTTCCGGCGAGACGGCCTGACTCGGCGTAGGCGAAGCCGAGCGTCACGTAGTGCGCGAACTGCACTGCGTCGGCCACCTCGGCGTCGTCCTCGTTCATCTTCGGGTGCTGCTCGGCCATCTCCTGGTAGATCGACAGCGCCACCGCGGCGCGCTCCCGGATGTTCGGCTCCTTCTCCACGTTGAGGGTGAGCATCCGGCGCGCCATGTCTTTGGGCACGATCACCGCGGGGAGCTGACGGAGACCGAGCTCGGTGGCGGCGAGGAAGCGGTGCTGGCCGTCGATGATCCAGTAGCCGCTGCCGTCGTCGCGCTCGACCACCACGACCGGGGCCACGAACCCCACGCGCTCGACCGAGCCGACCACCCGCTTCACGTGCGCGTCGCTCGCCTTGCGCTGATGGGAGATCACGTCGAGCTTGCCGATGGGCAGCACGGCGAACGTGAGGTTGCGCTTCTTCGCCGGGTCCTTGAAGCCGAGCTCGGCGTCAGGAGCCATGGTGCGCTGATCGTCCCGACCGGTCGGCCATGTGGAGGCGATGGTACTGGCGGGGACGATTCCAAGACCGGAACGAGAACCCGCACTACCTTCCTCCCATGAGACGGGCAGGCGCGGCGCTCACGCTGGTCGTCGCACTCTGCGCCTCCGGCTCGACCGCCGCGGCGGGGGGCGACCCCGACGACGTGGCGGCCGGCTTCATCTCCGGCCCTGAGCACGAGGTCCGCGTTCGCTCGGTGCTCGCAGAGATCGCGCCGGAGCCGACGAAGCTCTCACGGGTGGAGCGCACCTTCGGCGCGGAGGTCGTGAAGGCGTGCGACCCGCAGCAGGTGATCAAGCTGCGGCGCAAGGTGCCGACCTCGCCGCGGACGGGCGACGACC
>JANOHN010000228.1:0-8438 GCA_031406505.1 Acidimicrobiia bacterium | reverse complement strand
TGGGCAAGACCACGATCGACGATGTTGCCCGCGAGGCGGGCGTGTCGCGAGCCACGATCTATCGCCTCTTCCCTGGCGGCCGCGACCAGATCCTGCGCGAGACCGTGGGGTGGGAGATGAACCACTTCTTCGTGCGCCTCGCCGAAGCCGTGGCCGATGCACCCGACTTCGCGACGAGGGTGGAGCGAGCGCTCGCGTTCGCGCGCCAGGCGGTGCTCGAGCATGCCGTGCTCCAGAAGGTGCTCGCGGCCGAGCCCGAGGTGCTCCTGCCGCTGCTCACCGTCGAGCAGCACCGAGTGCTGCGCTACATCCGCGAATACCTAGGTCCGCTGCTCGAGGTCGAGCGGGATGCCGGTCGACTGCTTCCGGGGGTAAACCTCGACGACGCGGCCGACCACGTGGCGAGGCTCCTGCTGTCGCTGATCGGCACGCCTGGTCGCTGGGACCTGGCCGATCCGGCCGATGTGCGGCGCCTCGTGCGTGAGGAGCTTCTGGGTGGCATCGTGGTGGCGGGACGTCCCTCGAGAGGAGACTGACATGGGCATGTTCAAGGACATCAAGAAGCTGTCCGACCAAGGCAAGGAAGCGCAGAAGGCACAGGGCAAGCGCACGGGCATGCTCGGGATGATGAAGGACATGCCGGACACGCTGCACCAGGCGACCGAAGCGATCGACGACGCCATGGCGCTCCAGGCCGACATGGCCAAGCAGCAGGCGCTGCTCGCGACCGGCACTGCCGGCACGGCCACGGTCAAGGGGTTTACCGACACCGGCATGATCGTGAACTACAACCCGCAGGTAGTGCTCGACGTCACGGTGGACTGCGACGGAAAGTCGTACGACGCGAAGGTGACCACGTCGGTGCCCCAGATGCACATCCCGCTGGTGCAGCCGGGCAACAAGATCGGCGTGAAGGTCGACCCCGCCGACCAGAACAACATCGCCATCGACTGGATGCGCCCGCAGGGCTGATCCGGGTCCAGCCGAAGACTGGGCCGGAGGGCGGCCGTTCGGCCGCCCTCCGTTCGCGTCAGGCTCAGGTCAACGCGTAGGGCGGTGCGGGGTCGTACTGGATGACGTGCTGCACGGCGCGGGCGTGGTCCTCGTCGTACATCTGACCGACGAGCCACAACGCCATGTCGATGCCGGCCGACACGCCCGCGGCCGTGACCACGTTGCCGTCCTGCACGTAGCGCACATCGTCGAGCACGGTGAGGTCGGTCTGCTCGCGCAGCGTGTCCACGTACGCCCAATGGGTCGTGACCTTGCGGCCGGTGAGCAGGCCCGCGCTGTTCAGCAAGATGGCGCCGGTGCACACGCTGGTGACCCACGTGCACTCCGCCGCGACCCGCTTGATCCACTTGTTGTGCGTCGCGTCCTCGGCGAGCTTGCGGGTGCCCCATCCACCGGGAACGACGAGGACGTCGAGCGGTGGCGCGTCGGCGAAGCCGAGATCAGCCACCATCGTCAGCCCGTTGAACCCTCGCACCGGGCCAGGCTCTGCCGCGATGCTCAGAACGGCGTCGCCGTCCTTCTTCGCGGTGGTGAGCACCTCCCACGGCCCGGCGAAGTCGAGCTCCTCGACATCGTCGAACAACAACATCCCGGTGGTGAACGGCATCACACACGCTCCTTCTCTCGTGGTCGCTCCGGGCTGCTCGCGCGCTCGGATCGAAATCGACTTCGGTAGTCGGTGGGGGTCACGCGCAGCACGCGCAGGAACGTGCGGCGCATCGTCTCAGCCGTGCCGAACCCGCACCCGACCGCGATCTCCTCGACCGAGGTCACGGTGTCCTCGAGTCGTCGCCGCGCGTCCTCGACGCGTGCACGCTCGACGAACCGTGCCGGTGTCACGCCGACTTCGCGGTGGAACGCGCGAGAGAAGTTGCGGACGCTCATCGCGACCTGGTTCGCAAGCCGTTCGACCGAGAGGTCTTCGCCCAGGTGCTCGACCACCCAGGCTTGCAGGTCGCGCAGCGGCGGCTGCTCGGCGAACTGACCCGAGAGCTGCGCACTGAACTGCGACTGACCACCGGGTCGCTTGAGGAACACCACGAAGCGCCGGGCGATCGCAAGCGCCACGTCGCGACCGAGGTCGTCCTCAACCATGGCGAGGGCCATGTCGATGCCGGCGGTCACGCCGGCCGAGGTCCAGGTCTCGCCGTCGCGGACGAAGATCGGGTCGGGGTCGACGCGCACTGCGGGGTATCGCTGGGCGAGCACATCGCATGACCCCCAATGCGTGGTGGCGCGCCGACCGTCGAGGAGTCCGGCCTCGGCGAGCACGAGCGCTCCGGTGCAGACCGACGCGATCCGTCGCGTGCTCGGAGCGAGGCGACGCACGTCGGCGATCACGCCGACGTCCTCGATGACCTCCCGCACGCCCTGGCCGCCGGCGACCACCAGCGTGTCGAGGGGTCCGCTCACCTCCGCGAGGGCCCGCTCGGTGACGAGGGTGAGCCCGCTGTGGGACCGAACGGCGCCCGCCGTCGGCGCCACGATCTCGACGGCGTACTCACCGGCCGCGGCGAAGACCTCGACCGGCCCGGCGACGTCGAGCGACTGAGCTCCGGGGAAGGCGATGACGATGACCTTGCGCATGGCTCCAATATGCGGGGTCCCCGGCTTGGCTGCAATGCCAGAGACCCCACAATCTCGGCCAATCTCGAAGGAACAGGTTGACGGTGAGACGATTTCGGTCGTACCGTCTCATCTGGTGACAGCACTCGCCGAGTCCCTCGCTCCCGTCGCCCTGCCGGTTCCGGGCATCCATGCGCGAGCCGTCGCGGCCACGCTCACGTGCATCGCCCGCCACGGGCTCGCCAAGACCACGATCGACGACATTGCCCGTGAGGCCGGCTGCTCCCGGGCGTCGCTCTACCGCTACTTCGGCGGGCGGGCCGAGCTCGTCGCAGTGGCGGTGCAGGCCGAAGCCGCTCGGATCACTGAACAGCTACGAGCAGCAGCCGACGCGGCCGAGTCGCTCGAGGACGTGCTCGTCGCGCTCGTGTCCACCGCGGCCCACGAGCTCGGCGAGCACCCGGCCTTGCGCTTCGTCGCCGACTTCGAGCCCGAGCGCCTGCTGCCGCACCTCACGTTCAGTGGTGGCGACCGCTTCCTCGCACGAGCGCGCGATGCGATCGCGCCGAGCCTCGAGCGCTTCGTACCCGGTCAAGCCGAGCGCGCCGCCGAATGGATAGCTCGCGTCGGTCTCACCCTCTGGCTGTGCCCGAGCGGACCAGTGTCGATCGCCGATCCCGAGCATCTGCGTGCGTACTTGCGCGCCTTCGTCGTCCCTGCCATTGCATCAACCCGGCGAGATCCAGACCTGCACGATCCAGTTCCGGACCTTCTCTCAAAGAGGTAGCGCCATGGCTATCGACCAGAACTTGTCTGCTCAGAGCTCGTCCAACCAGGACATGATCGGGCGCGCCGACGTGAACGATGTCGACGCGATCCTTGCGATCACGAACACGAACGCCGACGAGGTGGCGCACGCGGTCCGCGCTGAGGGCAACGCGATCTTCACATGGGACTACGAGCAGAGCCGTGCTGCGCTGCACAAGCTCTATGAGAAGGCCAAGACGTCGCAGTGGAACGGCAGCACCGACCTTCCGTGGGAGCTCGAGGTCGACCAGGAAGCAGTCGTGGCTGCGAACCAGGCCCAGAACAACATGCTCTACGGCACGATGGACATGACGGGCACCCCGTTCCAGAACTGGGCCGAGAAGGAGTGGCTCGAGTTCGGCGTGCAGTCGCAGAACTGGACGCTGTCGCAATTCATGCACGGCGAGCAGGGAGCGCTGATCTGCACCGCGCAGAACGTGGAGACCGTGCCGTGGATCGACGCCAAGTACTACGCGTCGACGCAGGTGATGGACGAGGCCCGTCACGTCGAGGTGTTCGCCCGGTATCTCGACACGAAGCTGTCGGGGCACTACCCGATCAACGCGCACCTCAAGATGCTGCTCGACGACATCATCGCCGACAGCCGTTGGGACATGACCTATCTCGGCATGCAGGTGATGGTCGAGGGCCTCGCGCTCGCGGCATTCGGCTTCATGCACCAGATGAGCACCGAGCCGCTCTTGAAGAAGCTGCTGCGGTACGTGTTGAGCGACGAGGCGCGCCATGTGGCGTTCGGTGTGCTCTCGCTCCAGGAGTATTACGCCGAGCTGAGTGGCCCAGAGATACGCGAGCGCCAAGAGTTCGCATACGAAGCGGCGGTGCGCATGCGTGACCGGTTCCTCCAACAGGAGGTCTGGGAGCGGATGGGCGTCGACGTGAAGGAAGCGGTCAAGGTCGTGTTGAAGGCACCCGACCGCCCCGTCTTCCAGGCGCTGCTGTTCTCGAAGATCGTGCCGAACTGCAAGAAGCTCGGCCTGCTGGACGCGGGTGACGGCTGGCTACGTGAGAAGTTCACCGACCTCGGCGTGATCCAGTTCGAAGACTGGGTCGACACCGGCGAGGAGTACGACGCCCTCGACGAGGTCGCCAAGGATCGAGAAGGCGCCGCCGCGTAGGTCCTCACGCTGGGCGCGTGCACTAGCACTTTCCGTGCACACCCGAGTGTTTCACGCGCGCGCAGAGTGGTGACGCGCGCTAGCGTCCTGCCCGGCGGTCGCTGATTCCACGCTGTGAGCGAACAGTTGGACGCGGCGATCCAGAAGGCGGAGGATTGGCATGACCGGGTGGGCGGGACGGCAGGTTCGGAAGCCGATCGCAATCGTTGGCGCGCTCGTCTTGCTCATGAGCGCGTTCGCCGCGCTGTTGGCATTGCCCGCTGGTGCGGCCACCAACCTCGGCACCGTCACTGTGGGCGCGCAGTCGCCCGCCTCGGTTGCGCCGGGCGCGAGCGCGACGTACGCGGTGTCGGTCACCTATACGGGCAGCAACGAGACCGCCATCACGTGGAGCGCGTCGAGCCTCGCGACGGGCGTGACCGCTACATTCGTCCCACCATCCGCCAACGTGCCCAGCGGGGGAAATGCCAGTCCGTTCAACGCGACGTTGACGCTCGCCACCACCGCCCTCACGCCGGTGGGAACCCACACCTTCACCGTGACCGCCACGGACGGCAACCAAGCGGTCTCCAACACCACGCCAACCCTCGTGGTATCCGGCGCGGCGACGACCACCACGGTCACCAACGCGGCGACATTGGCCGCGACACCCTCAGTTGTCGGTCAGGCATACCAGGTCGACTTCTCTGTGACTTCTGCCAGCGGGGCGCCGACGGCGGGAACCGCGACCGTGTCGGACGGCACCGCGACGTGTAACGGCAACGTGGGCGTGGGCGGCACCGGGGCCTGCAACCTCACGTCGACAACCGCTGGGCTCAAATCGATCACCGCCACCTACAACGGTGACGCGAGCTTTGCGACGAGTACGAGCACTGGCGTGCCCCACACGGTGAACGCCGCCAACACGACCACCACGGTCACGAGCAACAACAACCCGTCGGTGTTCGGTCAGAACGTGACGTTCACGGCCACCGTCGTGGCCGTGGCCCCAGGCACTGGGACGCCGACGGGCTCCGTCATCTTCACGATCGACGGGTCGGCAGGAGCCTCGATCCTGCTCTCGGGTGGGAGCGCGAGCACATCGACCGCATTGCTGACCGTCAGTGGCTCACCTCATACCGTGAGCGCCGCATACACGAGCAACAGCTCGAACCACAGCAACAGCAACGGCTCGCTCGCAAGCGGTCAGAACGTGAACGCCGCGGGCACCACCACGACGGTGTTCAGCAGCGTGAACCCGTCGAAGTTCGGCCAGTCAGTGACTTTCACCGCCACGGTGGTGGCGAACTCGCCAGGCTCGGGCACGCCGACCGGTACCGTGACGTTCACGGTCAGCGGCGACAACGAGACCGTTGCGTTGAGCGGCGGCAGTGCAGGCTCGTCACCGACGGCTTCACTGACCGTCAGTGGCTCGCCGCACGCCGTCAGTGCCACGTACAACGGCAGCACCAACTTCAGCACCAGCAACGACACGTTGCCCAGCCA
Source organism: Acidimicrobiia bacterium (assembly GCA_031406505.1). Taxonomy (GTDB): domain Bacteria; phylum Actinomycetota; class Acidimicrobiia; order IMCC26256; family PALSA-555; genus SHVJ01. The sequence continues at coordinate 2,430 of JANOHN010000228.1, read as the reverse complement.
GACGGTCGACCAAGCGAGCACCACCACGACGATCACGAACCTGGCCAGCCTGAAGGCCAACTCGACGGTCGTCGGCGAGCCGTACCAGGTGGACGTGACCATCGCCGCCGTGTCGCCGGGCGGTGGCACCCCGACGGGCACCGTGCTCGTCGGCGACGGCGCCGGCAGCACGTGCCTGATCACGTTGTCCGGCGGCAGCGGGAGCTGCAACCTCACGTCGACGATCACCGGCAACAAGTTCATCAGCGCGAGCTACAGCGGCGACACGAACTTCGCCAGTAGTTCGTTCACGGCCTCGGGTGGCGACCACCACCAGGTCAAGAAGGCCGATACGACCACGACGGTCACGAGCGACATCAATCCGTCGGTCGTCGGTGAGAACGTGACGTTCACCGCGACGGTGACGGTCGACTTGCCGGGAGCCGGGACGCCAGCGGGTTCGGTTGTGTTCACCATCGACGGCACCCCGGGATCGTCGATCCCGCTGGCGGCTGGGACCGCCACGACGTCCACTTCGACGCTCACCCCGGGGAGCCACTCGGTGAGCGCGGCATTCACCGCCAGCGGCGCCCCCCCCAACTTCAGCAACAGCAGCGGGTCGCTGCCGACGCAAGTGGTCAACGCCGGCAACAGCTCGACCTCGGTGGCGAGCGACATCAACCCGTCGGTATTCGGCCAGAACGTGACGTTCACCGCTACCGTGAGCGCGGTCTTGCCAGCAGTCGGGACACCCACGGGGACCGTGACCTTCACCATCGATGGCGCGCCCACCGCGGATTCGCCGGTTGCGTTGACCGGTTCGACCGCCTCGACGTCGACAGCTGCCCTCAGCATCAGCGGATCTCCGCACAGCTTGAGCGCCACCTACAACGGCGACTCGAGCTTCGGCGGCAGCACGGGCTCGCTGGCCGCGGGCCAGACCGTGAACCAGGCCGGAACCTCCGTGTCGCTTGGCAGCGACTCGAACCCGTCGGTGTTCGGGGAGAACGTCACGTTCACCGCCACCGTGTCAGCGAGCGCGCCCGGTGCGGGCACGCCCACCGGAACGGTGACGTTCACGATCGATGGCACCCCGACCGGAGACTCGCCGGTCACGGTGAGCGGTGGCAGCGCCTCGACGTCGACCGCCGGGCTCGCCGTCGGCAACCGCAACATCGTTGCGACCTACAGCGGCGACACCAGCTTCTCGGGTGACAGCGACGGACTCACCCAGACTGTCAACCAGGCCGACACGTCGACGAGTCTGTCGAGTGACTTCAACCCGTCGGTGTTCGGTCAGAGCGTGACGTTCACGGCGACGGTGTCGATCACTGCACCGGGGGCGGGGACGCCGACGGGAAGCGTCGACTTCGTGATCGATGGCACCCCGACGACCGTGGGGCTCAGCGGCTTGACCGCGACGCTCACGACGTCGACGCTCGGAGTCGGACCGCACACGGTGAGTGCCGCGTACGGCGGGAGCAGCAGCTTCGCCACCAGCAACGACTCGCTGCCCACGCAGACCGTGAACCGGGGCAGCACCACGACCGGAGTCACGAGTAGTCAGAACCCGTCGCTGCTCGGTGGCAGCGTCACGTTCACCGCCACGGTGGGTGTCGTCGCACCCGCCGCGGGCACGCCGACGGGGAGCGTCGACTTCGTGATCGATGGCACCCCGACGACCGTGGCGCTGAGTGGCTTGACCGCGACGCTCACCACGTCGGCGCTCGGTGTCGGCAGCCACACGGTGACTGCGGCCTACAGCGGTAACTCGGACTTCGATACCAGCACCGGTTCGCTCGCCGGTGGCCAGTCGGTGATCCAGGTCTCCAGCGGTGGGACCGATGGGACCGATGGGACCGGTGGGACCGGTGGGACCGGTGGCGGCGCTGGTGGGACCGGTGGCGGCGCTGGTGGGAGCAGCAACAACAGCTCGTCGGACGGGGCCGACATCAGTACGGCCACCTCGATTACCAACGACAGCGATGGTGACGATCAGCCCACCGACGGCAACAACGACGACAACGGCGTCGAGGTGAAGGGCAAGAAGGTCGTGAAGACGAGCGACGACGGTGACTCGTCATGGCTGTGGTGGCTCCTCTTGCTCCTGCTGGCGGGCTTCGGCGGGTTCCTGTTGGCCTTCCGACGGCGGTTCCAGCACCAGGCGAGCTAGACGTACGCCGACGGCGGTGACTCGTGCCGCGTGCGTTCGGAACGGCCGCAACTGCTTCTGCCTCGAGGTCGGTGGGCGCATTGTCGTCGTCGACTGCGGCCTGATGTTCCCGAACGCCGACATGCCCGGTGTGGATGTCGTCCTCCCCGACTTCACGTACCTGCGCGCCAACGCTGAACGAGTCGATGGGATCGTCCTCACGCACGGTCACGAAGACCACGTGGGTGCGCTGGGGTACCTGCTCGCTGATGTGCCCGCGCCGATCTACGGGTCCGCGC
>JANOHN010000222.1:0-8262 GCA_031406505.1 Acidimicrobiia bacterium | reverse complement strand
TGTGCGTATCCCTCGGCCATGTGCCCTGCGCCTTGCTCGTGGCGCACGAGGATGTGGCGGATCGAGGAGTCGATCAGTGGGTCGTAGACGGGGAGGATCGCGCCGCCGGGGAGGCCGAACATGACCTCCACGGCCTCGTGCTCGAGGCTCTTGATGAGGGCTTGTGCGCCGGTGAGTCTCATTGCTCCGTCAGCTTTCGTGGTCGAGGGCCCTGGAGAGGGCGGTGGAAGGGGCCGGGATATGAAAGACCCCTCGCTTGGGCGAGGGGCGGAAGAGCGCACGCGCGCGTGGAGGCGGCGTGCGCTACATAACGAGTACGAGGAGGTCGGCGGTCTTCATGGTCGGAACAGTCTGCCCGATCCCGCCCTGCCGCGCAAGGGATTCCTGCTCTTGGGCTCCTCCACGCGGCCCCCTTCAGGCCACCTTCGGGGGCGCCGATGTACTCGAAACGTCCGAGCAGGTGAGGATGATGACCGAGCAACACGAGATCGTGGTCACCGAAGCCGACCGGGCCCATGCCCGGCAAGAGGTGATGCACTCCTCGCGCGGCATGACCGCCGGCGGTCTGGCCATGATCGCCCTCATCAATGTGCTCGGGGCGGTGGTCGTGCATGCGGTCGACACGTCGCTCGACGGTTTCGCGCTCGCGCTGGTGACGGCGGGGTTCGCCACGCTGCTCGCAGTCCCCTTGCTCGCGGTGATCACCCGCTTGGGCATGGCCAACGGCACGAAGACAAGCGCTCAGAACGTCGCGAAGGAGCGCGTGATGCGAGCCGAGGCACAGCGACGCGAGTTCGAGCGTCGCCTGATCAGGGCGCTCGAGATGTCCGGCGACGAGCACGCTGCGTTCGACGTGATCGAACGCGGGCTCGCGACGGCCGTGTCCAGCTGGCCTGTCGAGCTGCTGCTCGCCGACAACAGCCACGCCCATCTCGCCCGAGTCGTGACAACGTTGCCAGAGGGAACGACGGAGCCGGGCTGCACCGTCGCGTCACCCGACGAGTGCATAGCCGCACGACGCGCCCAGACGCAGATCTTCCCCGACAGCGAGGACCTCGACGCGTGCCCGCTCCTGCGTGAGCGCCCGAGCGGTCGCTGCTCGGCCGTGTGCGTGCCGGTCTCGATCATGGGTCGCACCGTGGGAGTCGTCCACGCGATCGGGACGGTAGACGCGCCGGTCGACGACTCGGCCGTGCACGCGATCCAGACACTTGCGAACCAGGCAGGGAACCGGCTCGGCATGCTGCGCGTGATGGCCGAGACCACCGTGCAGGCGGCGACGGACGGTCTCACGGGCCTCATCAACCGCCGCACCCTCGAGAACCGGTTGCGTCGCATCACTAGCGACGGCGGCGAGTTCACGTTCATCATGGCCGATCTCGATCACTTCAAGGACCTCAACGACTCACACGGACACGAGACCGGCGACCGTGCGCTTCGACTGTTCGCCGAGACCGTCAAGCACGAGCTGCGCGCCGACGACCTCGCCTGTCGCTACGGCGGCGAGGAGTTCGCGATCGTCTTGCCGGGCGTCGAGACGCACGACGCCATCGAAGTCGTCGAGCGCATCCGCCAGGCACTGGCGAAGGCGACCGCGCGTGGCGATGCCCCGATCTTCACCGCGAGCTTCGGCGTCGCCCACTCCCGCGAGGGCTCGAATCTGAAGGAAGTCGTGGAGAAGTCTGATCAGGCCCTCTTCGCGGCCAAGGACGCCGGCCGCGACCGCACGTGCATCGACGGGCACGCCACGCCCGTCGCCCCCACCCTCACCGCTCTCGGGTAGGCAGGCATGCTGGGAATCTCCACCACCAAGGATGCTGGCACCGCGGCCGAGAAGGAGCGCGAAGACATCCTGCGCATGGCGCGGGTGTCCGTGACGGCGGCGATCTTCATCCTCGCGCTGCTCTGCTTCGGATCGAGCTTGATCGTCTCCCAGGTCTTCAACGATCTCGGAGCCGTGACGTTTGCCGGCGCCACCGCCGGGGTCGCGCTCGTGCTGTCGGCCATTCCCAGCGTCGTGATGTACCGGACCACGATGAAGTACCAGGCCCGAGTCGCTTCGAAGAGCACGACCCACGAGCTCAACATGATGGCCGACGCGCGGCGGCGCGAGTTCGAGACGCGCCTCTCGCGAGCCCTCGAGATGGCCGAGGAGGAGCCGGCCGCCTTCGACGTGATCCAGCGTGCGATGCACAGCATTCTCCCCGAGGTCGCGAGCGAGCTGCTGCTCGCCGACAACAGCCACGCGCATCTTGAGCGCATCGTGGTGGCTTCAGACGACGGCCCGCCCGGCTGCACCGTGAGCTCTCCCGATGAGTGCGTCGCGGCGCGGCGAGCGCAGACGCAGATCTTCCCTGACAGCGAGGACCTCGACGCATGCCCGATGCTGCGAGGTCGTGAGCGCGGTCGCGTCTCGGGCGTGTGCGTGCCCGTCTCGATCATGGGTCGCACGGTCGGCGTGCTGCACACCGTCGGTGAGGTCGGCCGCCCGATCGACGAGCAGAGCGTGTCCGAGCTCCAGACGCTCGCGAACCAGGCCGGCAACCGGCTCGGCATGCTGCGGGTGATGGCCGAGACCCACCTGCAAGCCGCGACCGACGGTCTCACCGGACTCATCAATCGACGGACGCTCGAGAACCGGCTCCGCCACCTCACGAACGACGGCGGCGAGTTCACGTTCGTGATGACGGACCTCGACCACTTAAAAGATCTGAACGACTCGTTCGGCCACGAGACCGGCGACCGCGCATTGCGATTGTTTGCCGAGACCGTGAAGCATGAACTGCGAGGTGACGACCTCGCGTGCCGCTACGGCGGCGAGGAGTTCGCGATCGTCTTGCCCAGCGCCGACACCCACCACGCCATCGAGGTCGTCGAGCGCATCCGCCTAGCGTTGGCGAAAGCGACCGCTCATGGTGACTCACCACAGTTCACTGCGAGCTTCGGGATCGCCCACTCACGGGACGGTGCCGACCTCAAGGAGGTCGTGGAGAAGTCCGACCGGGCCCTCTTCGCGGCCAAGGACGCCGGCCGCGATCGCACCTGCCTCGACGGGCACAGCATCCCGGTGGTCCCATCACTCACCGCCTTGGGCTGACCGCGCCACCGGTCCCGTTCCTCAGATCTGGTGGATCGGGCAGGAGTACGTGGTCCGACCGCCGACGGTTCGCCGTTCGAGTGGCGCACCGTCCTTCGGGCAGTGGCCGCCCGGAAGTCTCGCCGGCATGAGATCACCGGTGTGCGAACCTCCGCGCCGTCCGAGCACGCGTAGCACGTTGCCGATCGTTCGGCGCAGGCGCACCTGCTCACCGGCGTCGAGCGCATCAGCAGGACGAGCCGGATCCAAGCCTGCGCGCCACAACGTCTCGTCCACCAGCAGGTTGCCGAGCCCCGCGATGCGCGCTTGATCCATGAGCACCGCCTTCAGCGGGGCGCGGCTGCGCGACACGACGGATCGCAGCTCCGCCAGCGTGAGATCGAACGCGTCGACGCCGAGACGCTCCTCATCCGGATCGAGCTCGACGGCTCCGAGTCGGCGCGGGTCGCGCATCACGAGGTGCCCGCCATCGGCGAACTCGATCGTGAAGCGATGCCACTGTGGGTTCTCGCGGTTGCTCGCGTAGAGGAGCGGGTCTCCAGCCGCTTCACCGTCGATCAGCACGCGTCCGCTCATCCCGAGATGCAGCCCCAGCACCTGGGCGCACTCGCTGCGCTCACCGCCCATGTCGAGAAGAAGCAGCTTGCCGCGCCGACGCGCCCTTGCGATGTGCCCGCCGATCAGCGCGGCCTTGACGCCAATGGACGTGAGCCCTCGTTTCAAGTACCAGGTGTCGGGCGCGACGACTGCGGCAATCGGCCGCCCGAGCGCTCGACCCTGGATGAGCACCCGCGCCGTCTCGACCTCGAGGATTTCCGGCACCGGATCTCGGAGCTAGAAGACGTTCGTGATCGCGCCCGTCTCCGCGCCTTGCGCGAGCAGCGCGTACTTGGCGATGAAGCCGCTCGTGTAACGGGGTTCCGGCGGCTTCCAGTTGGCGCGACGCTCCGCGAGCACCGCTTCGTCGACGAGCAGGTCGATCGTGTGTACCTCGGCGTCGATCACGATGCGGTCACCTTCGGCGACGAATGCGATGGGGCCGCCGTCGACCGCTTCCGGTGCGACGTGCCCGACGCAGAAGCCGTGGGTACCGCCGGAGAAGCGTCCGTCGGTGATGAGCGCAGCGTCGGCACCGCGGCCGACACCCTTCATCGCGCCGGTGATCGCGAGCATCTCCTTCATCCCCGGCCCACCCTTCGGGCCTTCATAGCGGATCACCACAATGTCGCCACCGTTGATCTTTCCTGCAAGGACCGCTTCCATTGCGAGCTCCTCGCCGTCGAACACGCGCGCGACGCCCTCGAAGCGCAGCTGGTCGAGACCGGCCACCTTCACGACGCTGCCCTTTGGCGCAAGCGAGCCGGTGAGGATGGCGAGCCCACCTTGGGTGTGGATCGGGGCCGACAACGGATGCACGACGTCGCCGTCGGGAGCCGGTGGATCGAGCGCGGCGAGGTTCTCGGCCATCGTCTTGCCGGTGACCGTGACGCAGTCGCCGTGGAGCAACCCCGCGTCGAGGAGCTCACGCAGCACCACCTGCACGCCACCGACGCGGTCGAGGTCGGTCATGTGGTACTTGCCGTGCGGCTTCATGTCGGCGATGTGCGGGACCTTCGCCCCGATCCGATTGAAGTCGTCGAGCTCGAGCTCCACACGCGCTTCGTTGGCGATCGCGAGGAGGTGGAGCACCAGGTTCGTGGAGCCGCCGAGCGCCATGCCCACGGCGATGGCGTTCTCGAACGCCTCCTTCGTCAGGATCTGACGAGGCCGGATGCCGGCGTCGAGCAGACCCATCACCGCTCGTCCACTCTCGAACGCGAAGTCATCGCGACGAGCATCGACGGCCGGCGCGGCCGAGCTGCCGGGCAACGACATGCCGAGCGCCTCGGCGGCCGACGCCATGGTGTTCGCGGTGAACATGCCCGCGCACGAGCCGATCGTCGGGCACGCGTGCTTCTCGATCTCGCCGAGCTCGTTCTCGGTCAACGTGCCCGCCGCGCACGCACCGATCCCTTCGAACACGTTCACGAGATCGATCGCTTGCCCATTGTGGGTGCCGGGAAGGATCGAGCCGCCGTAGAGAAACACTGAAGGCAAGTTGAGACGCGCCGCGGCCATGAGCATGCCGGGCAGGCTCTTGTCGCAGCCGGCGAGCGTGACCAGCGCGTCCAACCGCTCCGAGTGCATCACACACTCGACCGAGTCGGCGATGATCTCGCGAGAAGGCAACGAGCCGCGCATGCCTTCGTGCCCCATCGAGATTCCGTCGCTGATAGCGATCGTCACGAACTCGAGCGGGTAGCCACCCGCATCGCGCACCCCGTCCTTCGCTCGCTTCGCGAGGCGGTCGAGCGGCATGTTGCAGGGCGTGACCTCGTTCCAGCTCGACGCAACGCCAACCTGCGACTTGCCCCAGTCGGCCTCGGTCATGCCGACGGCGCGCAACATGGCGCGCGCACCGGCGCTCTCGATGCCATCGGTCACGTCGCGACTACGGGGCTTCATGTCCATGTGCCAGATCGTACCGGGCGCCGTTAGCCTGACGGCATGCCGTTTGCACTCGTCGCCACGCTCGATGGCATCACCGCACTCGACGCCGATGGCACAGCGCGCTCGGTGTGGGAAGGCGCCGACGTCTCCCGCCTCGCTCGGGCCGGAGTCGACCACGTGGCGATCGCCGATGAGCAGCACGTGCTTCGTCGCAGCGCGAATGGCACATGGAACGTGATTGGCGAGACTGATGTCAACCTCAAGTGCGTGTTCCCGGTCGGAGACGGCGTGTTGGCTGGGACCGTCGACGGGCGCCTGCTCAGGCTCGACGCGGATGGCGTGCTCCCGATGACCGGCTTCGACTCGATCGACGGACGAGAGGGCTGGCACGCGGTGCCCAGCGGAGTCCCGTACATACGATCGCTCAGCGTCACCGCCGATGCGCGCGTGGTCCTGGCCAACGTGCACGTCGGCGGCATTCCGCGCTCGCTCGATGGCGGCGTCACTTGGGCCCCGACGATCGATCCCGAGGTGGATGTGCACGAGGTCCGAGCTCACCCCGATGACCCATCGATCGTCGCCGCCGCGGCCGGGTACGGGTTCGCGCAGAGTCGCGACGGCGGTGCCACCTGGACCATGACCACGGACGGATTGCACGCCGACTACGCACGCGCGGTGGCGTTCACGAGCGGCGCGGTGTTGGTAACAGCGTCCAATGGACCGTTCAACGCTGAAGGAGCGATCTATCGCCGTGCTGTCGGCGATGAAGGTCCGTTCGAGCAGTGCGTGGACGGACTCCCTGATCGCTTCGCCGGCAACATCGACACCGGATGTCTCGACGCGAGAGGCGAAGATTGCGTGCTCGTGGACGCCGGCGGCGCGGTGTTCGCATCCGGCGACGACGGCCTCTCGTGGGTCCACATCGCCGACATCGAGCCCGGCGCCAGCTCCGTCGTCTTGGCCTAGGCGGCTGCTTCGAGGAGGGTCGAGCGGACGCGGGCGATCACGCGCTTCGGGTCTCGCGTCACGTCCTCCCACGTGACGGGCACGACTCGCCACCCCGCACCTACCAGGTCCGCGAGACGACGGCTATCGCGGATATGGGCGAGGCGCCCACCGTGCACCGCGAATCCCTGGCCCTCGACCGCCACCTTCAAGATCGGCCAAGCGAAGTCCAGTCGGTAGCGCTGCCCACCGCATCGCACCTCGAACTGACGCACCGGCCGGAGGCTCGCCTTGTGGAACAACCGCCACAACTTCACTTCGAGCTTGTACTCGAGCGCCTTGTCGCCACGGTTTGCGAGGAGGACGCGTAGTCGATTCGAACCTGCACGCCCTGTGCCACCTCTCGCCTCGACGCATCGAGAGATCGCGAGCGGCGTGGTCAGGCCACGATGCAGAAAGTCTTCCAGTGCAGCCTCGAGTGACTCCTCGTCGAGGACGCGAGCCAGGTCGACGAGTGTGCGTGCCGGGCTCGTGAGAGGTACACGGTCGCGGACGCGCTGGTCGCTGCGTGCGACGACACCGCGGTGCACGACGACGAGTGGCGACTTCGGCGCGCGCGTCGGCGGAACCCACACGTGGAGTCTCTCGTGCGGGGTGTCGAATCCGTAGAGGCGCGCCGCGGTGGAGTGCGACGCGACCGCGTTGTCGCCTGCCCACAGCACGGCGGCGAGGGCGGTCTGCCGAAGGAAGGGCGCTATGAGGGTGGATCGATACACGCCGGGGAACACGCGCGCTAGCTCTCCACGTTGGACCGCACGCGTGAGCGCTGGTGATGAACATCCCTCCACCAGCCACTGCGCGCTCGACACGAGCCCATACTGTCGAGCCTGGATCTCTCGGATTCGGCTCTCGTTGAAGCGAGAGTTTCGCTGGACGGAACTCATGCTTCAACAAGAGCACCGTGGTGTGACAGTCAGCCCTTCAGGCGGTCGTCGAGGAGCTTGTTGAGGAGCTGGGGGTTGCCAGTGCCTTTCGTGGCCTTCATGGCTTCGCCCATCAGAAAGCCGCGCTTCTTCTTCTGGGCCTTCTCGTCGCCGGCGCGATACGCCGCGACCTCGTCGGGGTTCGCGGCCAGGATGGCGTCGATCACCGCGGCGAGCTCCGACTCGTCACTCACTTGCGAAAGACCGCGTTCCTCGACGACTGCCTTGGGGCTCGCGCCATCCGCGAGGGAGACGGCGGCCACCTGCTTGCTTTGGCTTCCCGAGATGGAGCCACTCGCGACAAGGTCGGCGAGCTCAGCGGTGCCTGCTCCTGTGAGGCGAAGCTCGCTCGGCAACTCACCGCTCTCATTGATATGGGCAAGAACCGAGCCCAGCTCCAAGACCTCGACATCGCGCGCTTTGCCGACGGCGAGATTCGCGATCGCAATCGTCGTGTGGGTCGCCAACCCGGCATCCACAAGCGTGCGTGCCCCTTGCGGAGAGACCCCGAGCTCCACGAGCCGATCACGCGCCGCCGCGGGCAGCTCGGGCAGCGAGCCGCGCACACGCTCGCGCTCCTCGGGTGTGGGTGCGACCGGTAACAGGTCGGGCTCCGGGAAGTAGCGATAGTCGCTCGACCCCTCTTTCGAGCGCATGCCGTGCGTGCGACCCTCGCTCTCGTCCCAGTGCCGGGTCTCTTGCGGGATCCGCTCCCCCGCGTCGAGCACCGCGGCCTGCCGCTCGATC
>JANOHN010000193.1:0-16283 GCA_031406505.1 Acidimicrobiia bacterium | reverse complement strand
AGTCGTGCGCTTCCTGCTCTCGAACGAGGCGAGCTACGTGAACGGCTCGGCAGTCGTGGTCGACGGCGGCGTCACCGCCGTCGGCGGCCAAGAGTTCACCTGATCCCGGCCCGCAGAGAGCGACCGAGTTATAGGGACTCGGGTGCGAGGTCGCCGAGGCCGGCGGAGCCCGCGCCCGACATCGGCGGCACCGCCCCGTATCGCTGCGTCGCCGCGCGGGATTCGACGCCGGCACCCCAGCGCTCGCCCCGCGACTCGAGCGCGGTAACGAGGCAGCTCACGCATTGGCGATCGAACTGGGCGTCGGTGTTGGCCTGGAGCTCCGTGATCGCGTCGTCCTGCGACATTGCTCGCCGGTATGCGCGCGTCGAGGTCATCGCGTCGAACGCGTCGGCGACGTGGATGATGCGACCCTCGAGGGGGCCGTCCAACCCGTAGTCAGTGAGCGCGCGGGTTCGTCGTGAGAGCATCTCGATCCCCGACAGCAGCTCGACCGAGATGGCCTCGTGGTGACGCAGGCGCTCGTACTCCGCGGCAGTGAGGCGGCCAGGCTTGTTGAGGAGCTGGTTGGGCACGATCAGCTTGCCGATGTCGTGCATCAGCGCGGCTTCCCGCAATCGATGGAGTCGCGCGCGCGAGAAGCTGAGTTCCGTGCCGATGTGACTGGCGAACATCGCGACACGCTTCACGTGTCCGGCTGTGTACGGGTCCTTGGCTTCGAGGCACTCGATGAGCACGTCGAGGGTGGCTTCGCGCGAGTCCTGCACCGCGAGGTGCGCGGTGTAGGCCTGACGCGCCACGAGGATCGGCAGCACGAAGAGCGCGGGAACCCACATGCCGTGGTCGTCGTACAGGCGACCGAGGAACACGCCGAACGTCGCGAAGATGATGATCTGGAGATCGGCGAACCCCCAGAGCACCGGGATCAGCGAAGCAAATGGCGTCGAGTGCCGGTAGTGGAGACCGATGCCGACGATCGATACGTTGACCGCGCAGTAGGCAAGCCCGGCCGCGATCCCGCCGAGCAGGCTCGGCACGATCTCCGATGTGGTGCCGGCCACGAGCTGGTACGTCCCCGCGGCCGCGAGTGACGACAGCCCGAAGTTCCCAGCGTTGAAGCAGATCAGCTGCCACTGACCGCGTCGAAGATGCGGAAAGTAGAGACCACCGGCGAGACCAACGAGGAGCGGGCCGAGCAGCGGCGCGTCGCGACGGAACACGAATACCGACGCCAAGGCCACGACGGCCGAGCCTGAGAGCGCCGCACCGTTCGGATGGCGCACCACGATGTGCTCGGCGAACACGCACAGCGCGACGAGCACCAACAGCGCTGCTACGGGCACCGTGCCGCCCCCGATCACGAGCGCGGCCGCTCCGGCGAACGCCACACCACCCATCAAGGCGCACCATGCGGTGAACGGACGTTGTCCGTGCCCTGTGCCCATGTATGGGAGATGTTGGCAGGTTCGGTGATGGTTAGCCAGGTTTCTGCCGCAGCCTCCAGTCCGCAGGATCCCGGGTGCGTACGGATGGTGCGGGGACTACTTGATGCTCCAGCCGGCCCCGCCCGCCAGCACCACCGCAGCGATGCCTGAGAGCAGAGCGCCCAAACGGACGATCATGCGCTTTGTCATACCGATCACCTCCTCCCGTCGTGGGCTGGGCCCGACCGCGTGTGATCGCGATCCGCCCGCATGTGAGCTGCCGGCAGGTCAAGGGTGCAGATCGCCCCTGCCCCGCCGGGAGAGTCCCGGGATCCTGCGGCTGGCGCCGAGCGTGGTCCGGTTCCTACTCCTCGTCACCGGACCCTCGCCGAGTCGTAGTAGATCCCTCGGTGAGCGTTCGTGCAACACCCTTCCGTGAAAGGCTCGAACGTAGGCTCCGATGCGCATGCCTGGGTTGGCCGCGCTCCTGTCCGAGCCGTCGCAGCTCCTACCCGCGCGCACGCAGATGGCGTTCACGCTCGGGTTCCACATCCTGCTCGTCCCGATGGGCGTCGCGTTCACCTTCATCATCCTCGTGGCGCACTACCGCGGCTTGCGGCGCGGTGACGCGGACGCGTTGCGGCTCGCGCAGCGGTGGTCGAAGGTCGCCGCGGTCCTGTTCGCGGTCGGCGCGGTGAGCGGCACCGTGCTCACGTTCGAGATGGGCTTGCTCTGGCCCGGACTGATGAGCCGCTTCGGCGACGCGTATGGCATCCCGTTCGCGATCGAAGGGCTGTTCTTCTTCCTCGAGGCGATCTTCCTCGCGGTGTACATCTACGGCTGGAAGCGACTCCCGCCCTGGCCGCATTTCCTCACCGGTGTCCCCGTGGTTCTTTCGGGCATCGGAGGCACGCTCGCCGTCGTCGCGGCGAACGCGTGGATGAACCAGCCCGCGGGCTTCACGATGCGCAACGGGCGCGTGGTTGATGTGGATCCGGTGCGGGTGATCTTCAACGACGCCTTCTGGCACGAAGGCCTGCACATGCTCTTGGCCGCATATCTCGTCGCGGGCTTCGTTGTTGCCGGTGTGTATGCGGTCGCGATGTTGCGAGGACGCCGTGACCGTCACCACCGGTTGGGCTTCCTCATCGCTTTCACGGTCGCGGCGGTGGTGATGCCGTTCCAGATCTTCGTCGGCGATGTCGCGGCGCGGCAGGTCTTCAAGCAACAGCCGATCAAGTTCGCAGCGCAAGAGCTGGTGTTCGAGACCCGTCGTCACGCGCCCGAGGTGATCGGTGGCGTGTTGGTTGACGGGGAGATCCGTTACGGCATCAAAATTCCCGGGCTCGCGTCGTGGTTGGCCGACTTCAGCACCGAGACGAAGGTCACCGGTCTCGCCTCGGTGCCGCCGCGCGACCGTCCACCCGCCAACGTTGTGCATCTCGCGTTCAACGTGATGGTCGGCATCGCCACCGGGCTGCTCGCGCTCTCGCTTTGGTTCGCCGTCGTGTGGTGGCGCCGCCGGGACCTCCCGCGCACGCCGTGGTTCCTCCGCGCCGCCGCGGTCGCGGGCGTTGCGTCGGTGGTTGCGATGGAAGCCGGCTGGGTGGTCACCGAGGTCGGGCGCCAACCGTGGGTCGTGCAAGGGCTCCTGCGCACCGAGGACGCGGTCACGCGAGCCGACGGCGTGTGGGTGAGCTTGGCGGTTGTCGTCGTGCTCTATGCCGCGGTCGGCACCGCCACGGTGCTCGTACTCCGCTCGATGGCGCGTCGATGGCGCGCGGCCGACGACGAAGACCCCGCGGTGCCATATGGGCCGGGTGGCGCGCTGCCGACGGCCACGGCGAAGGCTGAGCACCGATGAGCGACGCTGTCGCCATCGTGCTCTGGATCGGCGTCATCTTCTACGCGGTCTTCGGCGGGGCCGACTTCGGCGCCGGGTTCTGGGACCTCGTGGCTGGCGGGGAAGCGCGCGGCCGACGGCCGCGTGCGTTGATCGACGCGGCGATCGCGCCGGTGTGGGAAGCCAACCACGTGTGGTTGATCTTCTGCCTGGTGGTGCTGTGGACAGCGTTCCCCGTGGCGTTCTCGTCGTTGATGTCCACGTTGTTCGTCCCGCTCACGATCGCCGCGTTCGGGATCGTGCTGCGGGGGTCGGGCTTCGCATTCCTGCGCGTCTCGACCCGGTTGGGTGAACGGCGAGCATTCGGCGCGATGTTCGCAGTTTCATCACTCGTCACGCCGTTCTTCCTCGGCACCGTCGCGGGTGGGATCGCGTCCGGGCGCGTGCCCGTGGGTAACGCCCGCGGCTCAGTCGAGAGCTGGGTGAATCCCACTTCGATGCTCGGTGGGGTGCTCGCCGTCGCGACGTGCGCGTACCTCGCGGCGGTATTCCTCGTCGCCGAGGCGCATCGGCGCGATGACGCCGAACTCGAGGCGTACTTCCGAGTGCGGGCGATCGGCGCGGCGATCGCGACCGGCGTCGTGGCGCTCGGCGGCATCGCGGTGCTCGAAGACGACTCGACGCATCTGTTCGAAGGGCTCACGCACAACGCGTTGCCCCTCGTTGTGATCTCCGCAATCTGCGGCGGGGGAGCGTTGCTGGCGATCGTGCGTGGCGCGGTGGCTCCGGCCCGCACGCTCGCGGTCGGCGCGGTCGCGACCGTGATCGGGGGCTGGGGTGTGGCGCAGTATCCCTACCTCTTGGGCACGCACATGAAGCTGGCCGCCGCAGCTGCGCCCGAGCCGACGCTCATCGCGGTAGTGGTGGTGGCGGCGGTGGCGGTCGCGACCTGCCTGCCGGCGCTCATCCTCTTGTACGTGCTCGCGCAGCGGGGACGTCTGGAGGTGGGTGAGCACTGACGCCGTAGATTGTTGGGCCATGACCGCCACCGCCGAGCACAGCCCGGATCTCTTTCTCCCTGAGCCCGAGTCCCGCGAGGTCAAGTACACGCTCATCTCGGTGGATGATCACCTTGTCGAGCCGCCGCACATGTTCGAGGGTCGGCTCCCAGCGAAGCTCCAAGCCCAGGCCCCACGCATCGTCGAGGACGAGCGCGGCCACGAGGTGTGGGAGTTCGAGGGTGAGCGCCACTTCCAGGTCGGCCAGAACGCGGTAGCCGGTCGGCGCCCAGAGACCGTGAAGATCGAGCCGTTCCGCTTCGATCAGATGCGCCGCGGCTGTTGGGATATCGATGCTCGCGTCCGCGACATGGACATCAACGGCGTGTGGGCATCACTCAACTTCCCATCGATGATCACCGGGTTCTGCGGCCGTGTGTACTCGCAGGCCAAGGATCAAGCGCTGGGCTTGGCGGTCACGCGCGCGTGGAACGACTGGATGTACGAGGAGTGGTGGCAGCCGTACCCGGAGCGGACGATCCCGATGGGGATCACGTGGCTCGCCGATCCTGAGCTCGGCGCCGAGGAGATCCGTCGCAACGCAGCGCGCGGGTTCCGCGCGGTCACGCTCCCCGAACGCCCACACCGCATCAACCTCCCGTCGATCTTCGACGACTACTGGGCTCCCATCTTGCAAGCGTGCGCTGAGACCGAGACCGTCGTGTGTCTGCACGTCGGCTCGTCGGGGATGGCCGACTTCCCCGACGGCTGCCCTCCGCTCCAGCTTGGCGCGACGCTCTTCGGCCAGCTCTCGCTCACTGCGTGCGCGGAGTGGGTGTGGGCGGGATGGGCGGCGCGCTACCCCGACCTCAAGATCGCGATGTCCGAGGGCGGCATCGGGTGGGTCGGCATGCTCATCGATCGCCTTGACAACATCGTCGACCGTTCGGGATACGGGTTGGAAGGCCTCGGCGGTGCGCGGCCGGCAGATCTGCTGCGCCGCAACTTCTGGTTCTGCACGATCGACGACCCGTCCACGATCTCGACGCGCTATGCGATCGGCGTCGATCACATCATGTTCGAGACCGACTACCCGCATGGCGACGGCACGTGGCCCGACTCGCAAGCCGTCGTCGAGCGGTACTGGGGAGACCTTCCGGTCGACGAGCTGCGCAAGATGCTCCACCAGAACGCGGCGAAGCTCTTCCAACATCCGCTCCCCGAGCATTGCTTGCCGTGACCAGCCCGTCCGCAAGCTGATGCACGCCACGACCTGATGCGCACCACACGCTGATGCACGAGACCGGGACGCAGGTGGGCGACGTGCTCGCTGAGCTCGACCGGCGGCGGGCGACGGAGCCGGATGTGCACGGCGCTCGCCTCTTCGGGCTCGTGTACCCAACGGGTCGCGACGACCTCGAGGAGCTCTTCCTCGAGGTCAATCGCCGCTACCTGTTCCACAACGCGCTGAACCCGTTCAAGTTCCCCGAGATCGCTGCCCTCGAAGCCGAGGTCGTGCAGATGACGGGGGAGCTGCTGCACGCGCCAGACGCGGGTGGGGGGTCGATGACGTCGGGGGGCACGGAGTCGATCCTCATGTCGATGCTCGTGAATCGTGAGCGGGCGCGTGCCCGAGGCGTCGAGCATCCGCAGATCCTCGTGCCGTTCTCGGCCCACCCGGCGTACGCGAAGGCCGCGCACTACTTCGGTATGGAGGTCGTGCCGGTCCCGCTCGATGAGCAGTGGCGCGTCGACGTGCAGGAAGCCGCACGCCTGATCAACCCGTCGACTGCCGCGCTGGTCGCGTCGGCCTTCTCGTATCCGCACGGTGTGATGGACCCAGTCACCGAGATCGCCGCACTCGCGGCCGAGCACGGGGTCGGCTGCCATGTCGACGCGTGCGTCGGAGGCTTCGTGCTGCCATTCCTCGAGCGTCTCGGTCGTGACGTGCCGCCGTGGGACTTTCGCGTCGAGGGCGTCACCGAGATCTCCGCCGATGTGCACAAGTTCGGCTACGTGCCAAAAGGCGCGTCGGTGATCCTGCATCGTGATCCCGACTGGTCGAGCCACCAGGTGTTCCTCTACGACCGCTGGCCGGCAGGCCTCTACGGCTCACCCGCGATCATGGGCGCGCGTCCGGCCGCCCCGATCGCGACGGCGTGGGCGGCGATGCGCTATCTCGGGAAGGACGGGTACGCGGAGATCATGCGCGACCTGATGAGCACCGTGGAGAAGATCCGTGGTGGTCTCGCCGCCCTGTCCGGCATCGAGATCGTGGGCGAGCCAATCGGGCCGGTGTTCGCGCTGCAGTCAAGCTCGATCGACTTGTACGCGGTCGGCGACGTGATGGACGAGCGAGGCTGGAATCTCAACCGCAACGTGGAGCCGCGTGGGCTGCACATGATGCTCTCACCGGCGCACGCGAACGTCGCCGACGAGTTGCTGAGCGACTTCAGCGACGCGGTCGCGAGCCACGGCGAGTCCAAGGGAGTCGAGGCCCGCTATTCCTGACGAAGGTCCGGCATCGCGACCGCCGGGCCTGCGCTTTCACCGCCGACGGGTTGCTGGCCGATCGGTCTCATACCTCGAGGCGGGCAAGGGCCGCACGGTCGTCTTCCTCCACGGATGGGGACTGAGTCATCGCGCGTATCGCGGTGCTGTGAAGCGTCTCGCCGCGATGGGTGTGCGCGTGATCGCGCCTGCGATGCCGGGGTTCAGCGGGAGTGCCGGGCTCCCGAAGAACGAGTGCACGTTGGTGGGCTACGCGGCGTGGTTGATCGCGTTCCTCGACGAGATGGACGTGACCGAGCCCGTATTGCTCATCGGGCATTCGTTCGGCGGTGGGGTGTCCATCGTGGTCGCGCACGACAATCCCGGGCGCGTCGGCGCGTTGGTGCTCGTGAACTCGATCGGTGGCGCGGTCTGGGCCGACGACGGCGAGCTCGCGAAACCGATGACCGACCGACCGATCTGGGATTGGGGCTTGCACCTCTCGCGCGACCTTCGCGGCGCGGTACAGCTCTCGCGCGTGCTCCCGGAGGTGCTCACGGAGGTCTTACCGAACATCGTGCTCGATCCGCGGTCGTTCTGGCGCTCGGCCCGGCTCGCTCGCGAAGCGGACCTCACGGACGAGCTCGAGTCACTCAGGCGGCGCGGGCTCCCGGTCGTCGTGATCTGGTCGCCGCGCGACCGGGTGGTCACCGACGCGTCGATTGAAGCGTTGCGTGACGCGCTCGGCGACGCGCCCACGATCTCGGTACCGGGCGGTCACAGCTGGCTGCTTGCCGACCCAGACCGCTTCGGCGAGGTGATGACGAACGTGGTCGAGGTGGCGGAGCGAGCCCGTTGGCTCGAGCCCGCTGGACGGTTCCGCCGATGGTGGCGGGGCCGGCACGCGTCGGATGTGGTCAGGCCGTGAGCTGCTGACAGGACGGCTCGGCCGCGAACGCAGCCACCAACGGCGCGACGTCGAGGGTGCTCGCGGCGTTGAACGCGGCTTGTACGTGCTCGAGCCCTGATTCCAACGCGTCTTCCGCGCTTCGCGATGCCGCGACGAACGCGACGGGATCGTCGGCCGGGAGCGCCTTCAGCGACTTCTGCACCGACGCGAACGTGCGGGCCACCTGGTTGAACTGGCTGATCACGATCGACGCCACATCGCCGCCGTCCGGGACCGCGGGTGGCCCAGCCTTCTTCAGGGTGGCGACGAGCTTCTTCGTGGCCGTGAGGGAGGTGCCAACCAGCTTCACGAGGGCCTTCTTGCCCGCGGCGGGCGTGGCGGGCGGAGTGGCGCCGGTCTTCGCGGCGGCCGCCTCGATCTTGTCGAGCCAGGTGTTCAGGCCACCACAGACGCTCTTGGCCCACGGTGCCGGCTTCGTCTTCGCCGGGGCACTCGCGCCCGCCCCGACCGCCATGCTTG
This sequence comes from Acidimicrobiia bacterium, assembly GCA_031406505.1. Lineage (GTDB taxonomy): Bacteria > Actinomycetota > Acidimicrobiia > IMCC26256 > PALSA-555 > SHVJ01. The sequence goes on along the minus strand of JANOHN010000193.1, from coordinate 8,099 downwards.
TGAGCGCGACCGCGATGGCAATGCTGACGACGAAAGCTCTCGGCAAACGGCGCATCCACCCAACGTACCCGCGTGACCCACATCGGCTGGAAGCGGGCGGTCAGACTGCATCCCGACCTTGATGCGCCCGATGGATGCTCGCGACCACGCCGCCGGGTCACCGGCCGCGCAACCGGACCATGTGGCCCCGGGCGCGCCGTCGATCCCGCACCAGCCCGCGCTCGACGGGCTGCGGGGCGTCGCGGTTCTCGCCGTCCTGCTGTATCACGGTGGTGCCACGTGGATGCGGGGAGGGTTCCTCGGGGTCGACCTCTTCTTTGTGCTCAGCGGGTACCTGATCACCACCCTGCTGCTGGTCGAGTGGGGCCGCGGCGGGAGCATCAACCTGCGGAGCTTCTGGATGCGCCGTGCGCGCCGCCTCCTTCCTGCTCTTGCGCTCGTATTTGCGGGCATAGCTGTGTACGCGCTCGCGTTCGCCGACGCTGGACAGCTCGACCGCATTCGCAACGACGGGTTGGCTGCGATCGGCTACGTCGCGAACTGGCGCTTCATCTTCTCGGACCAGAGCTACTTCGATCAGTTCGCGGCGCCGTCACCGCTGCGTCACATGTGGTCGCTCGCGATCGAGGAGCAGTTCTATCTGGTGTGGCCGTTCCTCATGGTCGGCCTCCTGCACTGGCGACCCAAGCTGCGCGTCGTCACGCGGGTCTTCGTGATCGGAGCGCTCGCGTCGGCCGTGCTCATGGCCGTGCTCTTCCGCCCCGGGTCCGATCCGTCGCGCGTTTACTACGGGACGGACACGCGGGCGCAGGCTCTGCTCGTTGGCGCCGCGCTCGCGGCGATCCTGCTTCGGTTGCGCACGCGTCGGGGTCCGCCGGCACCGTCGGCCCCGTGGGTGCGCGGTGGGTTGGTCGGGTTCGTGGTGCTCGCCGTGATGTTCGTGGCGACGAAGGACACCGCCGAGTGGATGTACCGCGGCGGCTACCTACTCGCGGCTGTCGCGTGCGCGCTCGTGATCGCGGCCGCGATCCAGCCTCGCCGCAACTTCGTGAAGGCGCTCCTGTCGCCCAAGCCGTTGTGTGCCGTCGGCCAGGTCTCGTACGGCTTGTACCTGTGGCACTGGCCCGTGTACCTGACGCTGACCGAGGAGCGAACCGGGTTGAGTGGCACCGTGCTGCTGCTCGTGCGGCTCGCGGTGAGCGGCGGGTTCGCGGCGGCCTCCTACTTCTTCATCGAGATGCCAGTGCGACGAGGCGCATGGCCGGTGATCGCGCGGCGGGCCGTCGTGGTCGTCCCTGCGGTGGCGGTGGTGCTCGCGGCGGTGTTCGTGCTGGTTCCGCTCGTGCGCAGCGCGCCCGAGGATGTCGCCATCGCGACGCCGGTCACCACCAGCACACTCCCGGGCACGCCCGTGCCCGTGCCGGCGACCGTGCTCGTCGTCGGCGACTCGGTGGCCAAGACGTTGGGCGACGGCTTCGATCGCGGATCGCAGGGCGCGGGAGTGGAGATCTTCAACCGAGGTCAGCTCGCGTGTGGACTGGCCCAGCGCGCCACCATCGAGCATGGCGGCCGCACCGAGCCCACCCCGCCGACGTGTGACGACTGGCCGGCGCAGTGGCGGGGCTACATCGCGGAGGTCGCGCCCGTCGTGTCGGTCGTGGTCTTCGACGTCTTCGTGGTGCAAGACCTGGAAGTCGATGGCGTGAGCGTTGCGTTCGGGAGCAAAGCGTCCGATCGGTACCTCCTCGACCAACTCGATCGCGGCGTGGAGATCCTCCGTTCGAGTGGCGGCAAGGTCGTGGTGCTGACGGCGCCCTACAACCATCGGCCGTCGGTCGTGGGGCAGCCGTCGATCTGGGACGAAGATGATCCGGCTCGCATCGACCACTGGAACGCGCTGCTCGTGCGGTACGTGAAGCAGCGCGGCGACGCAGCCGTCACATTGGTGGATCTCAACGCCCACGTGTCGCCGGCCGGCAAGTACTCGAACACCCTGGATGGGGTGGAGCTGCGGTACGACGGTGTGCACTTCAACCCCGACGCAGCTGAGCTCATCTTCGAGTGGCTGCTGCCACAGCTCCCGGCGGCATGACCCCGATTGCCGGAGGTGCTCACGGAGTGGGCAGACTGGGGGCTCGTCCCCTCTCGAGGAGTGCTCTGTGACGCGTCGCATCCGAATGCTCGTGGTGGTGGCAGGCGCCCTGGTCACACTCGCCGCAGTGCCGGCGAGCGCCGGGACGGCCGACGACACCGTGGGCTTCGGCAGCCTCGAACCGTCGTCCGGTGCGCCCGGGACCGAGATCAGCTACACGGTGATCGGGAGCCCCGACGCCGACAACGAGTGTCGTGGCTCGAGCGCCTTTGCCACCGAGCTGCTCGCGGCCGACGGTGTTCGCCTCGCCACCGGCGCGGACATCATCGAGGTTCCCGAGAGCGCAACCCCGGGCCCGGGGTTCGTGCGGCTCATCTGTTACGTGTCCGACGCCACCGGTCGGCGCGTGATCCGAGGTGTGTGCACGAGCTTCGAGATCTTGGCCGCCGGCGCCACTGCGGCACCGCAAGCGGTGGCGAGCGGGCCCACGATCAACGAGCCATGCCCCACCGCGCCCCGCACCGTCGTGAGTGAGTCGGTCATCGCGAGCCAGACCGCACTCGGCCAAGCCTTCAACCTCGTCATCACTCCCCTGGGAGGATAGAAGCACGGGGAGGCCCACCCTCCCCGCGCTCGGCAGAATGAGGGCATGGCTGCGGGCGTCGTGCTGTTGGTTGCCTTCCTCGCTGGGGCGGTTTCGTTTTCGAATCTTGTTGCTCGCGCCGTCAAGGGTGTTGATCTGCGCACGACGCCGTACGGGACGGTGTCGGGCACGTCGATCTACCGCGTTGCCGGCTTCTGGCCGCTCGCCGTGTCGGGCATCCTCGACATGGCGAAGGGCGCGATCGGCCCGTTGCTCGCCGGAGACGATTGGCGGTTGGCCGCGGCGGCCGGGGGCGTGGCCGTGGTGGGTCACAACTGGTCGCCGTTCCTCGGCGGCAAGGGTGGACGCGGTGTGGCGCCCGCGCTCGGTGCGCTCGCGGTGACGGCATGGCCGGGTGTTCCGTTGCTGCTCGGCAGCCTCGTGCTCGGGAAGGCCGCGCGAGAGACGGGGTTCGGCGGCTTCGTCGGCGAGCTTGCACTCGTCCCGGTGCTCGCAGCCACCGACGGCACGCGCGGTGCGTTGGCCGGAGGCGCGGTCGCCGTGCCGATGTTGGTCAAGCGGGTCTTCGCGAATGCCCGGCCTGAGGAACCCGGCGTCGCGCCCTACGTGCGGCGCCTGTTGTTCGATCGCGATCCGCACACGCCGACGCCATGAGTGTCGGCACGCTCGTTCGCCGCGGTGGCTTCCGCGACCTGCTCGTCGGTCAAGCGGTCTCGGGGCTCGGCGACTGGATGGGAACCTTCGCCTTCATGGCGCTTGCGCTCGAGCTCACCGGATCACCCACCGCCGTCGGTGGGATCCTCACGCTTCGGCTGCTTCCTGCCGCGCTCGGTGGGCCGCTCGCGGCACGGGCCGTGCGCTCGTGGGATCGCCGTCGGACGATGTTGGCGATGGACGCAGCGCGGGCTGTCATCGTGGCGGGGGTCCCACTCGTGCGCGAGATCTGGTGGGTGTACGCGGGTGCGTTTCTGATCGAGGTCGCGAGTCTCGTGTTCCTTCCGGCGCGCGATGCGTCGATCCCCGATCTGGTCGATCGCGACGACCTGCCGGTTGCCAACGGGCTCGTGCTCGGCTCGTCGTACGGCACGATCCCGCTCGGCGCTGCCCTGTTCGCCGCGGTGGCGGCGTTGCCGTTCGTGGATGTGCTGGGGCGGCCGCTCGCGCTCGTGTTCTGGATCGATGCGGCCACGTTCGTCGTGTCGTTCATCTTCATCGCGCGACTCACGACCCTGGCGCGCTTCGTCGACGATCGACCGTCCGACGACGCGGTGCGGTTCGCCGACGCGTTCAGGATTCCTCTCGTACGAGCCGTCATGCCGGCTGCCGCCGCGGTTGCACTCGGGCTCGGGGCACTCTTCTCGCTCGGCATCGTGTTCGTGCAAGATGTGCTGCGCGCCTCCGAGACGGAGTTCGGCGTGCTCATCGCACTGTTCGGTGTCGGCGCAGTTGGAGGCCTGGGCTTGTTGCAGCTGGCCCGAGGGCGCGATCAGATCGGTGCAACCCGCGTCGGTGTGGCCGCGATCGGTGCGATCGTCGCCGCGTTCAGCCTGGCCTCGTCGGTAGGCCTTGCGTACGTGGGCGCGCTCGCCTTCGGTGCCGCGGCCGCGTTCTCACTCGCGAGTGGGATGGGGGCGATCCAGGCAAATCTCGACGGCACCCAGCGTGTGCTCGCGTTCGCGGCGTTCCACGTGGTGATCCGTCTCGCGCTCGGTGTGGCTGCGATCGCCGCCGGCCTCGCCGGTGACCTCCTCGATGATGTGCGCTGGCCTCTCGTCGGTCACCTCGAGCCGGCCCGCATCGTGCTCTTGGGCTCAGGAGTCCTGGTGCTCCTGGTGTCGAGCTTGGTTCGTGTGCGCGTCGTTCAGGATGTGCCCGCATGAACGTGGCAGTCGTCACCGACAGTGCCGCGGCGCTCCCCAGCGACTTGGTGGCCCGCTACGACGTCAAGGTCGTCCCGATGTGGCTCACGGTGGGCGGTGTCCCCGAGACGGAAGGCGGGCGACCGCTCGACGAGATCGCGAGCGAGGCCGATGTAACTACGTCGGCGCCAACACCGGGCGAGTTCGAGCACGCGATCAAGGATGCGGGTGCTCGGGCCGACGGCGTACTTGTGCTCACGATCGCCTCTTCGATGAGCGCGACGTTCCAATCCGCCACGATCGCTGCGCAGGCCGTCGGTGGGCCAGTGCGCGTCGTCGACACCGCGACCGCGGGAGGTGCTGAAGCCCTCGTCGTCCTGGCCGCGGCTGAGTCGGCGAGTCAGGGCGCTTCGCTCGACGTTGTCGAGGCGCGGGCGCGCCTCGTGATGGAGCGAGTTCGTCTCGTTGCCACACTCTCCACCCTCGACCACCTCGTGCGCAGCGGTCGCGTGCCAGGGATCGCCGGATGGGCGGGCCGCCGGCTCGGGATCAACCCGCTGTTCGAGTTCCGTGACGGCAAGGTGCGCCGACTCCGCCCCGCGCTCAGCCACGATGCCGCGCTCGATCGGATCGTTGCCCGCGTGCACCGATCGCGGCCACCGCAGGCGCGACTCCACGTCGCGGCACTGCACGCGTTGGCGGTTGATACCGCGACGGAGCTGCTGGCTCGGATTGCGGAGGTGGAGCGTCCCGCGACCCAGTTCATCGGTGAGTTCGGACCCGTGATGGTCGTGCACACCGGCCCCAACCTCGCGGGGCTCGCGTGGTGGTGGGAAGACGTGTCGTGATGCGGCGCCGGGAGGCGACCGCGATCAGGTGAGCGCGGCGAGGATCGCGTCAGCGAGCTCGCGCCGGCACACCACGAGATCGGGAAGCCACGGGTCGGAGCGGTTGTACTGGAGCGGCGATCCGTCGAGCCGTGAGACGTGCAGGCCCGCGGCCGCGGCAACTGCGGCCGGCGCGGCGGAATCCCACTCGTACTGGCCGCCGGCATGGACATACGCGTCGACGTCGCCGGTGACCACGGCCATCGCCTTCGCTCCGGCGGAGCCCAAGCCGACGAGCTCCGCGTCGAGTGCGGCCGCGACGCGCCGCGCCGCGGGTGGTGGGCGAGTGCGGCTCACCACGATGCGCACTTGCCGGTCTCCCGGGTCGGGAACCGTCGGTGGCGCAGCGGTCGAGAGCACATGTTGCTGCGCGGGGAGCGCGACGGCCCCGGCTGTCAATCCCTGGCCGCGCTCCCAGAGCGCCACGTGCACGGCCCAGTCGGTGCGCCCGGCTTCGGTGAACTCCCGAGTCCCATCGAGCGGATCGATGATCCAGACCCGGTCGGCATCGAGGCGCCGGGGATCGTCGACCGACTCCTCCGAGAGCACGCGATCGTCGGGGTGCTCCGCGTGCAAGAGCTCGAGCAGTCGACGGTTCGCGTTGATGTCGCCGGCGTCGCCGAGCGCGGATCGCCGCCAGTCGTCGCTGCCTTGCGCGCGCAGCTCCACGAGGAGTGCGCCGGCGTCGGCGGCGTAGCGGGCAGCGTCGTCGTGGTCGCTCACAGTGTCCGGCAGTATGCATGACGGTCCACTACGGTCCTATTTCATGTCCACACAAGACCCCGACGCAACGCTCCCGGTGCAGGGATATGGCGCCGACGCGACCGCACCCGTCACGCAGCAAGTCCCGCAGTACGGCGGGACCGGCGGCGGCCCACCCGGCGGTGGAAGTCCCGGCGGCGGCGGCGAAGAAGAGAGCGACCCGCGTCGTCTGTGGTTCATCGCGGGCGGTGTGCTCGTGGTCGGTCTTCTCATCGGAGCGGTGATCGCGTTCGCCGCGGGTGGCGACGACAAGAAGGAAAGCGCGACGACCACCTCGTCATCGAGCACGACCACCAGCTCGACGGTCACCTCCACGAGCACGAGCTCCACGTCGACCACGACGACGGCCGCGGGTCCGCAGATCCTCCAGCTCGTGGGCGTCCCGTCGCCGGTGAACTGTCCCGGAAATGGCGACGATGTGAACCTGACACTCACGTGGGCCACCGCGAACACCACGGGCGTCACGATCAGCATCGACGGACCGGGGGTCTTCGGCAGCTACGGCCCGACCGACAGCAAGCAGTTCCCGTTCGTCTGTCCGGCCACGTCGCACACGTATCTGCTCACCGCGAACGGGCAGAACGGCCAGAAGATCCAGCAGCAGATCGTGGTGCAGGGGATCGTTCCTCCGACGACGACGACGTCGACGACCGGACCCTAAGTCTCGACCACGTCCCGGCGGCGCCGCGTGACCGCGATGTGCTTCCCGCGCCCGGCACCGCGATAGCCTCGTTACTGCTCAGTAACATGTGACGGCCGGTCGGGACCGGCGTCGAGGAGGCACGGATGGCCGACTTCAGCCTTGATCTCAGCGAGGACCAGCTCCAGGTCCAGAAGTGGGTGCACGACTTCGCCGAGGACGTCGTCCGCCCGGCTGCCGCCGAATGGGACGAGCGGGAAGAGACGCCCTGGCCCATCATCGAAGAGGCGGCCAAGGTCGGCCTCTATTCGCTCGACTTCTTCTCGCAGTGCGCGGCCGACCCTGCGGGCCTGATGCTCGCGTTGGCGAGCGAGGAGCTGGCCTGGGGCGACGCCGGGATCACGCTGTCGATCCTCGGCAGCACGCTTGCGGTCAGCGGGATCCTCGCCAGCGGGACCCCTCAGCAGATCGGCGAGTGGCTCCCGCAGTGCTTCGGCACGCCCGACAAGATCCAGCTCGGAGCGTTCGCCGTGAGTGAGCCCGATGCCGGGAGCGACGTGTCGAACCTGCGCACGCGCGCGGTCTACGACGAGAAGTCCGACGAGTGGGTGCTGAACGGCACCAAGACGTGGATCACCAACGGTGGCATCGCCGACGTGCACGTGATCGTCGCGGCGGTCGACCCGGAGCTCAAGGGTCGGGGCCACGCGGCCTTCGTCATCGGTCCCGACACGCCCGGCATCAGCCAAGGCCAGAAGTTCAAGAAGCACGGCATCCGCGCGAGTCACACCGCCGAGGTGATCCTCGACGAGTGCCGGATCCCCGGTCTGAACCTGCTCGGCGGCAAGGACAAGCTCGACATGCGCATCGCGCGTGCGAAGGAAGGGCAGAAGACGCGCACGCAGGCTGCGATGAGTACGTTCGAGGCCACGCGTCCACTCGTGGGTGCACAAGCGCTCGGGATCGCGCGCGCTGCGTACGAGTTCTCGCTCGACTACGCCAAGGAGCGCATGGCATTCGGCCGGCCGATCATCGAGAACCAGGGCATCGCGTTCAAGCTCGCCGACATGAAGATGGAGATCGACGCGGCGCGGCTGCTCGTGTGGCGCGCGTGTTGGATGGCCGCGGTGAAGAAGCCGTTCGAGTCGGGCGAGGGCTCGATGAGCAAGCTCAAGGCCGGTGAAGTGGCCGTGCACGTCACCGAAGAGGCGATCCAGATCCTCGGCGGATATGGCTACACCCGCGACTATCCGGT
>JANOHN010000086.1:0-8318 GCA_031406505.1 Acidimicrobiia bacterium | reverse complement strand
GGCGCAGTGCTGCGCGACGAGCACGGGGTTGTGTTCATGGCCGATGAGCACCCGCTGGGTGACCTCGCGCCGCGTGATGTGGTGGCGCGCGCCATCGCGCGCCGGCTCGTCGATCGCGGCCTCGATCATCTCTGGCTCGACGCGACGGCGATCCCCGACTTCGGGAAGCGCTTCCCGACCATCACGAAGTCGGTCGGATCGATCGGTCTGGATCCCGCGAAGGACTGGCTTCCGTGTGCTCCCGCTGCGCATTACGTGTCGGGCGGCGTGTGCACCGATCTTGACGGCGCGACCACGCTCCCAGGACTTTGGGCGTGCGGTGAAGCAGCCAACTCGGGTGTGCACGGGGCCAACCGTCTCGCCTCGAACTCGTTGCTCGACGGACTCGTGTTCGGCTCGCGCATCGTCGAAGCCATCGAGCGAGGAAAGACGGCGCCCGACGCAACTGGCGTGCTGGGCGATCTTCTCGACGGGCGCACCACGCTCTCGATGCCTCCCGGCCATGCACCCACACGCGAACCTGAGCCACGCGCGGCGGGGTCGACCTCGCGCGACGCGTTGCAGCAGGTGATGACGCGGTACGCCGGTGTGCTGCGTGATGCCGAATCGCTGCGCGGCGCGCACAAAGCACTCTTGACGATGCGACCGGCGAGCGAAGAAGACCGCAACCTTCGCGACGTCAGCCTCGCGCTCGTCCAGGCGGCGCTCGCACGCGAGGAGTCGCGCGGCACGCACACACGCCTCGACTACCCCGAGACGTCCGCCGCATTTCTCGGTCGGTTCTTCTTCACTGGGTCCGCCGACCCGGTCTTCGCGCCCCTGCACGAGGTTGCGACCACTCGATGAGCGCGAAGCGCGCGCCAACGATGGACTTCGACGCGCCGGTGGATGCGGTGACGGAAGCGGTCGTCCGCGCATTGGCCGAAGACCTTGGTCCGAAGGGCGACGTCACCGCGGCGTTGCTCCCCGACAATGCTCGCGGCACCGCCACGCTCATCGCGCGCACATCTGGCGTGCTCGCCGGCACCGCATGTGTCACCGCTACCTACGCACACCTTGACCGGTGGGTCGAGGTGCAATGCGCGCTCGACGATGGGGCGAGCCTCGAGCCCGGCACGGTGATCGGCACGGTCTCGGGCCCACTGCGCTCAGTGCTCACAGGCGAGCGCACGGCCCTCAACTTCTTGTGCCACCTTTCGGGTGTCGCCACGCTCACGCGCCGCTTCGTGGACGCGGTCTCGGGGCGCCTGCAGATCTGGGATACCCGCAAGACGCTTCCAGGGCTGCGGGCGCTCGAGAAGGCCGCGGTACGGGCGGGAGGTGGTGTGAACCACCGGATGTCGCTCTCCGACATGGTGCTGATCAAGGACAACCACCTCGGATCGTTGGGCGTCCCTGGAGCGATCGAGCGAGCCCGAGAGCTCTGGCCGAGCCATCGAGTGGAGGTCGAGTGCGAACGCGCCGAGCAGGTGGCCGTGGCCGTCGCCGCCGGCGTCGACATGGTGATGCTCGACAACATGACGCCGTCGGACGCGGCGGCGTGCGTGCGTCTCGTGCGCGAGAGCAACCGACCCGACACGCTGGTGGAGATCTCAGGTGGCATCACGCTCGACAACGTGGCCGACTACGCCGCGTCCGGGGCCGACCTCGTGTCCACGAGCTCGATCACCCAGTCGGCCCCCGCGTTGGACATCGCCCTCGATCTCGCGATCACATAGCGGCCTCATGCTGCTGTGCATCGACGCCGGGAACACCCAGACGGTCATCGGGCTGTTCAACGACAAGGAGCTGGCCGACCACTGGCGCATCGCGTCGGTGGCCGAACGCACCGCGGACGAGCTCGCGCTCTTGATCCAGCAGTTCCTCGGCTTCCACGGCTTCTCGTTCGAGTCCCAGATCAGCGGCATGGCGATCTCGTCGGGGGTGCCACGCGTCACCACGGAGCTGCGGCAGATGTGCGAGCGCTACTTCGGCCTCGCACCCCTGGTGCTCGAGCCCGGCATCCGCACGGGCATGCCGATCCTCTACGACAACCCGAAGGAAGTCGGGGCTGATCGCATCGCGAACGCCGTCGCGGCCTACGACCTCTACGGCGGTCCGTCGATCGTCGTCGACTTCGGCACCGCGAACACAATCGAGGCGATCAGTGCCGAGGGCGAATACCTCGGCGGCGCGATCTTCCCCGGTATCGAGATCTCGATGAACGCGCTCTTCGAGCGCGCCGCCGCGCTCCGACGCGTAGAGCTCGTGGAGCCGCGCCACGTGATCGGTAAGTCGACGGTCGAGTCGATCCAGTCGGGTGCGCTCTACGGGTTCAGCGGACAGGTCGACGCACTCGTCGAGCGCTTCCAAGCCGAGCTCGGCGACTGCACGGTCGTCGCGACCGGCGGGCTCGCCGTCGCGATCATCCCGCACTCCCGAACGATCCAGCACTACGAGCCCTGGCTCACCCTCCAAGGCCTGCGCATCATCTTCGAGCGCAACCAATGAGCCAAGTGCGTGTTTTGGCGTCAAAAAACGCGACTATGTCGCGCTTCTTGACGCCAAAACGTGGGATACGAGCGTGAGCGGGGGACCGATCGACGAGCGGGCGCGGCGGATCGCGAAGCTCGACGCGCTGCGCAGCGCGGGCACCGATCCGTACCCGGTGCGCTTCGACCGCACGCACACCGCGGCCGAGATGCACGAACGCTGGGACGGCATCGAGGACGGGTCCGAGACCACCGACGACGTGCGCGTGGCCGGCCGCCTGCTCCTCAAGCGCAGTCAGGGCAAGCTCACGTTCGGCACGTTGCGCGACGGGTCGGGTGAGGTGCAGCTCTTCGTGTCGCGCGCCGAGGTGGGCGACGATCTGCACACGGCGTTCGACGACCTCGACCTGGGCGACTGGGTCGGTGTGAGCGGCACGGTGATGAAGACTCGCAAGGGCGAGCTCTCCGTGAAGGTGCGCGACTTCGTGCTCCTCGCAAAGGCGCTGCGCCCGCTGCCCGAGAAGTGGCACGGCCTCACCGACGTCGACACCCGCTTCCGCCGGCGCTACGTCGATCTCATCGCGAACGATGACGCCCGTCGCGTGTTCGCCATCCGATTCGCGGTGATCGCCACGATCCGACGGATCCTCACCGAGCAGCACGGCTACGTGGAGGTTGAGACGCCGGTGCTGCACGTGCAGGCCGGCGGTGCCGCGGCCAAACCGTTCGAGACGTTTCACAACGCGCTCGACATGCCGTTGGTGCTGCGCATCGCGCTCGAGCTGCACCTCAAGCGCCTCTTGGTGGGCGGGCTCGAACGGGTCTTCGAGATCGGTCGCGTCTTCCGCAACGAGGGACTCGGCACCCGGTACAACCCGGAGTTCACGATGCTGGAGCTCTACCAAGCGTTCGCGGATTACACCGACATGATGAGCATCACCGAGGAGCTCGTAGCCGAGAGCGCCCGTGTCGCGATCGGCACCACGATCGTGGAAGTCGACGGCGCCACGATCGATCTCACGCCTCCATGGCCTCGGCGTCCGATGCTCGAGCTCATCAAGGAGCATGCGGGCGTCGACGTGCACCCCACGATGCCCGTGGCTGATCTCGAGCGCGCGTGCGACGCCGCCGATGTGCCACACGAGCCGGGATGGGGTCCGGGCAAGCTCGTGCTCGAGCTCTACGAGAAGACGGTGGAGCCGAACCTCGTCGGGCCGGTGTTCGTGACCGACTACCCGCGCGAGGTGTCGCCGCTCGCGCGCACGCATCGCGACGATCCGGCGCTCGTCGAACGATTCGAGGTGGTGGCACTCGGTCGCGAGCTGGCCAACGCGTTCAGCGAGCTCAACGACCCACTCGACCAGCTCGAGCGGTTCGAGGCCCAGGCGGTGTTGGCCGCCGCGGGCGACGAGGAGGCACACGGCGTCGACGAGGACTACGTGCGCGCGCTCGAGTACGGGCTGCCGCCGTGCGGCGGTCTCGGCATCGGCATCGACCGTCTGGTGATGCTCATCGCCGGCGTGACCACCATTCGGGAGGTGATCCTCTTCCCCCATCTCCGCCCGGAGGCCGGTCATGATGAAGTGATCGAGGGGGAAGAAGACCCATGAGAGTGTTGGTTACGGGCATGGGCGGGGAGCTCGGCACTCGGGTCGCGCAGCTGCTCGAGGCCCGGACCGATGTCGACGATGTCGCAGGGTGCGACTTCGTGCCGCCTCGCCGTCGTCTCCACCGCGCGCAGTTCACCCGCATCGATCCGCGCGATCACGGACGCCTCACGCAGTTCGTCGTCGATTTCGCCCCCGACGCCGTCGCGCATTTCGGCGTGTACGAACCCCACTCGCGCATGGCGCCGAACGACGCCGCCCACGCAACGGAGTCGTGCACTGTGCATGCGCTGAGTGCGGCCGCGAGCACCGGACGGCTCGAGCGCGTCGTCGTGCGGTCTGGGCTCGAGGTCTACGGCCGCGGCCGCGGGCACGCGTTGGTGCCCGACGAGCGCGCACCGCTCGCGCCGACCAGTCCATACGGGCGCTCCTGCCTCGATGTGGAATCGGTCTCGGCCGCCCTCGGCCGTCGGCTCGACATCCCCGTCGCCGCGCTCCGGTACGCGGTGGTTGCCGGCTCGCACGTCCCGAGCCCGCTCGGTCGCCTCCTTCGCCTGCCGGTGGTCCCGGTTCCCGCGCTCGCCGATCCTCCGTTCGTCCTGCTCGACCAGGAAGACGCGGCCCGATCGATGGTCGAGGCGTTGGTGCGCGGCTTCGACGGTCCGTTGAACGTGGTGGGCCCTGGCGCCACGAGTCCATGGCAGGCCGTGAGCCTGGGGAATCGGGTGCCGATGCCGGTCGCCGGCCTCGGGTGGTCGCTGGCCTGTCGGACCGCGGAGCTTGCGGGTGCACCGGTGCCGCCCCACGTGCTCGAGCTGATGCGCTACGGGAGTGTGGGCGACGGCGGTCGCGCCGTCGACGAGCTGGCACTCGGGTTCATGGTGCCGACCCAAGAGGTGCTCGCCGACCTCTACGAGTGGGCCACCGTCACCCCCATCACCGAACGCGCGCGGAGCATCGCGTGAACAGCGTGCAGCGCGTCGCGCCGAACTATGGGATCGACGCGGACCGTGTGCTCGGGAGCGACACCCCGATCGATGCGCTGCGCCGCCGCGTCGGTGGCCGGTACGCCGTCGACGAGTTCGGTGGTGATCCGCACCTCACCGACGTGCTCGCGCTCACCGCCACCCCGTTGCGGGTACGCGTGGAGCACGAGGAGAACATCCCGCGCACTGGTCCGGCGCTGCTCGTGGCCAACCGCGGCCTCGGCGTGATCGAGCCAGTCGTACTGGCGCTCGCCGTTCGCCGCGCTGCCCACCGTCGCCTGCGCGTCATCGGTGCGCCCGAGCTCCCCATCATCGGCCCGGCGCTTCGCAAGATCGGGGCCATCGGGTATCGCCCCGACGACGTGGCCGCGCTGTTGCGCGCCGGACACCTCGCCGCGGCGCCGCTCTCGCCATCGTGGATGCGCGGGGGTGGCGGCGGCGGGTGGCTTGGCCGCCCGTCGTCGCGGGAGACGCCGTCATCGGTGTCGACCAGGGGAGTCGGCGAACCGCCACGCGCGTTGCTGGCCGCGACGCTCGGGTTCCCCGTCATCCCGGTGGCGGTGCGTCCGGGTGGACCGGTGGGACTGCCGCTGCGCCCCTGGCGCGTCGTGGTCGGCGAACCGATGCTCCCGCCAACCGGTACCGAGTCCGACGACCCGCTCGCAGCCGCCGAGATCTCCGAAGCCGTTCGCAACGCGGTCCACGATCTGCTGGCGGACATGTGATGCCCACCACGACGGCAGCGGACGGCACGACGATCGGGTACCACACCTTCGGGCGCACCACCGGGGAGACGCTCCTCATGGTGCAAGGCCTCGGCGCGAACTCTCGTGGCTGGGCATTCCAACGCATCGCATTCGGCCGTCACTTTCGGTGCATCGCGGTCGACAACCGCGGCGTCGGAGGCAGCGCGGGCGCGCCCCGTCCCTATTCGCTCGAGGAGATGGCCCACGACGCGGTCGCCGTGCTCGACGCCGAGGGCGTGGAATCAGCGCACCTCATGGGTGCGTCGATGGGCGGCGCGATCGCGCAGTTCCTCGCGGTCACCTACCCCGAGCGGGTCCGGTCGCTGGTGCTCGCGTGCACTGCGTGCAAGCACCACGACTGGCGCCGCGAGCTGCTCCAGGAATGGGCTGACGCGGTAGAGGCGCGCGGGATGGGCGCGCTGGCCAGCGACGGGCTGTACTGGTTGGTGGGCCCGCGCCTTCGCAAGCGCTTCGGGAGCTGGCTCAACCTCATGGCACGCGTGCTCTTGCAAGCGAGCCCCGAAGCGTTCGTCGCCCAGGTGCAGGCGATCCTCGACGCCCCCGATGATGTGCGCTTCGAGCTGGGCAAGGTGCAGGTGCCCGCACTCGTGATCACCGGGAGCCAAGACCTGCTCACACCACTCGGCGACGCCGAAGAGCTCCACGAGCTCATCCCGAGCTCCAAGCTCGTGGAGCTGCGCGGCGCCGCGCACGCGCTCATGGTCGAGGCGCCGAATGCGTACAACACCGCGGTGCTCGGTTTCCTCGCCGAAGTGGTGGCCCCCACCCGAATCGCTTCGTGACCCGTCGCCTCGGCGGCGCACTTGGTGTCGCCGCACTCGCGATAGCGGTCGCGCTCTCCGGATGCGTTGACGACGGGCAGGGCCGAGCCGCGCGGCCCGTCACCACCACGACGCATTCAACCGTTCCGCCGCCTCCACGCGTGCTCGCGATCGGCGACTCGAACCTCTACGAGTCGGGCGCCGCCGTCGACACTGCGCTCAGAGAAGGAGGTTTCGAGCCCACGCTGCAGGGCGTCCCCGGGTACGGCCTGAACGACCTTGAGTATTGGTTCGGGCAGCTACCCGGCCTGCTCGCGACCGACCCCGACATCGTGGTTGTCGGTCTCGGCACCAACGATACGTTCGTCGAGGACGACGTGACGCAGTTCCCGGCGCGCCTCGACGAGATGATGCACGCGCTCGCTGGTCACCCGGTCGTCTGGATCACCCATGTGGACGATCGCCCCGGCACGCCCGCGTCGGCCGGACGCGCGATCAACGCGGCCATACGTGCCGCGCCGGCCCGGTGGCCGAACTTGACTGTGCTCGACTTCGCGGTGGACATCGCCTGGAACCCGTCCATCCTCCGCGACGACGGCTTGCACTTCAGTGCGGACGGCATGCGCATCTACGCGGAGAAGATCACCGAGGCCGTGACCGCGCGTCTCGCTAGCGATCGCGGCTGAGGAGCCCGTTCACGAGTCGCCGCAGGCCTGCCGTCACATCGGCGTCGAGCTGCCCGGCACCGGCGAGCGCCTCGGCGGCCTTCGTGGCGTGGTCGTGCGCGACGTCGAGTGCGCTGGGCACCCAGCCGTCGGACGTGGCGAGCGTGCGGGCCTCGACCAGCCGTGCATCGTCGAGCGGGGCGCCGAGGAGATCGCGCAGCGGCTCGCACGTGCCGATCGCGTAGATCACGGGCAGCGTGTAGATGCCTTCCACGAGATCTTGGCCCGCGTGCTTGCCCAGTGCCTCGTCGGTGGCGGTGAGGTCGAGGCAGTCGTCGACGATCTGGAAGCACATGCCGAGGTGGTGGCCATAGCGAGTGAGTGCGTCGAGCGTGGGTTCGTCCACGTTGCTGACCATTCCGCCGATTCGGCACGCGGTGGCGAACAGCGAGGCCGTCTTGCCCTCGATCGTGGACTGGTAGTCCTCCTCCGAGCGCCCCACGTCGTACATGTGCTGGAGCTCGAGGATCTGGCCCCGGCACAGCTCGCCGATCGTGTCGGCGAGCAGGCCGGCCACATCGGCGCCGAGCGAAGCCGCCAGCGCCGACGCCCGGGCCAGCAGGTAGTCGCCCGAGAGGATCGCGACGATGTTCGACCACCGTGCGTTCACGCTCGGCACGCCCCGCCGGATCTCGGCCTCGTCGATCACGTCGTCGTGGTACAGCGAGCCGAGGTGCACGAGCTCCACCGCGACCGCGCCCGTGATCGCGTCGTCGGAGACGGGTGCGGAGCCGGTCGTGGACGCGTACGCCGCACACAGGGTGAGCGTGGGCCGGATGCGCTTGCCTCCGGCCGCGACCAGGTGTGACGCGACGTCGCCGAGGAAGCGGTCGGGATGGCGGACGGCCTCGTGCAGGCGATCCTCGACGCGGGTCAGATCGTCGGCCAATGGTGCGAGTTCCAGGGCAACGGCTGGCCTCATACAGAGTCCACGGTACGCAGCGCAGGCTGATTTCACCAACCGTGGCGGGAACAATCCCGCGCCGCCAGACGCTGGAAGG
>JANOHN010000039.1:0-1839 GCA_031406505.1 Acidimicrobiia bacterium | reverse complement strand
CGGCCTCGAGCTCGCGGTTGCACTCGGACTGCTGCTCGCGGCCGATGAGCTCCCGGCGGGGGTGCTCGACGGCGTCGGCGTGATCGGCGAGCTCGGCCTCGACGGATCGGTGCGTTCTGTGCCCGGCACGCTCGCCTTTGTTGACGCGGTGATGCGCGCCGGCATCACGACCGTCATCGTGCCGGAGATCAACGCGGCAGAAGCTGCACTCGCCCGCGGCATGGATGTGCGGGTGGCGCGCTCACTCGGTGAGCTGCGCGACTGCCTCAAGGGTGAAGCTGCGTGGCCCGACCCGCCATCGTCTCCCCTGCCCGATGACGACGATCCTTTCGACGACGAGCCGCTCGACCTCGCCGACGTACGGGGCCTCACGTGGGCTCGGCGAGCGCTCGAAGCTGCGGCCGCGGGTCACCATCACTTGTTGCTCACCGGACCGCCGGGCGCGGGCAAGACGATGCTGGCTCGCCGGCTCGCAACGATCTTGCCGCCGTTGCGCGACGACGAGGCGTTCGAGGCCACCCGCATCCACTCAGTGGCCGGACACGCACCGCGCGGGCTCTTGCGGCGCCCACCCGTGCGGGCGCCACACCACACGGCATCGGTCGCGGCGCTCGTCGGCGGCGGCGCGGGTCGACCACATCCCGGAGAAGTGACCTTGGCGAGTCGCGGCGTGCTATTTCTCGACGAGCTCGGCGAGTTCCCACCCCGGGCCCTCGACGCGCTGCGCCAGCCGCTCGAAGAGCGCGTCGTACGCATCGCGCGCCAACCGATCACCCTCACGTTCCCAGCCGATTTCCTGCTCGTCGCATGCACGAACCCATGCCCATGCGGTCTGGGTTTCCCCGGATGTGCGTGCGGTGAGTTCGAACGCGCTCGCTACCGACGGCGACTCTCGGCGCCGCTCCTCGATCGGTTCGATCTTCGGCTGGCCGTGCGCCCACCCGAGGCGTCCGATGCGACCGGTGAGTCGTCGGCCGACGTGCGGCTCCGGGTCGCTGCGGCGGTGGCCCGGCAAGAGACTCGTCTCGCCGGCACTCGATGGCGCCGAAACGGCCACGTGCCCGCGGGCGCGCTCGAGCGGCTCGTGCCGCTCGGTCCCGACGCGCTCGGCGCCTGGAGAGCCCAGACCGAGCTGCGCGGTCTCACCGGCCGGGGCGCGGCACGTATCCGTCGCGTCGCCCGCACCTTGGCTGATCTCGACGACGCGCCCCACGTGCTCGAGACCCACGTGCTCTGGGCCGCATTGCTTCGCGAAGACGTGTTGTGACCGAGCTCACCGATGAGGTGGCGGCCGCAACGCTCGCGTGCCTGCCCGACATGACGTTCGGGCGGATGCGCGCGCTCGTCGACCACTTCGGGAATGTTCGACGCGCGCTGACTGGCGTTCGCGCCGGGCACGCGGCCTCGCTCTCGCTCGATCCCGAACCCGACACCGCCGCCGCTCGAAACCTGCGCCGCGTCGCCCGCACGTGGCCCGATCATGCCGATCCCGACGCGATCGCCGCCCGCCTACAACGGCGCGGCACGCATGTGTGGGTGGAAGGCGGCGAGCGCTACCCGATCGCCGATCCAATCCCCGATCGTCCAGTCGTGCTGTTGGCCGAGGGTGAGCGACCCGACGCGCTCGCGTCGCCCCGGGTGGCGATCGTCGGCACCCGCGCGGCATCGCCACATGGGCTCGCGGATGCACGCGACCTCGGCGCGTTCCTCGGTGAAGCCGGCGTCACCGTGGTCAGCGGCATGGCGATCGGCATCGACGCGGCCGCGCATGACGGCGCGGTCGCGGCCGGTGGCCTTGCGGTCGGTGTCGTGGCGACCGGCCTCGACATCGAATACCCG
>JANOHN010000353.1:0-2191 GCA_031406505.1 Acidimicrobiia bacterium | reverse complement strand
CGGCCTCGGCGACCTCGCACCCGAGTCCCTTTAACGCGGTCGCTCTCTGCGGGCCGGGATCAGGTGAACTCTTGGCCGCCGACGGCGGTGACGCCGCCGTCGACCACGACTGCCGAGCCTTACACGTTGCTCGCCTCTTTCTTGAGCTGGTAGCGCACGACTGGCGCCACCTAATCGGGGTGCGCGAGCCGGCCGAGCGGCACGGTGCGCTCGAGCTTCTCGCGCGATCCGGGCGCTTGGATCGCCGGGCTGAGCATCGGCGTCTCGATGTATCCCGGACACACCGCGTTGGCCCGGATGCCCTCAACGCCGAGGCGGTGTGAGAGCGATCGCGTCAAGCCGATGAGCCCGTGCTTCGACGCAACGTACGACGGGATCGCGCCGTGACCGATCAAGCCCTCGATCGATGCGATGCCCACCACGGCGGAGCCCGGGTTGGCGTCGCGAAGCGCGGGCAGCAGCGCGGCAACGATCAAGCCGTGCGCGCGCAGGTTGACGTCGAGCACGAAGTCCCAGGTGTCGGCGTCGATCACATCGTCGAGCGCAGGCCGCACCATCCCTGCCGCGTGCACGAGCCCGCCGATCGATCCCAGCGCAGTCAACGACGGCGCAACGGCCGCGATGATCTGGTCGCGCTCACGCACGTCGACGTGCGCGGCGTGCGATGCAACGCCGAGCGCCGCGCATTCCGCGGCCGTCCCCGCGGCGCCGGCGTCGTCGACGTCCCAGACGGCAACCGGACGGCCGACGCCGGCAAGTGCCAGCGCGCACGCCTTGCCGATGCCCGACGCGCCACCGGTGACGACCACGCCAGTTGCCGGAGTTCCGAGAAGATCGGGCATCAGGCCCCCTGCGCGGCGAGCGCTTGTTCCTTGGCCCAGCGGTAGTCGGCCTTGCCGTTGGGTCCGCGTTGGATCTTCTCTACAAGCACGAGCTCGCGCGGCACCTTGTAGCCGGCGAGCTCCTTGCGACAGTGCGTACGGAGATCATCGATTGTGAGCGCCGCTTCGTCGCGCGGGGCCACGACGGCGACGACGCGCTCACCCCACCGTTCGTCGGGCACGCCCACGACAAGGGTGTCCTGGACACCCGGATGCGCGAGCAATGCGGCCTCGACCTCCTCGGGGAACACCTTCTCGCCACCCGTGTTGATCGCGAGTGAGCCGCGCCCGTGGAGCACGATCGTGCCGTCGACCTCGACGTGGGCAAAGTCGCCCGACATCGCCCAGCGCTGCCCGTCGACCTCCACGAACGTCGCCGCCGACTTCTCGGGGTCGTTGTAGTAGCCGATCGGCAGACGGCCGCGCCGGGCCAGTCGACCGACGGCACCGGACCCGGCTTCGACCGGCCTGAAGTCGTCATCGAGGACGGCGGTGCGGTCGTCCACCGCAAAGTGCGCCGACGACGGCGCGTCGCCGCCGGGCTCGCGACGTTCGTTGCCCACCACCCCCGTCTCGGTCGAGCCATACCCGTCGATGATCATGACCTTGGGGAGCGCCTCACGCGCGAGCTCCTTGGTGGTCGATGAGCACAACGCGCCGCCGGATGCAAGGACGAAGAGCGACGAGAGGTCCCAACGTCCGGGGTTGGCGCGCACGAGATCGATGACGGGCCTGACCATCGCATCGCCCACGAGCGTGACGAGGTTGGCCCGCTCTTGGTCGATGAGGTCGAGGGTGGCGGCAGGCTCCCACGCTCCCGGCGCGCAGAACACCACCTGCCCGCCGGCGAACAGCGTGGCGAGCGTGGACCAGTGCCCGCTCACGTGCATGAGTGGCGGCGTGACGAGCTGCACCGCGCCCGTCTCGGGGATTCGCTCGACGATCTCCTCGGGCGTGGTGATCGGCGACGAACGGGCGGGGTCGCCACCACCGAGCGCGCCGAAGAAGATGTCTTCGTGCGTCCACATCACACCCTTGGGCATGCCGGTGGTGCCGCCCGTGTAACAGAGGTAGAGGTCGTCGTTGGCCCGGCTGTCGAACGCGCGGTCGCCGGAGTTCGCCGCGAGCTGCTCGTCATAGTCCACCGCGCGCTCGGGGACGGGCTCGCCGCTGTCGTCCTCCACGACCACGAGGTGGCGGAGCTTGTCGAGCTTGGGCATCACCGCCGCGACGGCGGGGCCGAAGCGCCGATGGAACACAAGGGCGACGAGATCGGCGTCACGAAACAGGTGCTCGAGCTCGCGCTCGAC
>JANOHN010000347.1:0-2717 GCA_031406505.1 Acidimicrobiia bacterium | reverse complement strand
GGGCCATGGTGGTCACTCGGTGCCGTGCGCTGGGGTTCGTCGCACTGGTCTTCGTCGCGTCCGTCGTGAGCGTCGAGACTCCAGTGCGGGCCGGACCGGCGCCCGATCCGACGTGCCGCTCGCTCTGGCCGGGACTCGGTGCCGACACGCCCGGCGGCGCGTGCCGGCTCGTCGACGAGTACGCACTCGACCCGTCGGTTGCCCACCTCTACGTGCAAGAGGACGTAGCCCGAGACCGCGTGCCCGACGACGAGCTCCGGGAGCTCACGGCCGACGCGGTGCAACGGAGCTTCCTCGAGTACACGCTCGTCGGTGTGATGCCGGGTCAGGTCGACATCGTGATCGTGCCGTCGATCCCCGACGCGGACGCCGATGCGGGGCCAGACTCGAGCGGGACGTGTGTGGTGAAGGTCCGTGCCGCGGCGTTGCGACCGGCGCGCTACTACCAGCAGCTGCTTGCCCACGAGCTCTTCCACTGCTTCCAGTTCAAGCAGGTCGGATCGGACGTGTTCTTCGCCGCCGATCGAGCAGGCGGGTGGTGGTACGAGGGCACGGCTGAGTACTTCTCGAACGTCGTGTACCCGGCGCACGACTTCGAGCACGAAAACCTCGGTCGCCTCCGGAGGCTCGAACCGGGGCAGTCGATCTTCGAGCTGTCGTACGAGAACTTCGCGTTCTTCCAGCACTTCGCCAACCGGCAGGGGAACGCCGCGGTCGTGGAGTTCATGACGACCATGCCGCCGGGCGGGGGACGCGCCGCGCAGATGGCCGCGGCCTCCGCGTGGCCGGGCATGGACGAGCTGTTCCACGATTTCGCCCGCGCCTTCGTGAGCGACGGGATCATCGACTCCAGCGGTGAGGCGATCCGCATCCGCGCCGATCACCAGACGTTGGGCCGTCACACCATCAATCACCCCGGCGAGATCTTCCGCATCCCCGATCTCGGGGAGTTCGAGATCCACCGGATCCTGATGGACTTCCCGGAGCGCCGTGAGTTCGATCTCGAGCAGGACTTCTCGGCGGGCATCCGCACGGACGCGCAGGAGGGTGGGCCGCTCAGCCTGTGGGAGGAGCTGCCCGATCCGATCGAGACGTGCGACGCGCCGCAGAAGTGGCGGCTGCTGTTGACGACCACGGCGGCGGGCGCGGAGGAGCCGGCCGCACTCAAGGTCGTCGACATCACGAGCGCAGAGGGTGAGGACTCGTCCACGACGTGCTGCATCTCCGACGCCGAAGGGGCACGCGAGACGCGAGCCGAGCGCAGACAGGTACGCGTCGTGGTGTGCGGATCGGCCTTCTCCGCGGTGTTCCGAGGCGGGGTCTGCTACCTCGACGGCGGCTTCCTCAACGTGGCGGCCGGCTACGACGTGTTCGACTCGACGATCGAGGCGACGGGCCCGTTCCCCCGTGGCTATGCGTTCATCCTCGGCACGGCCGTGCCGGGGTCCGAGTCACCGGGTTTCCCGAACGTCTCGATTTCGGACGGCGATGCGCTCACCCCGTACGGATCGAACGCGTCGATCACCAAGAGCGACGATCTGCTCACCGGCACGTTTGCCTCCGACGACATCTACGGGAGCTGGCGCTGCCCCCGGCTCAGCGAGATCCCACGGGAGGCGGAGGGCTAGCTCGTGCCAGCTCGGGCCTCGGCGAGGCGGCGGCGGGTGCGATAGCCCTCGTTCTCGGGGTCGTACGCTTCGGCGCGTCGGAGGGCCTCGGCCGCGCCGGCGAAGTCCTCGAGTGCGAAGCGGCACGACCCCAGTGCGTTCCACGCCCACTCCCCGAAGATCCGGACGTCGTAGGCGATCTCGGTCGCGATCACATCGTCGGGCTCGAGCGCGATGAGCTGTTCGAGTCGGCCGGTCGCGATGACGGTGTCGCCCGTCTCGAGCTCGTGGATCGCCGTCGCGAACTCGATGGCCGGATTGGGGCCGAACCGGGAGCGGGCCTCCTCGACGAGCGCAGCCACGTCGCCGTCGGGATCGGCGCGTGCGACCGAGTGGACGAGCAGGTTCGTCCAGAGCAGCCGATCGTCTGGATGCTCGGTTGGGCGGGACCGGGCGACCTGAATGCCGGATCGCCAGGTGTCGCGCGCGCGTTGGTCGTCGTCGAGGTCCTCATAGATGCGAGCGAGGTGGTCGTAGAGGTAGACGCGACCGGGGTCGAGTGCAAGTGCCTCGCGCAGCATCGGCTCGTTGCGCTCGTGCTTGCGGCGCTGGTCACCCTCGTAGCCGAAGTGTTCGATCGTGAGCGCGTCGAGATCGCTGATCTTCAGCCCGTCGCGATGCGCGACCGCCTCGATCGCCGGCAGCATCGTCTCGTGCATGGCGCCGACGAACCGGATGTCGGGGCGGTGTCGCCACAGGCGGTACTCCCGGTACGGCGTCCAATGCATCCGCGGTACGAACCGCACCCGGAATGCCACGTGGTCCACGGCGGCGCCGAGCTGTTCACGAATCGCTGCGTGGTCGCCGGGCCGGACTCGCTCGTCGGCGTCGATGTAGAGGATCCACTCACCGGTCGCGAGGTCGAGCGAGCGATTCCGAGGCGTCGAGAAGTCGGCCCGCCACGGCTCGTGCCCAACGACCGCACCATGACGAAGCGCCACATCGACCGAGTCGTCGCTCGAGCCGGTGTCGACCACCACGATCTCGTCGACGAGACCGTCGAGCGACGCGAGGCACGCGTCGAGTTGATCGGCCTCGTCGCGGACGATG
>JANOHN010000326.1:0-7681 GCA_031406505.1 Acidimicrobiia bacterium | reverse complement strand
GATCGTCGACGGTCGCTATGCGATCGTCGGCTCGCCCGAGACAGTCACAGAGCAGCTCACCGACGCGCTCGGTTCCCTCGGGACCGGCAACCTCCTCGGGCTGTTCCAGCTCGGCAGCCTCCCGGCCGACCTCACCCGCGCCAACCTCACGCTCTTCGCGGAGCAGGTGCTCCCGCGCTTGCGCGCCGAGTTTCCCGAAGGCTCGCCCGTGCTGCGCGCCACGTCGGTCTAATGGCCACCGCGCTCGCGGAGTCGCGACTCGTCGCGCCCATCGGATCGATCCAGCTGTTCCGCGGCGGCGCGGGCCGCCAGCTCGTGTACCTCCACTCCGCGGGCGGCGAGACGCCGTTCGAGCTGCTCACCGATCTGGCCGACGACTTCGATGTGATCGCGCCGATCTTCCCTGGCTTCGGGGAGTCGGAAGGGATCGACGACATCGATTCGATGGAGGACGCGGTCTTCCACCTGCTGGATCTCTGGGAGCTGCTCGCACTCGACCAGCCGGCGGTGGCGGGTGTCTCACTCGGCGGATGGATGGCGCTCGAGCTCGCGACCCGGTACCCCGACCATATGCGCGCGTTGGTGCTCGTGAACGCGGTCGGCCTCTACCTCGCCGACGCGCCGATCGCCGAGCTCTTCGGCCGGGCTCCGAACGAGCTCGCCGAGATGCTCTTCGACGATCAGTCGCACCCGATCGCGCAGGCGATGCACGCGATGGCCGAATTCGCCGGCGACGTGGGGAAGCAGGTGGAGATCCCGATCGAGCTGATCGTGCCGATGTGGAAGGCGCTCGGCGCAACCGCACGCCTGGGGTGGGATCCCTATCTCCACAACCCCAAGCTGCGTGGACGCTTGGGTCGGGTCACGAGCCCGGCGCTGGTGGTGGCCGGCGAGCACGACACGCTCGTGCCGCTCGCCCACGCGCAGACGTACGCGTCAGAACTCCCGAACGCCCGCCTCGAGGTGATGCGCCACGCCGCGCACTGGCTCCAGATGGAGCGTCCGGCTGAACTCGCAGCAGTGATGCGGGCCTTCTTGTCGTAGCGAAGTCTGAGCGCGCGCTAGGTGGTGGAGTGCGCGGCCTCGTCGGCAGCAAGAAGCATGAGGCGCAGATCGAGGAGCAGGTCCATGATCTCGGACGCCGCAACGAGGTCGCGGCCACGGAACTGCTCGAGTGCCTCGTCGATCCGTCCGGTCAATGCCTGGTCATCCATGATGTGTGCCCTCCTTCACTCTGCAACGTAGCCGGTGCCCAGATGCTTCCCGTGTCACTTTGCGCACTCTGGCTGGCCTTCGTGACCGTTGCGCTGCAGGCGTGTGAACGCCTTGTGACGGGTCAGCCGCCCTCATCGAGGCCTTGCTGGAGGGTGTTCCAGGCCAGGGTGGCGCATTTGATCCGCACCGGGAACTTGACCACCCCTTGCAACGCCTCGAGATCGCCGAGCCGCACACCGTCGAGCTCCGCGCTCGAGTCGGGGCCCTCGGAGGCGCCCTCGAGATGCGACTCGTGGATGGACATGAGCGCTTTGAACGCACGGATGAGCTGGCGCGCCTGGTCGACCGGCTGACCCTTCACCGCGGCGCTCATCATCGAGGTGGAGGCCTGGCTGATCGAGCACCCCTGCCCCGCGGTGCGCACGTCGGTGACGACGCCGTTCTCGACGTCGAGATAGAGGATCACCTCGTCGCCACACAGCGGGTTGAACCCTTCGACGCGGTGCGCGGGCGGCACGGGGAGCTCGCCGCGGTTCCGTGGCGCGCGGTAGTGGTCGAGGATGATCTCGCGGTAGAGGTCTTCGAGGCCCGGCATCGTCGTGATTCCTTAGATGGCGAAGAAGCGCTCGGCGGTGGCGAGCGCTTCCACGAGCGCGTCGACGTCGGCCTCGTCGTTGTAGACGTAGAGCGAGGCGCGGGTGGTGGCGGGCACGCCGAGTACTCGCATCAGCGGCTTGGCACAGTGATGACCGGCCCGCACGCAGATGCCCTCCTCGTCGACGACCTGTGAGATGTCGTGCGCGTGGATGCCGTCGAAGAGGAACGAGATGGTGCCACCGCGCTGCTCGACATCTCGCGGACCATAGATCGTGAGGCCGTCGCCGAAGCGGTCCGTGAGGCGGTCGAGGGTGTACGCGGTCAGTGCCTTCTCGTGCTCGCGAACTGCGTCGAGCCCGATTGCCGTGAGGTAGTCGACGGCCGCACCGAGCCCGACGGCTTCGACGATCGGCATCGTGCCCGCCTCGAACTTCCACGGCACGTCGTTCGTGGTGAAGCCCTCGCTGGTGACGTCGCGGATCATCTCGCCGCCGCCGAGGAACGGCGGCATCGCCTCGAGCAGCTCAGGACGGGCCCACAAGCCGCCGATCCCGCTCGGGCCGAGCATCTTGTGGCCGGTGAACCCAACGAAGTCGGCGTCCCATGTGGTGACGTTCACGGGGAGATGCGGGACGGCCTGGGCCGCGTCGACGAGCACGAGCGCGCCGGCGGCATGGGCCGCGGCCGTGAGGTGTGGGATGTCGTTGAGAGTGCCGAGCACGTTCGATGCGGCCGACACCGAGAGCAGCTTGGCGCCGTCGAGGAGCCGGTCGAGCTCGGTGAGGTCGAGGAGGAAGTCGTCGGTGAGCGGGACCCAGCGCAGCTCGACGCCGCGCTCCGCGGCGAGGATG
This sequence comes from Acidimicrobiia bacterium, assembly GCA_031406505.1. Taxonomy (GTDB): domain Bacteria; phylum Actinomycetota; class Acidimicrobiia; order IMCC26256; family PALSA-555; genus SHVJ01. Next base: position 5,018 of record JANOHN010000326.1, on the reverse strand, counting down.
TGCCACGGCACCACGTTGGCGTGGTGTTCCATAGCCGTGAGTACGACGGCGTCGCCCTCGTGGAGGTTGGCGCGGGCCCACGTGTACGCGACGGGGTTGATCGCCTCGGTGACGTTCTTCGTGAACACGATCTCATTGGGTGACGCGGCGCCAAGCAGCTTCGCGACCTTGGCTCGCGCGCCTTCGTAGGCGGCCGTGGTCTCTTCGGCGATCGTGTACACGCCGCGGTGCACGTTGGCGTACGACTCGCGGTAGACGCGATCCATCGCGTCGAGCACCTGGATCGGCTTCTGCGACGACGACGCGGAATCGAGGTACACGAGGCGCTTGCCGTGCACCTGGCGCTTGAGGATCGGGAAGTCGGCCTGGATACGCGCGACATCGAGCGCGTTCACCTTGTTTGGGCTCATGCCGCGTGCTCCTTGCTCGCGGCGCGGAACGAGTCGAACCCGTCGTGCTCGACGCGGTCGGCAAGCTCGGGTCCGCCGCTCGCGACGACACGACCGTCGAGCAGCACGTGCACGTGATCGGGCGTGAGGTAGCCGAGGATCCGCCGGTAGTGCGTGATCAACAGGATGCCGAGTGTGGGGCGGACCTCGCGAACGGTGGTGATCCCATTGGCGACGACGCGCAACGCGTCGATGTCGAGACCTGAGTCGGTCTCGTCGAGCACCGCGACATCCGGTTCGAGCATGGCCATCTGGAGGATCTCGTTGCGCTTCTTCTCGCCACCCGAGAATCCCTCGTTCAGGTAGCGCTGCGTGAACCGGTCGTCCATGCCGAGCTTCTTCGTCCACTCGATGAGTGCCATGCGCACCTCGAGCACCGAGAGGTCGGGGATGCCCTTGCGCACCGCCATCGCCTGGCGCAAGAAGTTGAGGACGCTCACACCCGGGATCTCCTCCGGATGCTGGAAGCCGAGGAACATGCCGCGTGCGGCACGCTCGTCGGTGGGGAGGCGGGTCACGTCATCGCCGCGCACTCGGATCGCACCCGCGGTGGTCGTGTACGCCGAGTCGCCCAGCAGGGCCTTGGCCAAGGTGGACTTGCCCGAGCCGTTCGGACCCATGAGCGCGTGGACCTCGCCCTCGCCCACGGCCAGCGACACGCCGCGCAGGATCTCGGCGCCATCGACCTCGACGTGGAGGTCTTCGATCTCGAGGAGCGGGATCCCCGCCGGCGATGGGCTCACAGGCCCGATTGTATTGTCCCTATCCGCGTAGTGAAAACCCCCAACTACCGTTTCCCGGTATGCCGCGTGACCGCCATCGTGCTGCCTGGGAGGACTGGGGGAGCGTCGACCCGTACTGGGCCGTGCTCACCGAGCCTGCCGCCCGCCACGGTCGCTGGAATCTCGAGGAGTTCTTCGCCACCGGCGTCGCGACGGTCGCCGAGATGCTCCAGCACACCGGCACGTACGGCCGACCGGTCCGTCGAGGGACGGCGCTCGATTTCGGCTGCGGTGTCGGTCGCCTGACCCGCGCGCTCGCGGCGCACTTCGAGCACACCTACGGGCTCGACGTGGCCGAGGCGATGATCGATGAAGCCACCCGGCTCGACGGCGGTTCGTCGGGGGCCACGTTCGTGCGGAACGACCGTGACGATCTCGGTCGTTTCGAGACGGGCACCATCGACTTCGTCTCGTGCTTGCTCGTGCTCCAGCACCTGCCGTCGCGTGAAGCCATCGAGCGGTATCTCCGCGAGTTCGTGCGTGTCCTGTCGACCGGCGGCGTCGCGGTCGTGCAGCTTCCTGTGCTCGTGCCGCAGATCGACCCGCGCTCCACGCTGCGGCGCAAGCTCCGGCTCCGCACGCGCCTCGGTGGCGCGCTCCGTACCGTCGGTGTCAGCCCCCGCTTCCTCTACGAGCACCTTGGCTGGCAGCCCGAGATGCGAATGTCGGGCATCCCGTACGACGAGATGGTGGCGATCTTCGCGTCGGTGGGCGCGAACGTGCTCGATGCGTCGCCCGAGAGCACTGATTCGGGCGGTGTGGTGAGCCGGGTCTACTTCGTTGCGCCGGGCGTCGGCGGAGACGTTTCTTCCTGACGCGTGGCGGCGCGGAACACAGCCGCCAGGTCGCCGGGTGGCAGATCGAGCAGGGCGGGACGCGCGGCGCGGGTCTGCGTGGACGTGCCACCCATGCTTTCGGCACTCCCGCCGCCGAGCTCGTCGATCGCGGCCACGATCGCATCGGCGAGCGCGGGTGCGTCGCGTGCCGGTACAAGGCGACCCGCGTTCGGCGCTGCGTTGGCCACGATCTCGCGAGGTCCCCCGGCATCGGTCGCCACCACCGGCGCCCCGCTCATGAGCGCCTCCACCATGCTCAGGCCGTAGGGCTCGGGCTCGGTCGACGGCACCACCAGCACGTCGAGATCCGCGAGGAGATCGGCGACGGCGGCTTCGGAGAGCTCGTGCAACCAGTGCACGTCGTCGAGCGTGGAGGCGCGCTCGGCGAGTTCGCGGGCGTACGCCTCCTTGCCCTGCACGGTCCCGCCCGCGACGACGAGATGGAGCCGGGGGGTGGCCCGCTTCACGAGTGGCCAGGCGTCGAGGAGCACGTCGATGCCCTTCCAAGTGTCGATGCGCCCGACGGCACCGGCGAGCGGGACGTCGTCGCCGATCCCAGCGCCGGCGCGGAACCGACCCGCTCGTGTCGGGTTGAAGGTGGCGCGATCTGGCGTGTCGTAGACCACCACCGTGTTCCTGCGGTTGAGCTGGTCGGCGATGGCCTGCGATCCACAGACCACACGGGTCGCGAAATGCCGGGTGAGGAATCGCTCGACGCGCAGTGCTGCGCCGGACTGCACCACGATCTCGCGTGCATGCCACACATGTGGACGCCGCGCGAAGCGGGCCGCGGCCCATCCGTACCAGTTGTGCAACGAGTTCGTGTGCACCACGTTGGCGTCGAGTCGTCGAACGAGACGCACCAGCCCCATGACCGCCCGCGGCCAGCCCCACGCGTACGCGAGCCAGTCGCGCGCACCGTGGCTGGTCGAGAGGCGTCGCATCGGGACGATGTGGACGGTGGCGCCCGCCGCTTCGTACTCGGCGCGCAGCGGCGGTTCCGAGGGAACGACCACGTGGCACTCGAACTCGTCAGCGGGAAGCGTTCGCAACGTCCGTACGAGCGCCTGATCAGATCCGCCGCGCTCGGCGTGCGATTGGATCGAGAGCAGCCGGATCACGCGTTTCGCCGTGTTCTCGCGCACGGCCGGCGATTCAGCCGTTGCTCGACGGGTTGCGGGCGCGCCGGCGACGCTCGAGCCCGCCCCGGAGCCATCGGCGACCGTGGTTCGGATCCATGAGGTGCGCCGCGAGTGAAAAGCCACGCGAGGTGCGTAACAAAAGGCGGTAGAAGCCGAAACGCACGCGCCCGAAGCCCTTCACCGCGCGGTGTCGGCGCCAATAGGTGGTGTAGTCGCCGCTGAAGCTCTGTGCCTCCGCGCTCGTGTAGTAATAGGTCGCGATCGAGTTGCGCCGGTAGCCGTCGATGATCGGCGCGGTGAACCCGTGTACCGAACGATCATCGGTGCCGAAGATCACGAGCGTCCCGAACGTGGGCACGACCTGCGTGACGAGCTGCTCTGACTTCGCGTCGTACAGCTCCAGGCAGCCCCCGCGCGCCGCGTCCCAGTCGGGATTCAGATAGAGCAGCGCGTTGATGCGGCGATAGAGGTGCAGGCGCTCGTAGACGTGGAAGTCGGTGTGGGGCTGGAGCACGCCGCCCGGACCGCTCGAGTGCAGGCCCCCACCCACGAGGTAGGGGTCGGGGATGAGGGCGGGGATGCCGGTGACGGTCTCCAGGAAGCTCAGGAAGGGCGCTGCGGCGAGCTCGCCGAGCACGCTGGCGAAGGGCTCCGGGATGGTCCCCAGATCGGTCGCGCAGAGCTTTCCGGGTTGGTAGTCGTCCTCGTACCGAACCCAGCCGTCCCACGCGGGCGCCGGGAACGCGTCCATGGCCGCGGGTTCCAGGCGGAGCATGTCCTCGAGCACGAGATGTGGGAACGGCGCGGCGCGGTCGAACTCGCGCCGGAGATCCGCGCGCGCGTTGGCGTCAAAACGATCGATCGCGATGAGACTCAGGCCAAGTGACATTACTCTCGACCGAGCCAAATCATGCGTGTCGCCCTCAACGTCGAACAGCTACTCCAGCGTCCCCCGGGGGGCATCGGTCGGTACACCGCGGAGCTCGCGAGATTGCTCCCCGCGTCTCACGACGGCGGTGAACCATTCGATGTCGTCCCTTTCGTCGCGCGCCATAGCCGCGCCAGCATCGAACGAGCGCTTGGTGCCTTCGGCCTCAGCGGTGCCGACCCGGTCCGGCTGCTCTTGCCGCGGCCCGTGCTCTACGACACCTGGAACCTGTTCGGATTCCCGCCGCTCGGCATGCTGCACCGTTCGCTTCGCAACATCGATCTCGTGCATGCGCCGTCGCTTGCGGTACCCCCGCACAGCGGCGCGCCGTTGATCGTCACGGTGCACGACGCGGCAGCCATCGTCTTCCCCGAGACGTATCCGCGACGCGGCCGATGGTTCCATCATCGCGGGAGCATCACCGCGGCGCGCCGGGCCGACGTGATCATCGCTCCGACGATGGCCGCGGCCGAGGAGATCAGCTCGCGCACGCCGATCCCGCGCGAGCGGATCCGAGTGATCCCGCATGGAGTCACGCAGCGCGCGGTTGGCGAGGGCCTGGTGGCGGCCACGCGCGCCACCTTGGGTCTCGGCGACGCGCCCTACGTGCTCTGGGTCGGGACGCTCGAGCCACGCAAGAACCTTCCCGTGCTCATCGATGCGTTTCGCATCGTCGTCCAGGACCACGACCTGCCCCATCGCCTGGTCATCGTCGGCCCGTCGGGTTGGCTCGACACCGAGGCGGCGATCCGCGGCCCGGCCGAGGCGCTCGGGTCACGCATCCACTTCACCGGCCCGGTCCGGGCCGACCGGCTGCTCGCGCTCTACCGCGGTGCCGATCTCTTCGCGTTTCCCAGCCTGCACGAGGGCTTCGGGCTCCC
>JANOHN010000192.1:0-1733 GCA_031406505.1 Acidimicrobiia bacterium | reverse complement strand
TCAACCCGCTCGTCGAGACCGGGCTGGTGCGTTTCAAGCATCCCCAGGAGATCGCGGGTGTGGCCGGCCACGGGACCGCAATCTCGGACCTGTACCTGCGAATCCGGATCAACAGCGACGTCGCCGTGCTCCAGGGGATCGGCAAGGCGCTGCTCGAGCGCGAGGCGCGCGCACCGGGGTCGGTCGTCGACCAGGCGTTCGTGGCGGAGTTCACGCACGGCTATGACGCTTATATCGAGGCGATCGGCCGGGCATCGTGGGACGAGATCGTCGCGACCACCGGCGTCCCGCGCGCGGAGATCGAGCGGGCTGCCGAGATCTTCGCCGGCTCCGTGCGAACGATCACCTGCTGGGGGATGGGGCTCACGCAGCACCGGAACGCCGTCGCCAACATCCAGGATATCGTGAATCTTCAATTGCTGCGCGGGCAGATCGGCACGCCGGGCGCCGGACTGTGCCCGGTGCGCGGCCACAGCAACGTGCAGGGCGACCGGACGGTCGGCATCTGGGAGCGCCCTCGTCCCGACTTTCTCGACGCACTCGGCAGGGCGTTCGGGTTCGAGCCCCCGCGCGAACACGGCTACGACACGGTCGAGACGATCCGTGCCATGCACGCCGGGCGAGTGAAGGTCTTCGTCGGCATGGGAGGGAACTTCCTCCAGGCTACACCGGACACCGAGCTCACCGCCGCCGCGCTGCGTCGCTGCCGCCTGACGGTCCAGGTGTCGATCAAGCCCAACCGCGCGCACCTCGTCACTGGCGAACAGGCGCTCATCCTTCCATGCCTTGGCCGGTCCGAGCGCGACATGCAGGCGAGCGGCGCGCAGTTCGTGAGCACGGAGAACTCGATGGGCATCGTGCAGCGCTCGCAGGGCGTGATGGCGCCCGCGTCGCCGCACCTCCGGAGCGAGCCCGCGATCGTGGCGGGAATCGCGAGTGCGACGCTCGGCGCACGGAGCACGGTAAGGTGGGACGAGCTCCTCGCCGATTACGACCGCATTCGCGACGCGATCGAGCAGGTGATCCCCGGGTTCGAGCGCTACAACGAGCGCGTGCGCGTGGACGGCGGCTTCTACCTCCCCAACGCGGCGCGCGAACGCGCATTCCTCACCGACACGGGCAAGGCGAACTTCACCGTGCACCCGCTGCCGCGGCTCGATCTCGGCGCAGGCCAGCTCCTGATGACGACGATCCGAAGCCACGACCAGTTCAACACGACCATCTACTCGCTCGACGACCGCTACCGCGGCGTCAAGGGTGGTCGGCGCGTGATCTTCATGAACCGCGTGGACATGAGCGCTCGCGGCCTGGCTGCCGGCGATGTCGTGGACATCACGAGCCACCACGAGGGCACGCAGCGCCACGCGCGGCGTTTCCACGTCGTACCCTACGACATTCCGGCAGGAAATGCGGCGACCTACTTCCCCGAGGCCAACGTGCTCGCCTCGATCGACAGCGTCGCGGAGAAGAGCAACAGCCCGGCGTCGAAGTCGATTGCGGTCACGGTGGCGCGGATCCCACGGCAGCGGGATCCGCAACCGGAAGCCGCCACCCGCGCCGGATCGCCGTGATGCGCAGGCCGAAGCAGAGCAGCCGCGGCTCCGCTCAGCGCGAAGACAAACGTGCCGCCGAGGTCGAGCGCGACGAGGATGGTGCCGAGAAAACCCGGTTGGCTGGGGAGCATGCGGTCACGACGCGCTGGCCGCTATTGCCCTCGCCGACCCGACTTCGAC
>JANOHN010000227.1:0-6110 GCA_031406505.1 Acidimicrobiia bacterium | reverse complement strand
TCGACGGCCCACGCGATCGGATCGTCCAGACCCCAGCCGTGCTCGGGAAGATCGAAGTACTCGACCGACAGGCAGCCCGCGTATCCGAGCTCGTCGAGGCGCCGCAGCACCGCGGCAAAGTCGACCACGCCGGACGGATCGTCGACGTGCACCTGCGTGGCCCCCGGCTTGCCCTGGCGGAGCTGCACATGATCGGCAAACTCCAGCATCTCCAGCGAATCGCCACCCCAGTCGGACACGTGACCCGTGTCCACCAAGAGCCGCAGTCCGGGGATCTCTCTCATCATCGCCTGGGCAGTCTCGAGCGAGTTGACGACCGAACCGGCCCACGGCTCGAGCAGCGCGCCGGGTGATCGAGCGAACCATCGCACGGTGCGCTCCCACATGCCCGGCTCGTTGCGCGGCGCGGGCGTGGTGCACCAACCCGGTTGCGGCTTCGGGTATGCGGTCGGGCACCCGACGGGAAGCACGAGTGAAACCGGATCGACCTCCGTGCTGACGTCGATGTGCTCGAACCCGGCATCGCGAGCACGTTCCGCGCGACGGATCGGGTCCGACTCCTTCCAGAACACGACATCGACGACACCGAGTCGGTAGGCCACCGGGCTACTGCTTCTTCTCGCCCGAGTACTCCATGCCAGACGGCAGCACCATGCCCACGTGCTGGAGATGCTGACCGAGGATCTGGTCGAAGTGGTCGGCCACCTGCTCGGGAGTCCAGCCGCCGTCGCGCCACATGAACGCCACCTGCTTCGGGTGCTGGAAGATCGTGTACGCGTAGTCGCTACGCCCGAGGATCTGCCCGTTCACATGGGCGGCCCGCTCCGACGCGAGGAACGCCACCAGCGGCGCGTTGAGCGCGGGGTTCTGCTCAGGAGGCGGCGTCTCACCCGAACGCTCGAAGAGGGCCGCGGTCATGCGGGTTGCGCCCGCGGGTGCGACGGCGTTCACCGTGATCCCGTAGCGACCGAGCTCCATCGCCCAGATGAACGTGAGGCCCATGAGCGCGGCCTTGGCTGCGCCGTAGTTCGTCTGGCCGAAGTTGCCCCGCAAGCCGGCTGACGACGTGATGTTGATGATCCTGCCGTGGCCAGCGGCCTTCATGAGCGGCGCGGCGTGGCGCGCGCAGTTGAACGATCCCTTGAGGTGCACACCAAGCACGGCGTCGAAGTCTTCCTCCGACATCTTCACGAGCGTGCTGTCGCGCACGATGCCCGCGTTGTTCACGAGGATGTCGACCTTGCCGAACGAGTCGACCGCGGTCTGCACGATGCGCTGTGCACCCTCGAAGTCGGCGACCGAGTCGTAGTTCGGCACTGCCTTGGTGCCGATGGCTTCGATCTCTTTGCACACCTGCGCGGCCGGGTCCTCTTCGGTGCCCTGGCCGTCGAGACTCACGCCGACGTCGTTGATGACCACATTGGCGCCCTCGCGCGCCATGCACAGCGCGAACTCGCGCCCGATGCCCCGACCCGACCCGGTGACGATCGCGACGCGCCCCTCGAGGAGCCCCACTAGTCCCGCGCTTGGCCCGGTGGGTCGGGCCGCTCGGGCCCGGAATCGAACGATGGCCGCGAAACCGACTCGGGTGCAGTCGTCGTCATGGCGGCGGAGCGTACTTGAGCCGCGCCAGAGGTGACACGGCCGTCAGGCGCCACGTAGCCTCCCCGCCGTGCCTGGTCCCGCGCGTGGTGATGGCAACCGCCGCGCCGGCACACCTGCTCGTGGGCGCGAGCTGCGAGCGCGTGGGCAGCACACACTCGAGCGCCTCCTCAAGGCCGGCGCCACCGTGTTCGCCACTCGGGGCTACCACGCAGCCCGCGTGGACGACGTCGTGAAGAGCGCCAAGACCTCGCACGGGACCTTCTATCTGTACTTCTCCTCGAAGGAGGACCTGTTCCGCGCGCTGGCCGTCGACGTAGCGCAGTCGATGGTGGAGCTCGCCCGCGAGCTCCCCGACCTCGCGCCCGGTGACGAATCGTTCCGCGCGCTCCACGAGTGGTTGGTGCGCTTCGATGAGCTCTACGTCCGGTATGGGGCCGTCATCCGCACCTGGACCGAAGCGGAGATCGTCGACAGCGAGATGGGCAAGGTCGGCCGCGACCTCGTGGCGCAGTTCTCCCGAGAGCTGGCCGTTCGGCTCCGGAGCGCGGCGCCCGACCTCGACGCGGGCATCGCCGCGCTCGCGTTCGTAGCCATGATCGAGCGCTCGAACTACTACGTCGAGACCCGCCAGATCCAGGTCGATCGGCACCAGATGGTCGCCACTTTGGCCCGGGTGATGCACGCCGGCCTCTACGGGGGCGCCGCGGCGCGCTTCGGGGAGCGCGCGGCGCAAATTCCCCAGACGGTGTAAGCGGGCCGCCCGCAGTTCCTCTTGGGTAGCTCCCGGCTATATTCCTGACACCATCGTCAGGCCACGAGGGCTGAAATCCTCAACCCGACGGCCCAATCCATGGGGGGAACATGCGCAGACGAGCAGCAGCACTGCTCATCGCCATGCTGACTGCGGGTGCGCTCGTGGTTGGCTTCGCCGGAGAGAGCGGCGCGGCGGTGAAGAAGGCCAAGGCACCAGCCTGCAAGGGCAAGACCAAGAAGAAGGCCGTCAAGGCCATCGAGGAGGCGTACTTCCACTTCCTCGACGGGGCGAGCAATCCTACGGCTGACGACAAGAAGCCCTACATCCAGTACATGAGCCCGCCTGCGGAGAGCCCGGCACTGATCGCACTGTTCGAGGCGAGCACCGAGACGAACGCCGCGGCGGCGTCGACCACGTCGGTCAAGGTCAACAAGGTCACCTGCACCGGCAAGAACACGGCCGACGTGCTCTACGACCTCGTGCTTGGGGGGGATCCCGCTCCGGGTCTGGCTCCTCCGGGTGACGCGGTCCTCGAGAAGGGCAGCACGACCTGGAAGGTTTCCGCGGTTGCGTTCTGCAACCTGACGGCACTCGGGTCACCAGTGGTGCTCGAGTCGGGCCCGTGCTCCGAGATCCTGGTTGAAGGCGAGCCTTCGGACCTCGATTAGTCAGAAGCGCAAGCATTGCGAGCAGCACAGGGGCCGCCCTTTGGGGCGGCCCCGCTCGCGTCCTGGACCTGAACCAGCCGGAGGGCTGGAGCGGTTCAGTGACTCCCGTTGCCGGCAACGACCTCGCCGTGCACGGCCGGAAGGATGCTCTCGGAAACGTCGCCCAGCTCGCCGATAGGACCGGCGAGCGCCACCCGACCCTTCGACATCACGACCACATCGTCGGCGAGCGTGAGCGCCTGGTGCACGTGCTGCTCCACGATCACCAGCGACGTCCCGTGCTCCCGGATCGTGGCGAGCGTGCGATACACGTCGTCGATGATCACCGGCGCGAGCCCGAGCGAGAGCTCGTCGGTGATCAGGAGCTTCGGCTCATGGACGAGCACCCGAGCCAACGACAACATCCGCTGCTCCCCACCCGAGAGCGTGCCCGCGTTCTGCTTGCGCCGCTCGCCGAGGCGCGGGAACTGGTCGAACGCCTTCTGGATTGCTGCCTTTGCGCCCCGACGACCGAACACCTGTCGGAACGTGAGCGCCAGGTTCTCCTCCACGGTGAGTGTGGAGAACACCGACCGGCCCTCGGGAGCGTGCACGATCCCGATCCGAGCGAGCTTGTATGCCCGACGACCGGTGATCTCGGCACCCTGGTAGAGGATCTGCCCCGCGTCGGGCTTGAGCAAACCGCAGCACACCCGCACGACGGTCGTCTTCCCGGAGCCGTTCGAGCCGAGCAGCGCCATCACCGATCCCTCGCGGACCGAGAGCGACACACCGAAGAGCGACCGGAAGGGGCCGTAGCTCGCCTCGATGTCACGCAGTTCGAGGAGCGGCGAGCCATTTGATGAGGACGCGGTCGCGGAAGCCGCCGTAGCAATAGGCGCGCTCACGACATGGTCCCGAGGTAGGCCTTCCGCACGGCATCGTTGCCGAGCACTTCATCGGTGGGGCCCGACGCGATCATCGTGCCGAAGTCGAGCACGTAGAGCCGCGTCACCAGGCTTTGGACCATCTCCACGTCGTGCTCCACGAGTAACACCGCGAACTCGTAGTCCTGTTGCACGATGCGCAACCGCTCGGCCAGCGCGGCGGTCTCCTTCACGTCAAGCCCCGACGACGGCTCGTCGAGCAGCAAGAGCTTGGGCTGAGTCATGAGCGCACGACCGAGCTCGACGAGACGGCCACGCCCGAGGCTCAACGACTCCACCGGTTCGTCGGCCTCTCGCTGGAGACCCAACAGGTCGATCATGCGTTGGGAGAGCTCTTGCTCGTCGCGAGTGGGCTTCGAGAGGTTGAGCAGGTCCTTCCAGAGTCGGCCCGAGCGACTGCGCGCTCGTTCGGTGACGAGGAAGTGGTCGCGCACCGTCATGCCCGCGAACAGCTCGAGGCGCTGGAAAGTACGGCCGATGCCGAGGCGCGCCCGCTTGTAGACCGGCAACGCGCTGATCTCCTGTCCGTCGAAGAGCACACGACCCTCCTCGGGGCGCAGCATGCCGAGCACGCAGTTGAAGAGGGTGGTCTTCCCCGCGCCGTTGGGACCGATGAGGCCGACCATCTCACCGCGCTCCACGTCGATGTCGACGCTGTTGAGCGCGGTGATGCCCGAGAATCGCTTCGTGACCGAGCGCGCGTCGAGAAGCTTGCCTGGCGCGCCCGGAACCTGCGTCGAGGGAGATGTCTCGGTCACCTCGGTCATACCGCGCCTCCCGAAGGAGCCGGCATCGCGACACGCTCCACGACGTACACCCTCTCCTCGGGCGGCTCGTAGCCTTCGCCCCCGATCGCGAACTCGTTGACCGCGGCCTGGACCCCAGCAACCCACTGGACCCACACGATCACGAAGATCGAGACCAGGAAGAACACCGGCCAACCCGACGGTGGCGAGCCCTGCTCGAACAGGTTGCCGGACGTCTGCCCAGTGAGGGTCGTCCGCTGGAAGAGCAGCGCACCGAACACCACGAAGAGGAACGGCGCGCGTCCATCGCGCCACGAGATCGGCGTGCTGAGCCACTTGCGCTTGTTGGCCATGCGCTGGAGGTGCACCGGCAACAGAAAGAAGGCGACTCCTGCAATCCCCGCGACCGCTCCGACGAGCATGCAGTCGACCAGGCTCCCCCGCAACGGCCATCCCTGACTGTCGAACCACACGCCGACCAAGGCACCGCTGGTGGCGCCGCCGAACAACCACAGCCACCCAAAAGGCACACCGCCTTCGCGTTCGAGTCGACGGCTCGTCACGAAGATCCATACGAGTGCGTACAGCAAGCTCGGCGCGATGAACGCGAGCAGCGTCGTGCTCCGCACACTGAGCCAGCCGCGCTCGAAGAGACTCCCGATCAGGATGTAGGCGAAGTACAGCACCGGTCCGGCGAGCACTGGCAACGTGGCTTTCCAGACGGGCCAGAACTCCTCGGGCAAGGCCCCTTCCTCCTTCAGCTCCGCGGCGCGCTGGCCGAGCGCACGCTGGCGGATGGTGGAGACAATGCTGCGACGGGTCTGGTATTCCACGACGCCCTCGGGATGGCGCGCGTAGGTGATGGCACCAAGGCCGAAGAACACGATCGCGAACTCGGGCCGGAAGCCCAGCGCCTCGAGGAGCCACGTGAAGATCACGAACCCGAGGGCCGCGTTGGCCGCGCCGTCGACGGTGCGGGCGCCCAGCGTGACCACCAGGACCACCCAGACCAGCCCGAGGATCGAGATGGTTTCCCTCGGCGTGGCGTTCTGGGAGTGCAGGGTCAGCAGCCCACCACCGAGCCCGGCGACCCCGGCGGAGAGCGCGAACAGCGTGACGCGCAGACCCGCGGCATTGATGCCAATCGACGCGGCCGCCGGGTCGCTCCCCCGCAGCGCAGCCAATGATTTCCCGATCGTTCCCTTGCGGACGAGGATGACCATGAACCCCACGACCGCGAACACGGCGAAGACCGTCAGGAACCACGCGCTGTCACCGAGCAATGCGTCTGGCCGCCGGATCTCGATTCCGGAGTCCCCACCGATGATCGCCTCACGCCGAAACACCGTCTTGTCGGCCATCAACGCGAAGGCGAGTGTGGCAATAGAGAGGTAGAGCCCCGAGAGCCGCA
>JANOHN010000207.1:0-1881 GCA_031406505.1 Acidimicrobiia bacterium | reverse complement strand
TTCCGAGGTGCGCCGGCTCATGGAGACGGTCGAGGGCTACGACCCCGCGGTCTGGAAGCAGATGGCCCAGGAGCTCGGGCTCCAGAGCCTCCACCTGCCCGAGGCGCATGGCGGCCAGGGCTTCACGTGCATCGAGCTCGGCATCGTCCTCGAGGAGATGGGCAAGGTGCTGCTCTGCGGCCCCTACTTCTCGACGGTGTGCCTCGCTGCCAACGCGATCATGAACGCGGGCACCGACGCCCAGCAGGGCGAGCTGCTCCCCGGGATCGCTTCCGGCGACACGATCGCGGCACTCGCGTTCACCGAGCCCAACGGCAAGTGGGACGCCTCGGGCATCACCATGGAAGCCAAGGGCAAGGGCGACGCGTGGACGCTCGAGGGCACGAAGATGTTCGTGATCGACGGCCACACGGCGAGCACGATCGTCGTCGTGGCGCGCCAGCCGGGAACCAGCGGCGACGACGGCATCGGCTTCTTCGTGGTCGACGGCGACGCGAAGGGTCTCACCCGCACGCCGCTCGCCACCATGGATCAGACGCGCAAGCAGGCACGCCTCGACTTCTCGGGAGTCGCGGCGAGGCCGCTCGGTGATGTCGGTTCGGGCTGGGCTGCGCTGTCCAAGACGCTCGACCAGGCTGCGGTGTGCCTGGCCAACGAGATGGTGGGTGGCGCGCAGAAGGTGCTCGACACGGCGGTCGAGTACGCGAAGGTGCGCGTGCAGTTCGGGCGGCCGATCGGTTCGTTCCAGGCGATCAAGCACAAGTGCGCCGACATGCTGCTCGAGGTTGAGTCAGGCAAGTCCGCGGCGTACTACGCGGCGTGGGCCGCGGCCGAGGACAACGAGGAGCTCCCCGTCGTGGCGAGCCTCGCCAAGGCCTACTGCTCCGACGCCTACTTCCACGCGGCGGCCGAGAACATCCAGATCCATGGAGGCATCGGCTTCACGTGGGAGCACGACGCGCACCTCTACTTCAAGCGCGCCAAGAGCTCGGAGATCCTCCTCGGCGACGCCACCTACCACCGAGAGCTGCTGGCCCAGCGCATCGGGATCTAGGTAGCGAGCCAGTCGGTGTAAGACTGGCTGTGACATGGCTGTACTCGTGACGGCGCTAGCCGTGGTCTTGGCGTTGCTCGCCGTTCTCGTCGCGGGCTTGTTGCGGAGTCACGCCGAGATCCTTCGATCACTCCACGGACTCGGTGTCGATCTCGACCCCGACGCGGCGGTGCCCACCCTCGGTGTCACCGTGCCGCGACCCACAGCTCGCGCCGAACCGCGCATCGCGGTCGACATCTCGGGGGTCACGCCGGCGGGCGACGCCGCGAGCATCGCCGTCGTCGGCGCGAAGCACTCCACGTTGTTGGCGTTCCTCACGAGCGGTTGCTCGACGTGCGTCGAGTTCTGGAACGCGTTCTCCGAACCCGACCTGCGTGTGCCTGGCGACGCACGCCTTGTCGTGCTCACGAAGGGCCAAGAAGCGGAGAGCCCGGCGCGGCTCCGCAAGTTCACGCCCCCCACGGTGCCCGTCGTGATGTCGAGCGCGGCGTGGGACGCTTTCGATGTGCCGGTGGCTCCGTACTTTGCTTTCGTCGACGGCCCGAGCGGCGCGGTTGTCGGCGAAGGTGCGGCTGCTTCGTGGCCACATCTCGTCGGGATGATGGAGCAAGCGCTCGCCGATGCTGGGATGAGCACGAAGAAGAAGGGCCGTGGGCGCGCCGACAACGGCAAGGCGCGCGAGGCGCGCGCGGACCGTGATCTTCTGTCGGCTGGCATCGAGCCGGGTCACACCAGCCTGTACCCGGCGAGCGATGCCGACCTCGGCGGGGGATCATGAGCGAGCTCGACGCGCACGCCCTCGCAGTGGAGGTACCTGCGGGGTGGGA
>JANOHN010000197.1:0-10001 GCA_031406505.1 Acidimicrobiia bacterium | reverse complement strand
CATCGGGCTCGCGTCCCCAGAAGCCGCGCACGAGCTGCGTGCGCGACCACACGTCCACCCCGTCGACTCGGGCCCCGCTCACGCGCAGACCGAGGTCGCGGCCGCCGCGGCGAACGGTCGACGTCTCGATGGAGACGGCGCGGAACCGGTCGGCCAGCAGGATCTTCGGACACGCCGCGCCGAGCGACTCGTCGGCAACGAGTGCAGCCACGAGGGGCGCGAGCCAACCCGGCTCCACGGTCGCATCGTTGTTCACCAGCGCTATGAACGCCGTCTCGCCGAGGTCGGTCATGCCGAAGTTGCAGCCGCCGGAGAAGCCACGGTTGGTAGCGCTGCGCACGACGCGCACAGACGGGAAGTCGCGCGTGACGGCGTTGGCAATGCCGTCGTGCGATGCGTTGTCGACAAGCACGAGCTCGAGACGGTCCGCGGGCCATTCTGTAGCTTGGAGGCTGCGAAGGCACGCGAGCGTGAACTCGCCGCCCTCGTAGTTCACCACGACGACGCGCACGAGGGGCGCGCTCGCGGGCCCTGGACTCACGAGGCGATGAGCTCGGCGACGAGGCGATCGAGCGGCTCGCGGTAGTGGGGGAGCGGCGGGACCCCCGCGAGTCGGAGCGCGGCGTTGTCGAGCACCGAGTTCGCCGGGCGAGGCGCGGGGCGCGGGGGCACGAGATCGGCCGTTGCGATCGGCGTGACCCGCTCGGGATCCAGTCCGGCCGACTCGAGCACCGACTTGGCGAACTCGAACCAGCTCACCGCGCCTTGGTTCGTGACGTGGAAGATCCCGGTCCGCCGATCCTCGACCAGGCGCAGCACCATCGCGGCGGCGTCGTCGGCAAACGTGGGATGGCCGCGCTGGTCGTCCACGAACTGGAGCTGCTCGTGCTCGCCCGCGAGCCGGAGGATCGTCTTGACCATGTTCTGCCCGTGACGGCCACACACCCACGACAAGCGGACCACGAGCGCGTCATCGCGGCGGGCGAGCTCCTGTTCACCGGCGAGCTTCGACTGCCCGTAGACCGACTGCGGGTTCGGAGTGTCCCACTCGCTGTACGGCTCGACTTGGGTGCCGTCGAACACGTAGTCAGTGGAGAAGTAGCAGACGCGCGCGCCGACCCGATGCGCGGCTTCGGCCACGTGGCGTGTGCCGAGCGCGTTCACTGCGAAGGCTCGATCGGGATCGGCTTCGCACGCGTCGACCGCAGTCCACGCGGCCGCATGCAAGATCACCTCAGGGTGTGTCGAGCTGACCGCCGTCACGACCGCATCGAGCTCGGACACGTCGAGCTGCGCATGGGGCAACGCGACCACCTCGTGCTCGTGGAAGGCGTGGGCCAGCTCGTGGCCCACCTGGCCCCCGGCGCCCGTGATGAGCACGCGCACGGTCAGGTGCTCCGAAGCTTGAGCGGCTCCCACCACCAGCGGTTGTCGCGGTACCAAGTAACGGTCTCCTCCAGCGCGTGCCGGAACTCGTGCTTGGGAGCCCATCCCAAGGCACGGACCTTGTCGGTCGTGACGGAGTAGCGCCGGTCGTGCCCGAGACGATCCTCCACGTACTCGACCATTGATTCGTCGTGGCCGAGGAGCTCGAGCAGCGTGTCCGTGATCACGCGGTTCGGGATCTCGTTGCCACCGCCGATGTTGTAGATCTCGCCGACCGCGCCGGACCTCAGCACGGCATCGATGCCAGCGCAGTTGTCCTCCACAAAGCACCAGTCGCGCACGTTCAAGCCGTCGCCGTAGAGCGGCACCGGCCTGCCCTCGAGCAGGTTGCTGACGAACAGCGGTATCAACTTCTCGGGAAACTGGAATGGGCCGAAGTTGTTCGATGACCGGGTGACGATCACGGGTACGTCATAGGTCGAGTGATACGAGAGCGCGATGAGGTCGGAGCCGGCTTTCGACGCTGAGTACGGCGATCTCGGTTCGAGAGCGTCGGTCTCCGCGAACGAACCGCTTTCGATCGAGCCGTACACCTCGTCGGTGGAGATGTGCACGAAGCGGTCGATGCCAACCCGCCGGGCGGCGTCGCACATCACGTTGGTGCCACCGCAGTTCGTGTGCACGAACTCGTCGGGTGAGGCGATCGACCGGTCCACGTGGCTCTCCGCCGCGAAGTGCACCACCGCGTCGTGTCCCGGCATCGCCGCGAGGACGGCGTCGCGGTCGGTGATGTCGCCCTTGACGAAGGTGAAGCGTGGGTCGTCGTCGAGGTCGCGCAGGTTGTCGAGGTTTCCGGCATACGTGAGCGCGTCGAACACAGTCACGGAGTCGTCGGAGTGGCCGAGCACCCAGCGCACATAGTTGGACCCGATGAACCCGGCACCACCGGTCACGAGGAGCTTCATGGTCTGAGGGTCATGGACGCAAGCCCCAATGGGGCTGGAGTCGGGCGTCGAGCTCACTGCGCCCGGGGTTCTGTTGGTCGCGGTTCGAGAGCACCGGCCCGACCACGCCCCAGTCGGCGTCGATCGCGGGATCGTCCCATGCGACGCCGAGCTCGTCGTCGGGGTTGTAGTAGTTGTCGACCAGGTACGTGATCGTCATGTCAGTGAGCGCGGCGAAACCATGTGCGACACCCGGCGGGATGAAGACGCCGCGGTGGTCGTGGGTGCCGTCGTCGCGCGCGCCGAGGTCGAGCACCAGCGTTGCGCCATCGGTCGGCGATCCCACTCGAAGATCGTGCAGCACGACTCGGGCGCGGCCGAACGGCACGTACCAGTAGTCGGCCTGGTGCAGGTGGTAGTGGAGACCGACCACGCTGCCCTGCTGACGGTCGGCACGGTTGCTCTGGACCATCTCGCGCCCTTGCGGCAGCCACTCGCGGCGGTACGTCTCGACGAACACGCCACGTTCGTCGCCGTGCAACGTGGGGTCGACGATGTAGACGCCCGCAACGATCTTGGATTCCACGACGGTTGCCATCACCGGTACTTGTCTAGCCCATCTGTCGGTTGCGGCTACTGGAGGTCGATGGTGGAGTGGTCGCCGAGCATGAGGCGCAGGCCGGTTGGCTGTTGGCCTGTGCGCGTCACCTCGACGTGGCGACCCACGAGCGAGTCGGTGAGGCCGGGCACGCCGATGATCTTGCTGTTCTCGAGCACCACGGAATGGTCGAGCTCGGAGTCGCGGATCTCGCAGTCGTCGGCGATCGACGTGTACGCGCCGATCGAGCTGTTCACCACCAGGGTGCGCTCACCAATGATCGCGGGACCGCGGATGTGCGATCCCTCCACCTTGGCGCCGGCTTCGATGACGACCCGACCTTCGATGCTCGACTCGGCATCGACCGTGCCATGGTTCGCCGGCTCGAGCCGCTCGAGGAGGTAGCGGTTGCTCTCGAGCAGTGGGTCCTTCTTCCCGGTATCGATCCACCAGCCCACGAGCACCTCGTGCACGACACGATGCCCTTGGTCCAGCAGCCACTGGATGGCATCGGTGATCTCCAGCTCACCGCGACCCGACGGCTTGATCGCGCGCACGGCGTCGTGCACATGGGTGTCGAAGAGGTACACGCCGACGAGCGCGAGGTCGGACGGCGGTTCGTCGGGCTTCTCCACGAGCCGCACGACTTCACCCGAGTCGTTGACCTCTGCCACCCCGAACTGCCGAGGGTCGTCCACGTGCGCAAGCAGGATCTGCGCGACCGGCGCGCCCGCATCTGCTGCGTGTTGCGCCTTCTCGAAGTGATCGACGAACTCGGAGAGACCCTGTTGCAGCAGGTTGTCGCCGAGGTACATCACGAAGTCGTCGTCGCCGAGGAAGTCACGCGCGATCAGCACGCAGTGGGCGAGGCCCTTCGGCTCGTCCTGCGGGATGTACGTGACCGTCGCGCCCCACCGCGAACCGTCGCCGACTGCCGCCATGATCTCGTCGGCGGTGTCGCCCACGATGATGCCGAGGTCGGTGATCCCGGCCGCGGTCATGTCCTCGATGCCGTAGAAGAGGATGGGCTTGTTCGCGACGGGGACGAGCTGTTTCGCGCTGGTATGCGTGATCGGACGCAGCCGCGTGCCGGCACCGCCGCAGAGGATGAGTCCCTTCATCCCGTCACCGTGGGGTTCGGCACCGCGAGGTAGGCGAGGCGTCGTATGTCGCGCCGGGCGCGGCGCACGGCGTCGAGGATGATGCCCGTGGCCAAGAGCACGAACGCCGTGATCTGGACTGCCGCCGCGAGGATCGCGGTGGGGAAGTGGGGCACCTTGCTGGTCTCGATGTAGTCGATGAGCACGCGGATGCCCAAGGCGAATGCCACGAGGGTGAACATCGCACCGAGGATCGTGTAGAAGCGCAACGGCCGTTGCTCCTGGAAGAGCACGATGCTCTTGCGAAGGATCCGCAGTCCGTCGCGGTACGTGCGCAAGCTGCTCTCGGAGTCGACGTGGCGGGCTCGATACGTCGTGTCGACCTCGACGCACACCGCCCCGACCTCGACGGCATGCGTCGTGAGCTCGGTCTCGATCTCGAAGCCGCGCGACGTGACTGGCAGCGACTTCACGAACCGTCGCGACATGACCCGATACCCGGAGAACACGTCTTTGAACTGCGAGCCGAACAGGACACGAAGAACCCGGCTGAAGAAGGAGTTCCCGAGCGTGTGCCCGCGCCGGTAGGCGTCGGTCTCACCGTCATTGGTGACACGCCGTCCGACCACCATGTCGAGCTGCTCATCGAGGAGTCGTTTGACCATCGGGCCAGCTGCGGCGGCGTCGTACGTGGCGTCGCCGTCGACGAGCACGTACACATCGGCCTCGATGTCAGCGAACATCCGGCGAACCACCTGACCCTTGCCCGGCAGTGGCTCCTGGCGAACCACGGCACCCGCGCCGCGAGCGCGGTCAGCGGTCGCGTCGGAGGACGCGTTGTCGTATACGTAGACGACTGCATCCGGCAGCGACGCCCGGAAGTCGGCGACGACCGTGGCGACCGACGCCTCCTCGTTGTGGCACGGCACGAGGACGGCGATGCGCAGCGCGTCGGCGGTCATCGTCGGGTTCCGAGCAAGAGCAGGTTCTTGCCGACGGCGCGACCGGTGAGATGGTCGAGCACGCGGCTCACGGGAAAGGCCACGCGGTCGTACGTCGCGACCGATCGCGGGTTGAGGTCGCCTTCTCGGTTGAACGCCTTGTAGAGGAGCGCGGCGGGAACGCCGAGTACGTCCACGTACCGGCAGCGGTCCACGGTGAAGCCGGCGCGCTCGGCGAGCTCTTGGAGCGGCCGCCGGCGATACCGGCGCAGGTGGCCGATCTTGGCGTCCATCGCCGAGAAGAGGAACTGGAGCGCCGGCACGTAGAGCACGAGGCGACCTCCAACCCGTGTCACCGCGCGCAGGCTCGTGAACGCACCCGCGTCGTCGTCGATGTGCTCGAGGACGTTCATCGAGTACACGGAGTGGAACGACTCGGGTGCGAAGTCGCCGACGCTCGACGCGGTCTCGAAGCCGTCGGCCGCAAGGGAGTCACGCAGCTGCGGGTCGAGCTCGACGCAGGCCACGTCGTATCCGAGCTCGCGCAACGGCCGAGCGATCGTGCCGGTGCCGCTGCCGAAGTCGAGGAGCCGGCCGGCGCGTTCGGGTGGTCCCACGGCATCGGTGACGGCACGCACGAGGAACGCCCGATACCGGCGGGCAACCTCCATGACCTCGAGGTTGTCGACGCCCTCATAGATTGCTCGCCCGCTCATGTAATGAAGTATTTCGCTTCCGGATGCGGGACGACGATTGCGGAGGTTGTCTGCTCGGGCTCGAGCTGGAACTCCTCGGTGAGCTTCACGCCGATGCGCGACAGATCGAGGAGCTCGTCGAGCTTGGCCTGCTCCTCGAGGTTCGGGCAGGCGGGGTAGCCCCACGAGTACCGCGACCCCCGGTACTGCTGGCGGAAGAGCCCCTGCACGGTCGGACCGTCCTCGTCGGCAAATCCCCATTCCTCACGGATGCGCCGGTGCCAGTACTCCGCGAGGGCCTCGGTCATCTCCACCGACAGGCCGTGCATCAACAGGTACTCGGTGTAACGGTCGGCTGCGAACAGCTCACGTTCGCGCTCGGTCGCGAGCGACCCCATCGTGCACACGTGGAACGCGGCGTAGTCGGGGTCGCCGGAGTCGACCGGTCGGAAGAAGTCGGCGATGCACAGGTGACGCTCGGCGCGTTGGCGCGGGAAGCTGAAGCGCAGCCGCTCCGTGCGGCGGTCGGTGTCGGTCCACACGACCAGCTCGTTGCCTTCCGAGTTCACTGGGAAGTAGCCCCACACGACCGCGGGCACGAGCGAGCCTTCGGCGTGGGCCTTGCTCAGCTCCTCGCGCAGCGTGGGGCGGAGCCGGACCCGGAAGTCGTCGTCGGACTCGCCGAGCTTCTTGTCGGGCCGGAACTGCCACTGGTTGCGGAACAGCGCCGTCTCGTTGATGTACGTGGCGATCTCTTCGAGCGCGATGCCCTTCGCGACGCGCGCGCCAACGAATGGTGGCGCGAACACGGGCACGTTGGCGGCAACGTCGGAGCGCGTCGTGACGGGCTCGGTGTCCTCGTCGTCGCGCGCGCGCCGCTCCGGGAGATCACGGCCGCCGGGCGCACGCCCGAACTCGGGATCGAGCGCGCCGGTGCGCTTGCCCTCCATGAGGGCGTCCATCGTATGCAGGCCTTCGAACGCGTCTTTGCCGTAGAAGAGCCGACCGTCGTAGACCGCGCGCAGGTCGCGCTCCACGTACGTGCGGGTCAGCGCTGCGCCGCCGAGGATCACTGGGGTGTCAGCGAGCCCGAGGGAGTTCATCTCCTCGAGGTTCTCGCGCATGATGAGCGTGCTCTTCACGAGCAAGCCGCTCATGCCCACCGCGTCGGCCTCGACCTCCTTGGCCTTGTCAACGAATGCCTGGAGGGGCGCCTTGATGCCGATGTTGTGCACCTCGTAGCCGTTGTTCGTGAGGATGATGTCGACGAGGTTCTTGCCGATGTCGTGCACGTCGCCCTTGACCGTGCCAATCACCAGCGTTCCCTTGCCGCCCGCATCCGCCTTTTCCATGTGCGGCTCGAGGTGGGCGACCGCTGCCTTCATCGTCTCCGCGCTCTGGAGCACGAACGGGAGCTGCATCTCGCCGGTCGCGAAGAGCTCTCCCACGACCTTCATGCCGTCGAGGAGTACGTCGTTCACGATCTCGAGTGCTGGGCGCTCGGTGAGTTGCTCGTCGAGGTCGGCCTCGAGCCCGTCGCGCTCGCCATCGATGATCCGGTGCTTGAGCCGCTCGCCGACCGGCCATCCGGACCGGTCCTCGCGCTCGACGGCGGATGCCTCGACGTCTTCGAACGCGGCCATGAGCTTGTGCAGCGGGTCGTAGTCGGGTTGCCGGCGGTCGTAGACGAGGTCGAGCGCCATGGTGCGCACGTCGTCGGGGATCTTGTGCATCGGAACGATCCGCGCCGCGTGGACGATCGCGGAGTCGAGTCCGGCTTCGACGCACTCGTGGAGGAACACGCTGTTGATCACGTGGCGCAGCGCAGGCTTGAGCCCGAAGCTCACGTTGGACACGCCGAGGATGGTCGACACACCCGGGAGCTCCGCCTTCACGCTGCGGATTGCCTCGATGGTCTCCATCGCGTCGCGGCGCAGGTCTTCCTGTCCGGAGCCGAGCGGGAACGTCAAGGTGTCGAAGATCAGGTCGGTCGCGTCGAGCCCGTACTCGTTGACCGCGAGGTCGTGGATGCGCTTGCAGACGCGCACCTTCCATTCCGCGGTGCGCGCTTGACCCTCCTCGTCAATCGCGAGGCAGATCACGGCCGCGCCGTACTCGCGTGCGAGCGAGAACACCTTGTGCAGGCGTGACTTCGGGCCCTCCCCGTCCTCGAGGTTCGCCGAGTTGAGGAGCGCCTTGCCGCCCGCGTGCATGAGACCGGCTTCGAGCACCGGCGCCTCGGTGGAGTCGAACACGAGGGGGAGCGCGGCTTGCGTGGCGAAGCGTGACGCGAGCTCATGCATGTCGGCCACGCCGTCACGACCCACGTAGTCGACGCAGACGTCGAGGATGTGTGCGCCTTCCTTGACTTGCTCGCGCGCCATCTGCACACATGTGTCCCAGTCGGCGTCGAGCATCGCGTCGCGGAACTTGCGCGATCCGTTGGCGTTCGTGCGCTCGCCCACGAGCAGGATCGACGTGTCCTGGTGGAACGGGACGTGCGAGTACACCGATGCCGCACCCGGCTCGTGGTCGGGAGTGCGCACGGTGGGAACCCGGCCCCAGACGCGCTCGACGACTTGGCGCAGGTGCTCCGGCGTCGTGCCGCAACACCCGCCGACGAGGTTTACACCGAGCTCCGACGTGAAGCGATCGTGCGCGTCGGCGAGCTGCTCGGGTGTGAGGTCGTAGTGAGTGCGGCCGTCCACGATCGACGGCAACCCCGCGTTCGGCAAGCACGACAGCTGCATCCGTGCGTGCTGCGACAGGTAGCGCATGTGCTCCACCATCTCGCTCGGCCCGGTCGCGCAGTTCAATCCGAGGATGTCGGGCTGCATCGCATCGAGCGAGGTGAGCGCGGCGCCGATCTCTGACCCAATGAGGAGGCGTCCGGTCGTCTCCACCGTGACCTGCACGATGACGGGAACGTCGCGACCGGCCGTGGCCATCGCGCGGCGCGCCGCGACAAGTGCGGCCTTGCCCTGGAGAAGGTCTTGGACCGTCTCGATGATGAGGACGTCGACGCCGCCCTCGAGGAGCCCTTCCATCTGCGGGATGTAGGAGTCGCGGAGGTCGGCGAACGCGATGTGGCCGAGCGAGGGGAGCTTGGTGCCGGGGCCCACCGATCCGACGACCCAACGGGGTCGATCGGGCGTCGCGAAATCAGACGCCACTTCACGAGCGAGCCGGGCCGCGGTGACGTTGATGTCGTGGGTCTTCTCGGGGATCTGGTATTCGTCGAGCACGATTGGGAAAGCACCGAACGTGGCCGTCTCGACCGCGTCGACGCCCACCTCGAAGAACGCGGCGTGCATCTCTTTGATCACATCGGGGCGGGTGAGCACCAGATGCTCGTTGCATCCCTCGAGCGATGGGCCCCCGAAGTCGTCAGGGCCGAGGTCTTTGTCCTGCACCCAGGTGCCGAAGGCGCCGTCGAGCACCAGGACGCGCTCGCGTAGGTGCTCCAGGAAGTCGGACATAAGGGTCAAGGGTACCGGAGGGTAAGTCTGGGGCCGCCTTGGTTCCGCCTCACACCTTCATCGGGTGGTCGGCGCGCTCGAGCAGCTCGCGGTCGCCCGTGCTGTCGCCGTAGGCCCAGATCTCTGCGTTCGCGTCGCCCAGCCACGCTTCCAAGCGCCGCACCTTCTCGGCCCGACGCACATTCGCACCGGACAATCGCCCGGTGAGGCAGCCGTCGGGTCCTACCTCGAGCTCGGTGGCGAGCACGGCGTCGACGCCGAGCCCCTCACCCACCGCGTCGAGGTAGAGCGTCGGCGAGGCGGACACGATGACCAGATCGTGGCCGGCGTCGCGGTGCCACTCGAGTCGGGTGACCATCTCCGGGCGGAGGTGGTGCGTGAGGATCGCGTCGGCATGGCGGGCTCCGAGCGCCCGAAGCCAGTCCTCCCGACGCCCGCCCAGCACTCGTTGCACCATCGCGGCCTTGGCCGCGTCGCGCCGGCGGTCGCTGAGAGCGCCGGCGAGGAGCTGCGGTGCGGCGGCGACGGCGGCAAGGGTGAGCTCCCGGGTCCCAGCCACCGCGCGCAGGTACGGCAGGAGCGTGTCGCTCGTGGACAGCGTGCCGTCGAAGTCGAAGGCGGCCGCCTGTCGCGTCAAATGCTCAGCTTCCGGAACACGGGACGGGGGAGGTGGCGGAGCACGGTCATCACGTAGCGAAGCGCCGGTGGCACCCAGACGGTGGTTGCCCGCCGAGCGATGCCGCGGACGATGGCGTCGGCCACGTGCTCCGGTGTCGTGGCGAGCGGCGCGGGCTCGAGCCCCTCGGTCATCTTCGAGTGGACGAAGCCGGGGCGCACCACCATCACGTGCACGCCGGT
>JANOHN010000172.1:0-3305 GCA_031406505.1 Acidimicrobiia bacterium | reverse complement strand
ACGACGGCGCCGATTCCGAGTCGGTCGCGGAGTCCGGCGACCACGTTGACGAGGTAGTCGGGTCCGCCGGTCTCCACGACGGCAAGCCGCTCGAGCAGGATCGCAACGGCTCCCGCACCGGGGCGTCCGAGCACGTCACCTTTGGTCGTGAGCGCCTCGACCGGTGCGTGCGTGCGTCGGAGGCTTACCGCCAAGGAGGCGATCACCTCGACCGCCGACTCGAACGTGACCTCGTCGTGGGCTTCCGGCCGGGTGTCGAGCAAGAGCACCACGCGACCCGGTGACGCGGCCTCGTCCAGACGAACCACGAGCTCGCCGCGGCGCGCGCTCGAGGGCCAATGCACTCGGCGCGGGTCGTCACCGGGCTCGTAGTCGTTCAACGCGAGGAACTCGCCCAGCGGCTCGAGGGCCGGCGCCCGGGCACCCTCCGCATGCGCGGCGGGCTCACCGCCGCCACCACGCCTGGGCGGGACGACCGCGTGGACGCGCGGGCACACGACCACGTCGGTCGCGGCCGTCACCTCGAAGGTGCGGCGCGCGATCCCGAAGGGGTCGGTCACCGAAGCCACGAGCGGTCCGATCAGGTGTCGGCCCCGTCGCTGGGTCGGGATGCGGTACACCGCGCGCACCGCGGTGCCCGCGGCACTCGGCAACAAGAGGAAGCGTGCTGCGCGGCGCCCTTCGTCGACCCGGTCAGTCAGGGTGAGCAAGGGAGCGGGCGTGGTGGTGGAACCTTCGAGCACCACCCGACCCTCGGTGCCCACATGGAGGCGCGCCGGGCGCACCGAGCGAGCCACCGCGAGCCCGGGCCGGCGGACGCTCACCCAGACGAAGGCAATGCCGATCAGGAATGCAGCTGCGAGCCCTAGGCCGGCGAGGGGACCGGCCCCGAGCACCTGGCTCCCCAGCACGAGACCACCGGCAGCACCCGCCAGCGTCCAGCCCCGACGCGTGAGCCCGGTGACGCGACCTGTCGGCGGGCCATCGGTGGCCACCGGGTCAGCCGGACGCGCCTGGGACGGGCACTGACGCAAGAACCGCGCGCAGGATGTCGCCCGTCGTGACACCTCGCAGCTCGGCCTCGGGCCCGAGCAGCACACGGTGCTCGAGGATCACGGGCGCGAGGGTCTTGATGTCGTCAGGGATGATGTAGTCGCGGCCCATGCTGGCCGCGAGCGCTCGCGCCGCACGCTGAAGTGCGAGCGCGCCGCGTGGCGACACACCGAGTGCGAGCTCGGGATGGCGACGAGTCGCGTCGGCGACGTCGACGATGTACGCCTGGAGCGCGGCCGCGACGTGCACCGTCGTCACGGCATCCGCCGCGGCAGCGACGTCGGCGGCAGTCGCGACCGGTTCGAGCTGGTCGACCAGTGTGTGCCCGGCACCTTGCGTGCCGAGGATCGCCACCTCGGCCTCGCGACTCGGGTACCCCATGGGAAGCCGCATCAGGAAACGGTCGAGCTGCGCTTCCGGCAACGGATACGTGCCTTCGAGCTCGATCGGGTTCTGGGTGGCGATCACGAGGAATGGCCTCGGCAGCACGTACGTGCGCGAGTCGATCGTGACTTGGTGCTCCTCCATCGACTCGAGCAGCGCCGACTGCGTCTTCGGCGACGCGCGGTTGATCTCGTCGGCGAGGACCACGTGCGCGAACACGGCGCCCGGGCGGAACTCGAACTCGTTCGTCGACCGGTTCCAGACCGACACGCCCACCACGTCGGAGGGCAAGAGGTCGGGAGTGAACTGGATGCGGTTCGCGGTCGCCGCGATCGAGCGGGCGAGCGCTTTGGCGAGCGAGGTCTTGCCTACTCCCGGCACGTCCTCGATGAGCAGGTGGCCCTCGGCGAACAGGCACACGAGCGCGAGCCGGACCTGCTCGGTCTTGCCTTGGATCACCTGCTCGACGTTGCGGAGCAGCGCCTCAAACAACGCGGCGACGTCGACGCGCCGGGCCGCCGCAGGTTGCGCCACGTCGCCCTCCAACCTTCCCGCTCTTGGCCCTGTGGGCCGGGCCGCTGGGCCCCGGCTCGCTGTGGGCGCAGGGTACCTGCGCCACCGTCGCTCGCCTCGGCACTCACCCGCTCGTGTCGCGCGGTTGGGCGTACCGTGACGATGTGGACCGTGCCCAGCGCCGCCGCTCCTGGGCCCGCGCCGTGTTCGCCATCGTCGGCCGACCGGGGCTGTGGCCGACCGCGCTCCGCCAGCTCGTCCGCTCGAGCCGGCCAGGCTGGTGGCGGAGACCGCCCTTCCTGCCGCGTCCCGACCCGGCCTACCTCCGCTTCCGCCTCGAGACGCAGTACGGCTCGGACGGCGCTCCGGCACCCGCCGACCTGGTCATCTACCTCGCGTGGTGCCGCGCCGAGGCAAGCGCGAACACTGCTGCCGCGGGTTCGACGCGCCGGTAGACTTCGCCCGCACACCGCGGTCCCGAGGAGGTCGCTCGAGTTGGGAAGAGCACTGATGCTCAATGCCAGCTTCGAGCCGCTCTGCGTGGTCTCCGCCCGCCGAGCCGTCGTCCTCGTGCTCAAGGAGAAGGCGGAGATCCTTGAGCGCAACGGAGCTGAGTTCCGCTCCGAGCGGTCCATGATCCCAGCGCCGTCGGTGATCCGCCTCGTGCACTTCGTGCGCGTGCCCTTCCGGACCCGCGTGCCCCTCTCTCGGCGCGCGGTCTTCGCCCGCGACGGGCACCGGTGCCAGTACTGCAACCGCGGCGCCGAGAACATCGACCACGTAGTGCCGCGCTCTCGCGGCGGCCCGCACGCATGGGAGAACGTCGTCGCCTCATGTCGCGCGTGCAACGCGCGCAAGGAAGATCGGTTCCTCCACGAAGCCGGTCTCCGCCTGCGCCGCGCCCCCCAAGCCCCCGCCGCCGCCCTCTGGCTCGTCGCCAGCGTCGGCTCCCTCGACCCACTTTGGGAGCAATACCTCCCATCCCCCCGCGAGGCAGTTCCGGCGTAACCATCGCGGGGAGGGCAGGCCCTCCCCGCGGGCGCACCAGCCCACTCCGCGACCGCACGCGCCCCGACAGCCGCATGTGCGGGGGCGGAGGGTCAGGCGTCGGGAAAGGCGCGGTTGCGCTGAGCCTGGGGAGACCGCGGCCGCCTCGCGGCCGACTGCGCCGGAGGCGCAGGAGCCAGCGGGCTCACCAGCCGTGAAGCGCGGCGCCGTCCCGATGCCGGGCCTGCAGCCCCCGCCCACCCGGGGTGAACGCGATACGCCCGAGCGTGGATCCCGCGCGCCCGAAGGCCAAGAAGGGGGACTGGAGGTGGCCAGTGGGGGACTTGTGGGTGGAGGGGGGTTGACGG
>JANOHN010000147.1:0-13459 GCA_031406505.1 Acidimicrobiia bacterium | reverse complement strand
TCACCGCCGACGCGGCGATCCGCATCAACGCGTTCGTGCTTCCTTTCGCCGAAGCCGAGATCGTCACGGCCCAAGCGGCCGTCACCGCGGCCCTTGCCGAAGAGGAGCGCCTGCATGCCGCCGGCGTTCCTGCGCCTGGCGTTGGCTCGGGTGACGTGGCCAGTGCGGCCACGAGCGCTCTGCTCAACGACCTTGCGCCAGAGCAAGCGAGCGCCAGCCGTCTCGCGACCGAGAGCGCGGCTGTCGCGGCTGTGGCCCGACGCGACGCGGCGAAGGCAGGCCTTGCTGCGGCTATTGCGCAGAAGACAGGACTCGTCGACTCGCTCGCGAAGTTCGGTCAGCGGCGGACGTATTGGTGCGTGATGTTGCTCGATCGACTCGGTGCGCCGGTCACGAACGAGAACCTCCGCGGGCTGTTCGCGTGGATCGACGCCGAGTCGAACGCAGCCTCGCTGCTCAATCCACTGGCTACGACCCAAGGTGCGCCGGGAGCCCGCAATGCGAACTCAGTCGGCGTGAAGGGATACCCATCGGTTGAGATCGGTCTCGACGCGACGGTGCAGACGCTTCGCAACGGTCACTACCCCAACATCCTCGACGCGCTCGCGCGCGGAGACTCTGCGCTGCGGCTCACCGATGCCGTCGCGGCGTCACCGTGGGGAACCGGGGTCAACGCCACCATCCGGCTTCGCCAGAGTGGCGGCTGATCCACCACCCTGCGCGGAGATCAAGTCGCGTATCTCGACGAGCACGTCCTTCTCCGACAGGGCAGGCTCTGCTTCTTCGTTGCGGCGCAGGCTGTTGACCGCCCGGACGACGAGGAACAGCGCGAAGCCGATGATGACGAAGTTCACGACCGCGGTGATGAAGCTCCCGTAGCGGATCAAGCCGTCACCGATGGTCAGGGTGAGGTCGTCGAAACTCGGCTTGCCGACCACGGCGCCGATGAAGGCGTTGAGCACGTCGTTCACGAACGACTGCACGACCGTGGTGAAGGCGGCGCCGATCACGATGCCGACCGCCAGGTCGATCACGCTGCCGCGGGAGATGAAGTCCTTGAACTCGCGGGCCATCTTGGTGGGCATCGCCATCTCCAGGTCTCGTTGTGTCGGATTGGGTCACTCAGGCGGGTCCAGCACGCCCACCCCGATGGGAGTGGCGGTCACGGGGCCGGAGGCTACCGACCGCGCCGTAGCGTTGTTGCATGAGCGATGACCGAACAGTGGTGCTCCAACCGTGGACCGAGCCACCGAGCGACGACGATCCGGACGCCAACTTCAAGATAGATCTCGCGCTGTACGCACACGTTGATCCGTTGTCGACGATCCGTGACCTCGGCGAGAACCTGGGCGTTCCGGTCGGTGCGCTCGTGCACTACGTGCTGGCGAAGTGGGCGACCGCCGGGAGCGGTGGGCTGCTCGAGCTCGGGCCCACGATGACGCGGCGGCTCAACGACGTGTGCGACCAGGCCGAGTCGGAAGGCACCGATGCCGCCCGCCTCGGGGCGTACGCGCAGCTGCGCGAGATGCTCGATTGGCTCCGGTACCCACTGAACCATCCGGACGCCTACGGCGAGACGCCTCCCTCGTAGAGGTGAAGCTCACCTCCGACCAGGCGGTCCTGGTTTCGAGCTAGTGGGGGAACTCGCCGGCGTTGACCATGAGGGTCTGTGCCGTGATCATGCGGGCGCGGTCGGAAGCGAAGAACACGACCGCTTCGGCAACGTCGCCATCGGTCGGGATCTCGCCGAGCGGCATGTTCTGGGTGATGCCCGCGATGATCTGTTCCGGCGGGACGCCTTGCGCTTTCGCCGTGGAGTTCACGTAGCCCTCGACGGGCGGGCCCCACATCCACGTGGGCACGACCGTGTTCACGCGGATCTTGTCGGCGCCGAGCTCGTTCGCGAGGTGGTACATCGCTGACACCAATCCCGCCTTCGAGGATTGGTACGCGGTTTGGAAGAAGCCCTTCGGCGGCCAGAACATCCCTTGCGAGCCAATGAACACGATGGCGCCGCCCTGCTTCTTGAGGTGCGGGATCGCGGCCTGCGTGACTTGGAGCGTGCCGATGACGTTCGTGTCGAACACCTGACGCCACTCCTCGAAGTTGGCTTCCTCGACGCCGCCGAACACGGTGTCGAACGCCGCGCAGTTCGCGAGGGCGTCGAGCTTGCCGAACTTCTCGACCGCAGCATCCGCGAGCGCTTTGCATTGGGTCGGGTTCGTGATGTCGGTGACCTGCCAACCGATCCGCTTCCCTGAAGGATCGATCTCGGCCGCCGCGGCTTCGAGGTTCGCCTGCGTGCGTGCACCCATCATCACCGAGGCACCTTCCCGCACTGCGGCCGCCGCGATCTCGCGTCCCAAGCCCGGGCCAACACCAGAGACCACCATCACCTTGTCTTGCAGCAGCATGAGAACCCCCTTGGTGGGAACGATAGGGGCAGGGCCGAGCGCTAGCGCAGGTGCTCGCCGAAGAAGGCGAGCAGTCGCTTCCACGCGTCGGTGGCGGCGGTCTCGTCGTAGCTCTCTGAGCCGTCGCGCATGAAGCCGTGGCCCGCCTCCGGGTACACGATCACGTTGCCTTCGTGGTGCGCCTCGATCGCGGCGATCTCGTCGGTCGGGATCCACTTGTCGGTGCCGCCGAAGAGCAACAGCAACGGGCAGGCCGGCTCGGCGAGCATCGTCGAGATGCGCGCGCCGTAGAACCCGGCGGCCGCGTCGACCTGGGCGCCCTGCGTGGCTGCTTCGTAGGTGATGCGACCACCCATGCAGAAGCCGGTGATCCCGATCTTGGCTGCGCCGATGCGCTTGAGCTCGGCGACACACTCGGCAACGTCATTGAGCGCTTGGTGCGTTCGTAACGCAATGAAGTGGTCCGATCCTTTCGCGCGGTCGCTACCACCAAACCGGGCGAACATGTCGGGCGCTATCGCGGCGTACCCCTCTGCTGAGAGCCGTTCGCATACCCGTAGCAGCCACTGGTCCATGCCGTAGCCCTCAAGGCACACGACCACGCCGGGCCACGGCGGCTCAGCCGACGGGCGAGCGAGGAAGTACGGAACCGTCACGGGCGTCATCGTATGACTGCGCACGCGTAGTGTGCGCGGGCGTCCGAGGCGAGGAGAAGTGCGTGGCTACGGATCTGAAGTTCGGCATCTACGTGCCGCAGATCGCGTTCGGATACGACGAGATCCTCGAGCGTGCACAGCTGTGCGAGCAACTCGGCTTCGACTCGTTCTGGTGCTTCGATCACCTCTACGGGCCGGCGCTCCCGGGCAAGCCCGCGTTCGAAGGCTGGACCCTCGCGACCGCACTGCTCGCGCAGACGGCGCGCCTGCGCATCGGGCACATGGTGCTCTGCGCCACGTTCCGTCATCCCGCGTTGCTCGGGAAGATGGCAACCACGCTCGACGTCATCTCGAACGGTCGCCTGAACGTGGGTATCGGGAGCGGCTCGTACGAGCCCGAGCACGACCTTGCTGGCATCCCTTGGGGTTCGTTTGGGGATCGCTCGGAGATCCTCGGCGAGACCTTGGAGATCCTCACCAGCATGTTCGCCAACGAGCTCACGACGTTCGACGGCAAGCATTTCCAGCTCCGCGACTACCCGAACGTCCCTCCGCCGGTGCAGCAGCCGCGTCCGCCGATCTATGTGGGCGGGGTTGGCGAGAAGCGCACGTTGCCGCTCGTTGCGCGGTATGCCGACGTGTGGAACGTCCCGACGTACGCGCTCGCGGAGATCGCGCCGAAGCTGGCATTGCTCGAAGCCGAGTGCGCGCGCATCGACCGCGATGCCTCAACCATTCGGCGCTCGTTGGAAGCAGTCATGGTGATCGCGCCCGACGATCGCACGCTCGCGGAGGCGAAGGCCAAGGCCGAGCGCCGCTTCGCAGGACCGGGGTGGGGGTTGCACGAGGGCGGTTACGTGGGCACGCCGAACGCGATCGTCGACCGGATCGGCGAGCACGTGGCCGCGGGCATCACGGAGTTCATCTTCTTCACGCACGACCGCGCCACGCCGACCACCCTCGAGCTCCTCGCCGGTGCAGTCCTGCCGCAGGTCACGTAGCGCCAGACCGCGAGCAAATGCCAGGAGCTAGCGCGGGAGGAGGCCCCGTTCGCGCACGGTCCACTGGAGTTCGCCCGCGAATCCGAACGCGCGCACTGCTGCGGTGCCGAACTCCACGAGGCTCTTCGCGGTGGTTTCGGGCGGGAATGCGCAGTCGAAGGTCTCCGGTCCCGCGGCCATCTCGGGCGCGAAGAGACGTGCCGCGCTCAAGAGATCCACGGCGTCGCTCGATGGCTTGTCGCGCGGAGGTATGACGGAGATGACGGGTCCCTGCTTCTTGTTGCCGGAGCGTACGACCACGCGCCACATCATGGGGATGTCCATGCGGTTGAGCGCTTGCGCGCGTCGGATCCCCTGACCGATCCCTGCGTTGGCGAGCGCGGGGCTGAGCTCGAGGCCCTCGATGCGCTTCTTGCCTTGCACCTGTTCCTCGTACGCCTGGATCGGCTCGGCGATGTCGTCGCCGTAGAAGCCAACTCGTTCCACAGGGAAAAAGGTTACCTATGACGCGATTCAGTCGCGCTGCGGCACCTGTCTCGGGGGCTTGACCGACTTCAACGCCATCCCGATGAGCACGCCCGCGGCGAATCCGCCCACGTGTGCCACCCACGCCACGCCCGAGTCGTCTCCGGTGAGGAACTGCATCGCGAACCAGACGACGAGGATGATTCCCGCCGGTATGGGCAACGGGATGAACGCGAGGAATGGGACCACCGCGATGATCCGTGCATGAGGCCAGAGCACGAGATACATGCCCATCACGCCCGCGATGGCACCCGACGCGCCGATCACCGGGGTGAGTGACGACGGCTCGTACAACACGTGCGCGAACGTCGCAACCGCGCCCGCGAACAGATAGAAGAGTATGAACCCGAACTTGCCGAGGTAGTCCTCGACGTTGTTGCCGAAGACCCAGAGGAACAGCATGTTCCCTCCGATGTGCAACAACGAGCCATGCAGGAACATCGAGAACAGGATCGAGAGCCAGACGTTCTTGTCGGGAAAGAACTCCTGAGCGCCGAACGATTCCGCGTCGCAGTCAAGCGCGTTGAACTCGGCCACGTTGAGCGGCTCTTGCTGCTTGAGCTCACAGGGGATCGCGGCGTGCTCGTACGTGAACTCGGTCTCCTGCTGCGCGCCATCGTGCGGCTGCACCGCGACGTACACGACGATGTTGAGCGCGATGATCAGCAGCGTCACCCAGGCCCGTCGGTGCGTCGGGTTGTTGTCGTGGAGGGGGATGACCACGACGGTTCGGGTGCCTCGTCGTTCGAGGAGTTGGCTACTGGCCGTCGCGGAGGTGGCTGGGCCCGAGGTTCGCCTTCTCGTCGTTGCTGAGTCCCGGCATGTCCGCCCCCGTCTTCCCGATGCGATGGGGATCGTAGGTCGGCGTGAAGTCGCGGCGACGGTCGGGTCGATCGGCCACGCTTGGGGTGT
Source organism: Acidimicrobiia bacterium (assembly GCA_031406505.1). Taxonomy (GTDB): domain Bacteria; phylum Actinomycetota; class Acidimicrobiia; order IMCC26256; family PALSA-555; genus SHVJ01. The sequence goes on along the minus strand of JANOHN010000147.1, from coordinate 7,951 downwards.
GGCGGTTCTCGTTGTCGACGGCATGAACGTGATCGGGTCCCGTCCCGATGGCTGGTGGCGAGACCGCGACGGGGCGGTGCGACGCCTGTTGGCCGACCTACAGCGCCTGGCCGCAGATGATGGCGACGCCGTATCGCTCGTGCTCGATGGGCGCCCGCTGCCAGATGTCCCCGAAGCCACTCACGAAGGCGTGCACGTGTTCTACGCGCGCCGCGCTGGTCGTGACGCGGCCGACGACCGCATTGTCGAGCTCGTGGCTGCGCTCGCGACCCCCGCGGACGCGACCGTGATCACTTCGGATCGAGCGCTCGCCGAGCAAGTACGAGCCCTCGGCGCGTCGGTGCAGGGTGCCGGCACGCTCTTGCGCCGACTCGGTCGGTGATCGGCCAGAGCGAGCGGCCGCGGCGCAGGTACCCTGCGCCGCAGCGAACGGGGCCCGAGCGGCCCGCGCGCAGCGCAGAGAGCGGAAAGGGAGGGCTGCGACGATGCCGTCGGAGCGCGAGATCGGGTTCACCACGGAGCTCGGGCTCAACATGGAAGTGGCCGGCGACACCATGGTGGGCCATGTTGAGGTCGTCTCGCAGCTCTGCGTGCCTGAAGTCGGCGTGTTGCGCCCATCGGTGTTGCTGTCGTGGGCCGACTCGCTCATGGGTTCACTGGCCACCGAGCAGACGCTGCCGAAGGTGTGCATGACCGTCGACCTGAGCGTGCGCGTGGTCCATCCGATTCCGGCCGGTGTGAGCGTTCGCGGCACGGGTCGGATTCTCAAGACCGGTCGCGTGCTCACCTTCGCGGAGGCCACATTCACGATCGACGGCCGCGCCGAACCCGCGGCCTTCGTGCTGGGAACGTTCGTGGCTTCGCCCCGCCCCGGCGATGTGGCGGACTCGTTCGTGACGCAAGTGACCCTCGGCGGCAAAGCGCGGCGGCGGTTTCCGGTGACGCGCGTGCCGATCACCGAGATCCTCGCGGCGCGCGCGATCGCCCCCGGCGTGATGGAAGCCGACCGAAAGCCCCGCCTCCTCAACTGGGTCGACACCATCCAGGGAGGTGTGGTCGCGTTGCTCGCCGAGGAAGCTGCGCTGAGTCTTCCGGGCGCACTTGTACCGACCGAGCTCGAGGTGCGCTACCTGCGGACCGTTCGTGTCGGGCCGATGCGCGCCACCGCGCACGGCGTCGGTGGGTACACACGCGTCGACGTGGTGGACGCGGGCAACGACGACCGTCCCGCGGCAATCGCGGTGTTGCGGGGTTGACCAAAGAGAGGAGTCCTACGACGCCTTGCCGAGCGCGGCGTCGTACTCTGCCTTCTCGCGTGGCGTACCGAGTCCTTCTGACTCGAAGCGATCCACCACCTTGCCGTCCTTGTCGATGACGAACGTGGCGCGCATGGCGCAGCCGAGCGTGTCGTTGAAGATGCCGTAGGCCTTGGCGACCTCACCATGTGGCCAGAAGTCGCTGAGCACCGGGTAGTCGAATCCCTCCTGTTCGGCCCACACCTTCTGCGCGTGCCGCGTGTCGCACGACACCGCAAGCCGCTGCGTGTCGGCGGACTCAAAGTTCGACCCGGTGTCGCGCAGCTCACAGAGCTCGCCCTTGCACACGCCCGTGAACGTGAACGGGTAGAAGACGAGGGCCACGTTCTTGCTGCCACGGAAGCTCGACAGCGTGACGTCGTTGCCTTCTTGGTCCTTCAGCGTGAAATCGGGTGCTTCGTCACCGACGGCGACGGCCATGGGTCCTCCTGGAGGTTGGTGAACCACTGAACCCTAGGGCTCAGCTGTCCTCGGCTTCGGGCTCGAGCCCGAAGCGTTCGATGTAGGGCGCGAACTCGCGTCGCACCGTGGCGGAGTCGACCCCGAACTCCTCGGGGGCGTAGCGGTGGATGCCGTCTTTGCCCTTGGGGTGATCAGCGATGAACTCGCGCATGGCCGCGGCGCCCTCGTCCGACATCGGGAGATCGAGCGCGTCGTAGATCTTCGCGATCTCGGCAAACTGATCGGTTACGAAGTCGGAGAAGTACATGTCGTAGAACACCGCGTCCGGGTACTCGCGGGCCGCGCGCACCGCCATCGAACGCTCGAGCACCATCTTCAGGCGTGCGGTCCAGTCGGCCGCGATCTCGATCGGGTCGACCTCGTCGCTCCCACTCGAGCGCACCAGCGCGGTCAGGCTCGCGTACGACGTCATCGACTTCACCGGGTCCCGATGCGTGAACACGATCCGGGCGTCGGGGTAGGTGGCCAACAGCTGCTCGAGGCCCCACATGTGCCCGCCGGTCTTGAGCATCCAGCGGTCGCCAGGCTTGTGCCACCAGAGGTGCTGGAGCTGACGGCGATGGAACGCGTACACCGCCGACCAGTCGGCGCCGGCATCGACCCAGTCCTGGTACGTGGGCACGCGGAACTGGTTGTGGAAGAGCGCCGTGCACATCGCTTCGCCCATCATCACGACGCACTCCTGCGAAAGCGTGGCTCCCATGGGATGCATCGCCTTGAACAACGTCGATCGCTCATCGCCGCTCGGGATCGTCGCTTGACACGCGCCAACGCGGGGATCGTCGTTGCCGACCGACGCCTCGGGCGGTGGCGACGGGAACATCAGCTCCCAGGTGAGCGGCGCGCGGTTGGCGGGGTCCTGGTTGAGGATGTCGTGCAGGATGGTGGTGCCAGTTCGCGGCAGGCCGATGATGAACACGGGCTTGACCACGTCGACCGCGGCGATCTCGGGGTACTGCTCGCGGTCGTGCACGTAGTGCAGCCGGTTGACCACGTGCAGCAGCACCCGTTCCTCGGCGATGAAGCGACCGATGTCGTTGAGGCGCGCCTCGGCGTTCAGGGAATCGACGAAGCGGCCCATGCCCTCGAGGAACTGCCCGGTCCCGAGATCGGTGAGGCCGCCGGTGCGCTCCTGGCCCTTGGCGAGGAGTGTGTCGCGGTCGAAGGGCGCAGCCACGCCGACAGGTCTAGCCTGCGCTCCTATGACTGATGCAAACGACGTAGTGAGCGTGGAGCGGGTCATCCCTGCCCCACCCGAGAAGATCTTCGAGCTCCTCGCCAACCCGAGTCGTCACCGTGAGATCGACGGTTCCGGCACGGTGCGCGACCCCGAGCAGTCGGAGCGTTTGAAGCTCGGCTCCACCTTCGACATGAAGATGAAGTTGGGTATCCCATATTCGATGAGGAACACGGTCATCGAGTTCGAGGAGGGGCGCAAGATCGCGTGGCAGCCGCGGCCGAAGCGCTTCAAGAAGATGGGCGGGCGTATCTGGCGGTATGAGCTCGAGCCCGTCGCTGGCGGCACCAAGGTGCGTGAGAGCTGGGACATCTCGCAAGAGGCGGGCATGAAGAGCTTGGTGCGCAAGGGCGGCAAGCAGGCCGCCGGGAACATGGAGAAGACGCTCGAGCGGATCGAGCAGATCGTTACCTAGCTGATGCCGATCGCGCGGTCGGGGTGACGGCCGTCGACGTAGCCGACGAATGGCGGGTAGATGTTGTACCCGAGCAGTTCGCGCAATCGCTTGGGCAGCGTGCGGACGAGTTCGGGCGACACCGACAGCACGTGGTTCTCCTGTTGGCGGAGCCAGCTCGCGGCGTATTCGATCGCGGCACCCAGGCGCGTGCGATCGGTCGTGTTGGCACCGCCACCGTGCCAGATCGATCCCACGTAGATCATCGCTGAGCCGGCCGGCATCTCTGCGTAGACCATGGGTGCGTCGTCGGGCGGTTGCGCGATCGAGTGATGACTGCGAGGGATGAGGCGCGTCGCGCCGTTTGCCTTCGTGAAGTCGTCGAACGCCCACATCACGTTGGTCACGAGCTGCGGATGTGGCCCGGGAACGGGATAGACGTCCTCGTCGCGATGCAGGATCTGCTCCACCTCACCCGGCGCGATCTCGATGCCGGTCGGGCCACTCAGCTGGAAGTGCGGGCCGAGCACGTGCTCGAGCGCGCCGAGCACCAGCGGATGCAACGTCAGCGGGTCGAGGATCCGGGTCTTTGCGTAGATCGCGTACAGCCGCCGGGTCTTGAAGCCCTCGAAGAAGTTGCGGCCCTCGGGGACACCATCGAGGAGGCGGCGCAGCTCCGCGCCGATCTCGATCGCTTCGGCCTGGGGGATGAGCCCTTCGACGATGGCGTAGCCGTCGGCGTCGAGACGTCGTGCCACCTCGTCGACCGTGGGTTCCACCACCTCGTCGACCGTGGCCATTGCCAAGACCGTAGTGCTGGAGATCATCGCTTTGGCCGGCTGCTCCGTAGACCTGTCGCCGGCCTGGGAGGATCAGGCCACGACACACGAGGGGGAGTAGGTGGTCGAACCGGGACCAGGGGCTACACCAGCGCAGCGCGAACCGTCAGTGCGTTCGCGCAGTGGCTATCTCCTCGTGGCCGCGTTGCTGACTGCGGGTGCGGTGGCTGCCGTGTTCATCGCCAGCGAGGCCAATCCGCGTGACGTCGCGCCCCGCGCCGACGTTTCGAACCTTCCGGTCGGTCCGAAGGTGCCCGGCCTCGGCGCGGCCGAAGGTTGGATCAACTCCAAGCCGTTGTCGAAGGCGGACCTGCGCAACAAGGTGGTCGTCTACGACTTCTGGACGTATTCGTGCGTGAACTGCGTGCGCACGCTTCCGCACCTGCGTGCGTGGTACGACCGGTACGCCGATGACGGCCTCGTGATCGTTGGCGTCCACTCTCCAGAGTTTGATTTTGAGAAGGACCACGGCAACGTGCGCGACGCGGTGGCGCGACTGAAGGTGAACTATCCCGTCGCACTCGACGACGAGATGGCGATCTGGAACCAGTTCTCCAACCAGTACTGGCCCGCGAAGTACATCACCGACCGCCGAGGTCGGGCGCGTTACGTGCATTTCGGTGAAGGGTCCTACGGCGAGACTGAAGCGGTGATTCGCAAGCTGCTCGGCGTGGCCAAGGCCTCGCCGCACGCGCAGCCCATCGACGACGACGCCGCGCCGCAACCCGAACCCGACGCGGTGCTCACACCCGAGACCTACCTCGGGCTGTTGCGGGGCACAGCCGCACAACCCGGTGTCGTCACGTACCCCGAAGGCGCGGCGACCAACGCACAGGGCGAGGTGCGACTCGTTGGCACGTGGAGCGCCGGCGACGAGCAAGTCACGGCCGAGGAAGCCGGCGCCGCGATCGTCCTCGGCTATTCGGCTCGCGAAGTGAATCTCGTCATGGCAACGGCGTCCGGAGCTCCGATCGATGTCGTGATCGAGATCGACGGCCGGCCGCTCAACGAGTTGGAACGTACCGAACAGACGATGGTCGACGCTGACGGCAGCACGTTCGTGCGCGTGACCGCGTCCGACCTGTACCGACTCGTGCTTTCCCCGTCAATCGGGGAGCACACGATCCGTCTCATCGCTCGAAGCCCAGGGCTCCAGGCGTTCGCGTTCACGTTCGGCACCTGAGCGTTCGCGCATGACCCACCAGCTCATCGTGCTGTTCGGGGCCGGCGTCGCGTCGTTCCTCGCGCCGTGCATCGTGCCGTTGCTCCCGGCGTACCTCGGCATCATCGCTGGCGAAGCGACGCAGCAACGCGACGCGGCGCGCGCGGTGCCGGCCACCGTCGTGTTCATCATCGGCTTCTCCGCGGTGTTCGCAGCGTTGGGTGCTGCCGCGGGACAGCTCGGATCTTCGTTAGACGACGTGCAGGTCTGGGTGCAACGCATTGGAGGCGTGGTTGTGGCCGTGATGGGCCTGGCGCTGCTCGGCATCGTGCGCGGACCCTTCAGCCGCGAGCGTCGCTTGCTGCAGGTGCCGACGGGCGGTGGCCCGCTGCGGCCGTTCGTGGTCGGGGTTGCGTTCGGTGCGGCGTGGAGCCCGTGCGTCGGGCCACTGCTCGCCGCCGCGCTCACGGTTGCCGCGCGCGGCGGTGAAGCCGGGCGCGGTGCCGTCTTGCTGCTCGCGTACGCGCTGGGGATCGGCGTACCGTTCCTCCTCGCCGCGCTTGGTCTTGCGTCGTCGCCGAAGCTCGCCGAGTGGCTACGTCGGATCGGTCCCAAAGTCGAGCGAGTCGCCGGCGTGCTGCTCGTGGTACTCGGTGTCCTGCTCGCCACCGGCCTGTACAAGCACCTCACCTCCTACTTGGCGAAGCTGACGCCGTCCATCGGGGGTCTCTAGACGCGATCGGTCGGAGACGCGCCAGGATGGAGGTGTGTCGACCGCCCAGCTCATCGCCGAGTGGCGCTCCCGCGGCGAAGTCGAGAGGGTCGGCGATGACGGAGTGTTCGTGGTCGACGCGCCGCCGCACGCAGACCGCGGAATGCTGCCGCTGCTCGTGCTCCACGGTTTCCCCACATCGTCGATCGACTACGCGGGTGTGCTCCCCGAGCTCGCCGCAACCCGACGCGTCGTCCTGCTCGACGTTCCCGGCTTCGGGTTGTCGTCGAAGCCCGACCGCGCGTACTCGCTGTTCGCCCAGGCCGACGTGGTCGAGGCGGTGGTCGCCGCACACGGGATCGAGGCGGTCGACCTCCTCAGTCACGACATGGGCGACTCCGTAGCGGGCGAGCTGCTCGCCCGCAGCCTCAATGGTGATCTCGGCTTCGCGATCCAACGGCGCGTGCTCACGAACGGAAGCATCTATCTCGACCAGGCCCATCTCACCGATGGCCAGCAGTTCCTCCTTGCACTCCCGGACGAGATGCTGGCGGCGGAGACCGCGCCCGACATCGACGCGCTCGGCGCCGCGCTGATTGCAACGCTTGCGCCACCGGAGTCCGTGACGTCCCGTCCCGATGTTGCGCTCGTACGCGCCGCCGCGGAGCTCGTCGCCCACAACGACGGCAACCGGCTCCTTCCGCGACTCATCCGCTACATCGAGGAGCGCCGACGCCATGAGGATCGGTGGACGGGCGCGATCGAGCGGCACCCCGCGCCGCTCACGATCGTGTGGGGCGACGCCGACCCGATCGCGATCTGGCCGATGACCGACACGCTGCTGGCCCGCCGGCCCGACGCTCGTCGCGTCCGGCTCGAGGGTGTCGGTCACTACCCGATGCTCGAGGCACCAGACGCATACGTCGCGGCGGTGCTCGGCGGACTTCAGGCCTGAGCGATCATGGCCCAGTCGTCGAGCTGGCAAAACTCAAAACCGGCCAGCCGCGCGTAGTGCTCGTCGACGTGCGTGTCGCCGATGTGCACGTGCCGGTCGGCTGGGAACTGCTCTCGCACTTCGTGGAGGTGGTGCTTCCCGCCTACGAAGGCCACGTCGATGCCGTGTTGCTCCCAGAGCGCCGACTGGTCGCTGCGCGTCCGATCCGACGCGGAGCCGATCACGTGGCCGTCCTCGGCGAGCTGGCGTACGAACGCCACCGTGACCGGTCCTGGCGGGTGCCCGAACTCCATGGTGCCGTCGATGTCGAAGCTGATCAGCACCGGGTGAGGATACGTTGTGAGCCCGCACGGCATCGAGGCATGGAGGGTGGGGCGATGGCAGACGACCTGAAGAAGATCGCGAAGCGATTCTTCGACGAGATCATGGTCAAGGGCGATGTCAAGGTGATCGACGAGATCATCGACGACTCGTTCGTCGAGCACCAGGAGTTCCCGGGCGCCAAGCCGGGGAAGGAAGGTCTGGTGCAGTTCGCGGAGTCGACGCGAGTTGGTGTGTCCAACCTTGCCGTCGACGTGATCAGCATGGTCGTCGAAGGCGACGAGGTGTGGATCCAATCGCTCACCAAGGGCAAGCACACGGGCGAGTGGCTCGGCATCCCCGCGACCGGCAAGGACTTCTCGTTCGAGACGTTCGACCGGGTGAAGTTCAAGAACGGAAAGGCGATCGAGCACTGGGGGTTGAGCGACAACATGGGCTTCATGACCCAGCTCGGGTTGATCCCCGAGATGGGGTAGCGCTTCACAGATCCCTCACACTCGAACGTTCCTCGCTTCACATCGCTGCGGTTCGATGATGAAGAGAGAGGACCTGC
>JANOHN010000146.1:0-8061 GCA_031406505.1 Acidimicrobiia bacterium | reverse complement strand
GTGAAGACGATCGAGTTGGGCTGCATGCGCTTCACGCCAGTGGCGATCGAAGGGGCGCGTCCGTGCAGCGCCTGGACGATGTCGACGTCCATCGTCATGCCGAAGCTTGTGTAGCAACCGACGCCGAGGATGCCGATGCTCCGTTGCGCGACACCGAGCTCGCTCAGCGCTTCGAGGAACGACCGCAGCACAAGCGGCTCGCCGCACCCTGGGCACATGTTGTGCTCTTGCGTCAGCAACAGGTCGGGCTTGAGATCGCCGACCTTGCGCGCTCCGGTCGGCGCCACGCTCGTGTCGAGCACCATGCCCAGTCCGATCCCTGTTGACGGGCTCATCCCAATGACCTCTCGTTGTCGGGGAGCGGCGGGAGCTCGGCGTCCGGCCCGCCGCGGTGGATCGCGAGGATGCGGTCACGAATGTGCTCGGCGTCGAGCAGCGGTCCGACGCCGAAGCCGGAGCCGTCGGTGGAGATCCCGCCGATGCCGACGACGGGTGCGGCGCCGAGCACGCCGAGGCGAACATCTTCGATCATCTGGCCTGCGCACAGCTCGAAGACCGCGACCGTGCGTGCCCTGGCGGCGGCTTCGGCGACCGCGGCGTAGGGGAACGGCCAGAGCGAGATCGGGCGCACGTACCCGACGCGCTCGCCATCGGCCCGCAGGGCCTGCACCACGTAGCGCACGAACTTGGCCGGTGTGCCGAACGCGACCACCACGGTCTCGGCGTCGTCGCAGAACTCGGTCTCGACCCGCACTTCGGCTGCCTCGATCTCGCGGTGCTTGGCCGCGATGGTGCGCAGGTGCCGTTCGATGCCCGGGTTGGGATGTCCGTGCTTCCCGAAGCCGAGCGGGGACACGAGGCGGGAGTCGCCCGAGCCAGTGAGCGAGCCGTCGAGTGCCCAAGGCTTTTCGGGGACCGGACCGAAGTCGATGGTGTCGACGGTGACCGCCTCGCGCGTGTGCGCGGTGAGGTAGTCGCCGTAGAGGAGCACTGGGTTGCGCCAGGTGTCGGCGAGATGGAACGCGAGCTGGGTGAGCTCGACAGCCTCGGTGATGTCCATCGGTGCAAGCACGATGTGGCGGTAGTCGCCGTGACCTCCGCCGCGTGTCGACTGGAAGTAGTCCTGTTGGCCGCGCGCCATGTTGAAGATCACGAGCGGCAGCTCGGCCAGCGTGATCTCCGAGAACGACTCCTGCATGAGCGACAAGCCCTGCCCCGTCGATCCGGTCGCGGCGCGTGCGCCGGTCGACAGCGCGCCCCACGCCATGCCGACGGCCTCGAGCTCGCTCTCTGCGTTGATGCACGTGCCGCCCACGTCGGGGAGGTGCTTGGCGAAGTGCTCGAGCACCTCGGTGAACGGCGTCATCGGGTACCCGGCGAAGAACCGGCACCCCGCCGCGATCGACGCCAACGCGATCGCCTCCGACCCTTCCATCAACCCGCGATGCGGGAACAAGTCTGGTTTTGGCGTCAAATAGCGCGGAATATTCGCGTCTTTTGACGCCAAAACATTCACTGGGGGATCTCGGTGAGAACCGGTTCGTCGAAGCGGAAGACCTCAAAGCAGAAGTCGGGGCACACGAAGAGGCACGCGGCACATCCGGTGCATCCCGGGTGCAGCTCGGGGTAGTGGTACCCGAGCCGGTTGACGGCATTGGGTGTCATCGTGAGCACGCGCGGTGGGCACGCGGTGATGCACAGCCCGCAGCCCTTGCACGTCTCGGTATCGATCGTGATGGTGCCTCGGCTCTTGATCGTGGTCGTGCGCGGGTTCACGCCCGTACCCCCTCGGTCGTCCACGCCGGCACGATGTCGTGCTCGACTGCGTCGAAGCCCGACCGAAGTGCGCGCTCGTTCGCGGCAGTGTGCTGCGTGCGATACGGGGGGATCGACTCCCGCATGCCTTCGATCGCCGCGTCGAGCCCGATCAAGCCGGTCGCGGCGAGGTACGCGCCGACCATCACGAGTGAGGCACTGAGCTCGCTGCCGAGGTTGCTGGCGATGTCGGTGGCGGGTACTCGCATCACGCGGTAGCGGCTCTCGTCGATCTCGGTCTCGAATGTGGCGTGGTTGACCATCACGAGGCCGCCGTCGCGGACCTTGGGTCCGATCTGCGCCCAGAACTTGTCGTGCATCCCGATCGCCGACCACGTGTGAGACAGGATCGGCGGCGCCTGAATCGGGCCGTCACCCACGACCACGCTCGCATCGGTGTTGCCGCCGCGCATCATGCCGCCGTACACGCCGAAGAGCTGCACGCTTCGACCCTCGATCGTGGCGCCGTGCGCGATCACTTGGGCCGCGAGCTGCACTCCTTGACCGCCGATCCCCGTCACCATCAGCTCTCGTTCAGGCATTGATCCCCCGGAGGGCGAACTCGACGAGGTGGTCGACCTCGGCTTGCGTGGGCAACGTGCCGCGGGCGATCGCATCGCTGGTGCGTCCCATCGCGAGGTGATAGATCGCATCCGCGTCGCGCTCGGGGTCTGCACCCGCATCGGCCAGCGCCGCGCGCAACTGCGCAACCACTTGCTCTCGCGAGCGCGCCGACTCGTCGGGAAATTCCGCGGCCAGTCGTGCGCTGTTCACCGTGAACGGCCGCGTGTTGGCCGCGGCTTCGGGGTTTCGAGCCTGCTCGAGCACGCCCTCGATCCACGCGCGCACTTGTGGCGCGCCCGGGTCGACGCGTGCGAGGCGCGCCTCGAGGTACGACACGAGCTGGCGCTGCCCGTCGTCGAGGACGGCGAGCAGCAGCTCGTCCTTCCCGCGGAAGTGCCGGTAGAACGCCTGGTTCGACAAGCCGGCCTCGGCGACGATGTCGCTCACGCGCGGGTCGAGCGTGCCGGTGCGCCGCATCACCGTGTACGCGGCGTCCAACAGGCGGCGGACTTCCTCGGCGTAGGTGTCGGAGCGGTCCCGGAGGGTGCGGGCCGCGACCGTGTGCTCGACCCGCTCGGTCGTCGCGAGCGTGGCTCCACTCGGAACAGCATTCCGCATCTCAGGAACGGTATTCCGAAGGCCCCGGTGGCGCAAGCACCCGCGCCGGTAACGTCAGTCTCGTGAGCCTCGTGGACCTCGAGCTCCGTCCCGACGACGCAGAACGAGCGAAGCAGTACTGCGCCGATGGATCGTGGACCGACGAGACGCTCGGCTCGATCCTCGCCCGCGGCTTTGCCGAGGCGCCCGGCCTCGAGGTCAAGCTGCGCTCCGAGGTGCACCCGTGGGAGGGCACGTTCGCCGATGCGTCGTCCCTTGCCCGCCGGGTGGCGGGTGGGCTGCGCGCCGCCGGCGTGCGCCCGGGCGACCCCGTCGCGTTCCAAGTGCCGAACTGGATCGAGGCGGCGGCAACGTTCTGGGCGGTTGCGTTCCTCGGCGCGGTGCCGGTTCCCATCGTGCACTTCTACGGGCAGAAGGAAGTCGGCTTCATCCTCCAGCAGTCGGGCGCACATTGGTTCATCACTGCCGATCGCTTCGGCCATCTCGACTACCTCTCCAACCTCGAGGCACTGCGCCCCGACCTTCCTGCGCTCGAAGCCGTATTCGTCGTCGGCGATCAGGTGCCGACGGGCGCGCGCTCCTTCGACACGCTCGCTACTGCCGACCCGATCGACGGACCCGTGCCCGCCGACCCGTCGGCCCCCGCGCTCATTGCGTACACGTCGGGGACGACTTCGGACCCGAAGGGCGTCGTGCACTCGCACCGCACGATCGGCTTCGAGATTCGCCAGCTCTCCGACCTCGGCGCCACGTTCTCGACTCGGCCGATGCTCGTGGGCGCTCCGGTCGGGCACGGCATCGGCCTGCTCGCGGCGCTGCTCATCCCGGTGTACCGCCGTGAGCCGATCCACCTCATCGATGTGTGGGATCCGAAGCGAGTCCTGGCCGCGATGCTCGAGGACGACCTGTCGAGCGGTTCGGGCGCGACGTACTTCCTCATCAGCTTGCTCGACCACCCCGACTTCACCGATGAGCACGCCGCGAAGATGACCCGCATCGGCCTCGGCGGGTCGCCCGTCCCGCTCCAGGTGTGCGAGCGCGCCGAAAGCCTCGGCATCTCCACTGTGCGCAGCTTCGGGTCGACCGAGCATCCGTCGATCAGCGGCTCACGCCACACCGATCCGCGCGATAAGCGCGTGAGCACCGACGGCCGGGCGATGCTCGGTGTGGAGCTCGAGCTGCGCGACCCCGACGGCAATCGGTTGGGCCCGGGGGAGCCCGGTGAGATCTGGAGCAAGGGCCCCGACTGCTTCGTCGGCTACACCGACCCGATCGCTACGAAGGCGGCGATCGACAGCAACGGTTGGTTCGACACGGGTGACATCGGCGTGCTCGACGAAGCCGGCTACCTCTCGATCGTCGACCGCAAGAAGGACATCATCATTCGTGGCGGCGAGAACGTCAGCGCGCTCGAAGTGGAGGAGCTGATCCTGCGCATGTCCGGCGTCGCCGAGTGCGCGGTGGTTGCGGCACCCGACCCGCGGCTCGGTGAGCATGGCGCGGCGTTCCTGCGCATGCAGCCCGACGCCGGCGCAGACGCCGGGTTGTCGCTCGACATGATTCGCACGCATCTCGAAGCGTCCGGGCTGGCCAAGCAGAAGTGGCCCGAAGATGTGCACTTCGTCGACGACTTCCCCCGAACCCCATCAGGCAAAGTCCAGAAGTTCGTCCTGCGCGAGAAGCTGCGTAGCCCGTAGCGCGTTTCGGCCCGATCGGCCCGCGATCAGATGGCCGCGTTGATCCGCTCGACGAGCAGTGTGCGCTGGATCTGGCCGGTCGCGGCCGTGCGTGGGAGCTCGGACACGATCTCGACTCGCCGGGGGTGCTTGAAGTCGGCGAGTCGACCCTTGCAGTGTGCGCGCAGCACTTCCACGCTCACGTCGGACACCCGTCCGGGGTGCGCGACCACCACGGCGCACACCACCTCACCCCATTGGGCATCGGGGATCCCGACGACCGCGACCTCGGCGACTGCGGGGTGGTCGGCGAGGATCGCCTCGACCTCGCCAGGCGCGACGGTCTCGCCGCCGGTGCGCAGCACGTCGCGGGCGCGCCCGACGATCGAGAGGTAGCCCTCGTCGTCGAGCGCTCCGAGATCACCGGTGTGGTACCAGCGCGGTCCGTCGGGATCGAGGGGACGGAGCGCTTCCGCCGTTGCGTCGGGCTGCTCGAAGTACCCGTCCATGAGCAGCTCGCTGTGCACGCAGACCTCACCTTCCTCAGTGAGGCGGATCGACACGCCAGGCGGGGGGAGCCCGACCGACCCCGGCTTGCGTACGAGGTCGGCGTCGCCGAGGAGCGCAGCCGGGCCGGCTTCGGTCGACCCGTAGTAGATGCGCGTGATCGTGCCGGGGAACGCGTCCTTGATTGCGGCGAGGAGCTCGGGTGGGGTCGCCGACGTGCCCGTGTCGGCTTCGCGCACAAGAGAGAGGTCGTACCCGCTGCGGCCGTGCGCCAGCACCCGGTTCCACACGGCGGGGATGCAATACAGCCGGGTGGCGCGTCGTCGCTCGGCGGTCGAGAGCAGCGAGAGCGCATCGGGCGTGGGCACCATGTGCACCGGGCACCGCATCTGCCACGCGTTGAGCGTCATCGACCAGCCCGACATGTGGAAGAGCGGGAACATGCACACCGTGCCGCCGGAGTGGTCGGTGAGCAGGTGCGGGAAGCTCCGGAGCGAGCTGACGCGGTGTGAGAGCACAACGCCTTTCGACCGCCCGGTGCTGCCGCTCGTGAAGAAGATGACGTGGGTGTCGCGTTCGTCGAGCGCCGGCTCGTTCACGTCGGTGTCGGCGAGACGACCGGCATCGTGGAACAGCGCGGCCTGGTCGACGAACGCGAAGTCGGGTCCGGTGCCCGCATGCGGTTCGTCGACGATCGTGAGCCGCGGCTTGGCGTAGCCGATCACCTCCGCGGCCTCGTCGGCGCCGAGGCGGGCGTTCACCGGCATGAACGGGGCGCCGAGCTTGGCGCACGCCGCGAAGATGGGCATCGCTTCGAGTGAGGTCTCGCCCCACCACGCGACGCGATCGCCGTGGCGCACGCCGAGGGTGTCGAGGGCGCGGGCGATCTGGTTGGCCTGCGCGTCGAGGCCGGCGAACGTGAGCTCCTCGTCGCCCATCGTCGCAGCCAGTGCCCGTGGCGTGACGCGAGCAGCGTGGCGAACGACGTCACCGACGAGCAGGGCCATGAATCGCGTAGCGTACGGCGCGATGACCACCATCTTCCATGACGACGACGGCGATCTTGGTGCGCTCTCTGGTGCATCGGTCGCTGTGGTGGGGTACGGCAACCAGGGGCGCTCGTGGGCGCTGAACTGGCGCGACTCGGGATTCGACGTGCGCGTGTGCGTGCGGGCGGACAGCAGTCGCGAGCAAGCCGAGACCGATGGCTTCACGCCGGTAGACATCGAGGACGCGAGCGACGTCGACGTGGTCTGCGTGTTGGTGCCCGACGACGTGATCCCGTCGTTGCCCATCACGCGGAAGGCCGATGGCCTCACGATCGTCGCGAGCGGCTACTGCCTGGCGTTCGACCGCTTCGACCCCGACGGTGATGTGGGCATGGTCGCCCCGCGCATGCTCGGACCCGAGGTGCGCCTGTGTTACGAGGAGGGCATCGGCTTCATCACTGCCGTGGGTGTGCACCGCGATGTGACGGGTCGCGCGCTCGACCGCACGCTCGCGGTCGCGAAGGCGATCGGCGGGCTGCGGCAAGGTGCGATCGAGCTCACTCCCCACCAGGAGGCCCTCCTCGACCTCGCCGAAGAGCAAGTGCGCTCGGCGGTCATGACCCATGTGAGCGGCGCGTATGTGAGATGCCTCGTCGAGATGGGCATCCCGCTCGAGGCGGTCATCACGGAGATGACGCTCTCGGGGGAGAGCGAGCGCACGATGCGACTCATACGAGAGATCGGGTACACGGGCCAGTTCGGCTTCCACTCGCCGACGAGCCAATACGGCCAGCTCACCCGGCGCGAGGCGTTTTCGGAGTTCGACGTTGCTCCGAAGATGCGCGAGATGCTCGAGTACATCGCGTCGGGGGACTTCGCCGACGAGTGGGACGCCGAGCGCGACGCCGGGTATCCGAAGCTCGAGCGATTGCGTGAGCAGTACGCGGGCGAGTCCGTCGCCGCCTTCGAGAAGGAGATCCGCTCCAAGCTGGGAGAGGGCGCACTCAAGCAGTAGGCCCCTTCCGTCAGCGATTGGCAGTCAACAATGGTTGTTGATAGTCTGCTGGTCGCATGAAGACGGTTGATGAGCTCACCGGGCGCTTCCGAGACCAGGGGCTGCGGGTCACGCCCCAGCGCCAGGCCATCTTCCGCCTGCTGCAGGCCAATGCCGAGCACCCGACCGTCGAGGCGCTGTACGAATCGGCGCGGGTCCACATGCCCACCATCTCGCTGAAGACCGTGTACCAGACCGTCCACGACCTCGAGGCGCTGGGCGAGGTGGCGCTGCTCGACGTCGGAACGGGCAGCGTGCGGGTAGACCCCAACGTCGAGCACGCCCATCACCACTTGATCTGCACGCGGTGCGGGAAGGTGCGCGACGTCCTCGTCGACGTGCGCGAGCTGCGAGTTCCCACGCGTGAGCGACGAGGGTTCACGGTCGCCGATGTCGAGGTGAACTTCCGCGGGATCTGCGACGAGTGCGCAGCAACCGACCGAGAGAGCCGAAGCCACAACAAGAAAGGCAAGGACAGCTGATGCCCGACCTGAACGGATCCAAGACGCACGACAACCTCAAGGAGGCCTTCGCGGGCGAGAGCCAGGCGAACCGGCGGTACCTGTACTTCGCGCAGAAGGCCGATGTCGAGGGCTACCCCGACGTCGCTGCGCTGTTCCGCTCGGTGTCCGAGGGTGAGACAGGTCACGCGTTCGGCCACTTCGACTTCCTGGCCGAGGTCGGCGACCCGGTCACCGGAGTTGCGGTGGGCGCCACGTCCGACAACTTGAAGTCGGCGATCGAGGGCGAGACCTACGAGTTCTCGGAGATGTACCCCGGGTTCGCCAAGACGGCGCGTGACGAGGGCTTCGACGAGATCGCGGAGTGGCTCGAGACG
>JANOHN010000088.1:0-2860 GCA_031406505.1 Acidimicrobiia bacterium | reverse complement strand
CCGCAGTCCACGCACCCCCCCATCGCCTCCCCGATCTGCGCGTCCGGGGGGAGAACGCCTTCGCCCTGATGCGCCACCAGCCCGACAGCCCGCCTCCCCCTGGCCCGCCCGACGCCGACTTTGACGCGCTGTTCACCGTCGACCGGCCGGTGATCTTCGCCTACCACGGCTATCCGGCACTGATCCACCGGCTCACCTACCGGCGAGCGAACCACGTCAACCTGCACGTTCGTGGATTAAAGGAGGAAGGAACTACGACGACGCCGTTCGACCTTGTCATGCTCAACGACCTCGACCGCTTCCACCTCGTGATGGACGTCATCGACCGAGTGCCCACGCTCGGCCTTGCCGCCTCGGACATCCGCCAGGACATGATCGACCGGCGCCTGGCCTCCCGTGTCCATACACGCGCCACCGGGGACGACCAACCGGAGGTCCGTGACTGGACCTGGCCCGGCTGAGCGCGTTGCGCATCCTCGTCGTCAACAGCGGCTCCTCCAGCCTGAAGCTGCGCCTCGTCGACGCCGACGACCACGTGCCCGCAACAGCCGACTTGCCCGCGGTTGGAGACACCAGCGACGACGAAATCCGCACCGCGATCACCGAACTCGGTCCATTCGACGCGGTCGGCCACCGCGTCGTGCACGGCGGGGCGACGTACACCGGCCCTGTCCGAATCAATGCTCGCGTGCAACGCGACCTCGCCGAGCTCACGCCACTTGCGCCCCTCCACCAACCGGCCGCGCTCCGGGCCATCGACCTCGTCGAGAAGATCGCTCCCGACGTACCGGGAGTGGCCTGCTTCGACACCGCATTCCATTCCACGCTGCCACTCGCGGCGACGACGTATGCGATCCCGACGCAATGGCGCGACGAGCTCGGTGTCCGTAAGTACGGCTTCCACGGTCTGGCACACGCGTGGACGTCTCGCCGAGCGCGGGAGTTGATCGCCGATGACGGCTCGGGAGCGCGCGTCGTCACCTGCCATCTCGGCGCCGGCGCTTCCCTCGCTGCAGTCGTCGCCGGACGCTGCGTCGACACGACGATGGGCTTCACCCCGCTCGACGGGCTCGTGATGGCGACGCGCTCGGGAAGCCTTGACCCTGGCGCCGTCCTCTGGCTCGAGACGCATGGCCGCCTCACAGTCGCCGAGGTCACCGAGGCCCTCGAACGCCACTCCGGCCTACTTGGCCTCACCGGCACCCCGGACATGCAGGAAGTGCTCGAACGCGCCGCAAACGGAGCAGCTGACGCCTCACTCGCGGTCGCCACTTATGTTCATCGACTTCGAGCCGGCATCGCCGCCATGGCCGCCGCAGCGGGAGGCCTCGACATCCTCGTGTTCAGCGGCGGCGTCGGCGAGAACGCCGCAGACATCCGCGAGCAAGCTACAGAGGGGCTCGGCTTCCTCGGAGTCACCATCGATCACGGTCGCAACGCAACCGCTATCCCCGATTGCGAAGTGACCGGACACGGGCCCGTCCGCACCTTTGTCATCGCAGCTCGCGAGGAGCTCGAAGTGGCCCGCGGGGTACGCGAGACCCTCGGCGTGCCTGCATGAGGAACGCCCGCCCCCCGAAACCGGGTCGCCGGCGGCGCGGGCTGCGTCGCTTGGTGACCGCGTTCATGCTCGTTGCTGGCGCGGGGTGGCTCGTGCGCGTCGCTCGGCGACGCCACGTTTTCTGGGCCCCACCAGCCAGCTTGGTGCGGCACGCCGGGCTCGCGGTGCGCACCACCGGCACCCACGGGATCCCGATCGTGTTGCTCCACGGCCTCGCCTCTTCGGGACTGGTGTGGGGCCACCACTTCGAGGTGCTCGGCCGAGATCACCGCCTGATCGTCCCCGACCTGTACGGCTTCGGAGATTCGGTAACGAGGGCACCGACAGGATTCGGACCCGAGGATCATGTCGAACATGTGGTGGCGTGCCTGCAGGCACTCGGCGCCGACGACGAGCCAGTGGTCGTGGTCGGTCATTCGATGGGGGCACTCATCGCCTTGCGGCTTGCCGCGACCCATCCGGACCGAGTTCGCGCCGTCGTCGGGTTCGCTGCGCCTCTCTATCGCACGCCGGCAGATGCAGCCGCCCACATCGGCGGCATCGACCCGTTGGCGAAGATGTTCGTGCTCGAAACGACCACCGCCTATCGCGCGTGCCAATGGGTCTGTGAGCACCGCACGGCTGCGGGTCTGCTCTCCCAGCTGCTGCGCCCTGACCTCCCGGGCGCGATCGCTCGTGACGGCGTGCGTCACACCTGGCCGTCATACTCCGAAAGCCTGCAGCGCGTGATCCTCGCCGCCGACTCCCGGGAGCTCCTCGAGAGGATCGAGGCGCCGGTGCACTTGGTTGCGGGCGGCGCAGACCGCGTGTGTCCACAGAAATCGTTCGACGGGCTCGATGGACGCCACCTCCATCGCGAGGTCTGGCCCGGAATAGACCACCACGTCCCACTCTTGGCACCGAAACGTTGCGTCGCGACCATCCGCGACATGATCGGCGTTTGATATCTCGCTCATCACAATTAAGGAGCGATCATGACCTGTACGTAAACCTGCCCTCGATGCGGTCTCGTCATCAGCGGCGGGGACATCGCCGCCTGCTACCTAGGTGTACCTCAGCCAGGCCTGACTGCCGCTCGGTAGAGGCTGACCGACTGGTACTTCACGACATCGCCCGCCTTGGGCGCCACGATGACAGCTCCGTTTCCTACATAGATACCGATGTGTCCAGGGGACCTCGCGTGGTTCCCTGGACACATCGGTATCTATGTAGGAAACGGAGCTGTCATCGTGGCGCCCAAGGCGGGCGATGTCGTGAAGTACCAGTCGGTCAGCCTCTACCGAGCGGCAGTCAGGCCTG
>JANOHN010000049.1:0-18270 GCA_031406505.1 Acidimicrobiia bacterium | reverse complement strand
CGCTCGTCGCTCACGACACTCGAATCCGCGGATCGAGCACGCCGTAGAGCACGTCGGCGAGCAGGTTGAAGACGATGATGATCGCGCCCGTTACGAGCATCCAGGGGATGAGCACCTGGGTGTCACCGTGCGTGGCCGCGTCCACGAGGAGAGAACCCATCCCGTCTCGCGAGAAGACGCGCTCGGTGATGATGAGCCCGCCAAAGAGCCCGCCGAAGTCGATCGCGATCACGGTGACCAATGGCCCGAGTGAGTTGCGCAATCCGTGTTTCCAGACCACTCTCCGCTCGGACAGCCCCTTGGCGCGGGCAGTACGGATGTAGTCGTTGTGCAGCTGATCGAGCATCGACGAGCGTTGGTAGCGGCTCCATCCGGCGACGAGCTGCACGGACAGGACCAGCACGGGGAGGGTGAGCTCACGCGCGTACTCGATTGGTCCGCTCGCCACGGGGTTCGGGATCGAATAGAAGATTGGTTCGGTCGTACCAAGCAGCTGTTGGAGCTCGGCGGCCAGGTAGTGGATCGTCAGCAGCCCGAACCAGAAGGTGGGCATCGACAGCCCGGCGAACGCGAAGCCGGTGAACACCCCGTCGGCCTTGGAGTAAGGCTTGCGAGCCGAGTAGCTCCCGATCGCGACGGCGAGGACCACCGAGACGAGCACGCCCCAGAACGCGAGCTGCGACGTCTCCCAGAGGCTGTTCCCGATGCGCTCCGCCACGGGTTGATCGGTGCGCTGGCTCTGTCCCCAATCGCCCTGCACGAAGTCGCCCATGAACTGCAAGTACTGCTCGGGCAGCGAGTCGTTCAGACCGAGGGCGACCCGAGTGCGGTCGCGACACACCTGGATCTCGCGGCTGTTCTGGCATCGGGACAACGCCGGATCCGGCCCGAACTCGCGCACGAGCACGAAGACGAGCACTGACGCGAGGAGCAGGACCGGGATCGACGCCAGGACCCTGCGCAGGACGTACTTCAGCACATGGCACCGTCGCGCCACACGGCGGGGCTCGGCGCGCGCATCGCGCCGAGCCCGACAGGCGTTACAGCAGGACCCACTCGTTCATGGTGAAGAACGGGCCCATCACCGTGTTGTCCTCGAGTCGCCCACCAAGCCGGGTGATGTCGAAGATGAACATCGTGGGCGACTGGAACAGCGGGATCGACGCCACGTATTCGGCGAGGGCCACCTGCCCGGTACGTGCGAATTCGATGCGCGCTGCTTCGTCGATGGTCACATCGACTGCTTCGAACGCCTCGTCGATCGCCGGGTCGTCGGTCCAGGTCCAGTTCTGACCGCTGAACTGGTTGCTGCGAGCCGGGATGTTCCCCGAGCAGAAGATCAGGCACAGGCCCGGGTCCGGCGTGCCGACCGAGGCGTACAGACCGACCTGATAGCGCCCGGCGGGGAGCCGCTTCCCGAACAGCACGTCCGGGCTGAGGTTCTTGAACGACATATCGAAGCCGGCTTCGACGAGCTGGCTCTGCCAAAGCTGCTCGGTGAGCTCCCGTTGCGCGTTGCCGGTCGTGCTGTTGAGCACGAACGATGCCGTACGACCGTCCTTCTCCCAGAAGCCCTCATCGTTCTTCTCCCACCCGTCACCGGTCATGAGCTCGTCGACCATGTCGAGGTCCTGCGTGTAGATGTCGAACGCAGGCTCGTGGAACGTCGGGAACGTCGGGACGACGAAGCTTTGGAGTACCTCGCCTTCGTTGATCGCCGGCTCGAGAATCGCCTCGATGATCGCGTCGCGGTCGGTGGCGTAGGCGATCGCCTGGCGCACGGCTTGGCTGTCGAGGGGGAACCGATCAGAGTTGATCCAGAACGCCTCGAACTGGTTGCCGAAGTTGATCTGGTAGTCGAGGTTGTCGGTCGCATCGATGGTGTCCACCGAACCCTCGATCGGAAGCGGGTACGCCGCGACCACCTGCCCCGTGGTCACAGCTTCGAGCTCGGCCTCACTCTCGGGGATGAACTGGAAGATCACTCGCTCGATCGTGGGTTGGATCCCCCAGAACGCGTCGTTCGGGACGAGCGTGATGGACTCACCCTTCTTCCACCCGGCCTTCCCGCCTTCGAGCTGCCATGGCCCGCCCGAGAACTCGTAGCCGTTGCGCATCTCTCTGGCACGGCTCTTTCCTTCGAGCAGATGCTTCGGCAGCACGAAGTAGAAGCCACCGAAGAGGTCCTGCCATCCAGCGAACGGCTGGCTGAACGTGGCGACCGCCACCTTGGGATCGGAGGTGTCGATGCTCTCGATGTCGGCGTACCCGGTCGAGTCGTAGATGTTCTTGCCGTTGACGATCTGGTCCCACGTGTACTCGAAGTCCTCGGACGTGATCGGCGTGCCGTCGCTCCAAACCGCCTCTTCCTTGATGCGGTACGTGACGGTCATCGGCGGGCCCGCATCGAGCGTCGGGGCGTCGACCAGCATGTCGCCCGGCACGTAGTCGCCGTTCGTGTCGACGTTCAGTGCTTGGGGCATCGTGAGGTTGCCGAGCGCCCAGTTTCCCCACGCCAAACCACCACACGTGCCGATCCAGTCCGCGCAGAACGGCTCTTCCTCAGCCGCGATTCGGATCGTGCCTTCGTCATCGGCTTGACGGTGACGGGCGCTCGGTCCGGAAGCGCCCGCGGGGACGACGACCAGCGCTCCGACGAGGAGGCTCGCGATCGCAGTGAAGCTGACAAGTCTGCGCGCATGACGACGTTCGTTCACAACGACGACCCCCTGTACTTCCAAGCCAATGACCGTTTTATGGATAGCACAGGGCATTCGAGCCAGCGGGGATAGTGCCCAACGAGCGCGCGATGCGCGCGCGTTTTAAGGTTGGAGTCGCAGCGCCAGGATGAGCGTCGTGAATCCGAACACGACCGCGGTGACGATCGTCAGCCGGTCGAGGTTGCGCTCGACGACGGTGGATCCGGCCATCGATCCGCCGAGCTGGCCGCCACCGAACATGTCAGAGAGGCCACCACCGCGTCCTGAGTGCAGCAGGATCAAGAAGATGAGCACGAGCGCCGACAGGATGTCCAGCACGATGAGCAGGGTGTCGAGCACAGCCAGATTCTACCGCTAGACGCGGTAGCGCACGATGCGGGCGAAGTCGTCTGGGTCGAGCGAGGCACCGCCGACGAGTGCGCCATCGATCTCTGGCATCGCCATGAGCTCGGCGATGTTGCCTGGCTTCACGCTCCCCCCGTACTGGATGCGCATCGCATCGGCCACGTCGCCGTAGAGCTCACGAAGCACGCGTCGGATTGAACCGATCGTCGAGTTGGCATCGTCGGGCGTGGCGTTACGCCCGGTGCCGATTGCCCAAATCGGCTCATAAGCCACGACGCACCGCTCGGCTTCGGGACCCTTGATCCCGGCGAAGGCAGCGCGCGTCTGCGCGGATACCCGGCTATCGGTGTCGCCGCGCTCACGCTCTTCTAGCGTCTCCCCGACGCACACGATGGGGCTCATCTCGTGCTTGAGCACGGCGCGGGCTTTCTTGCTCACCCACTCGTCCATCTCTCCGAACAGCTGTCGCCGTTCCGAGTGCCCGACGATCACGTAGCTCACGTTCAGCTTCGCGAGCATCGGTGGTGCGACCTCTCCGGTGAACGCGCCCTGGTCTTCCCAGTGGCAGTTTTGCGCGCCGAGGAGCAGCGGGATGTTGTCGCCCTCCAACAGGTTCTGGAGCGGACGAATGTCCGTGAACGGCGGGCACATGACGATGTCGCACGCGTCGTAGTCATTCACATCCAGGAGGTACGAGAGCTTTTGAATCGCCTGGATCGCGGCGAAGTGATCGTGGTGCATCTTCCAGTTGGCCGCCATCACTGGTCGCCTATTGCTCACCGTGCTCTCCCTCTCACGTTCGTCGCGATTCGCGCAGCGCGCTCAGCCCGGGAAGGTCCCCGTGCTCGATCAGCTCGAGCGCCGCGCCCCCGCCGGTGCTCACGTGGTCTATCTCGCCGGCGAGGCCCATCTCGCGCACCGCCGCCGCGCTGTCGCCGCCGCCCACGACCGTGAAGCCGCGACAGGTCGCCACCGCGTCGGCGAGCGCTCGGGTGCCGGACGCGAACGGTGCCACCTCGAACACGCCCATCGGCCCGTTCCACAGCACGGTCCGGGCGGTGTCGACCTCGTCGACGAACAGTGCAGCCGTTTCCGGCCCGATATCGAGCCCCTTCCAGCCGTCGGGGATCGTACCGGCGCCGACGATGCGTGTCGCCGCGTCGGCATCGATCTCCTGCGCGATCACCACATCGACGGGGATGCGGACTCGTCCGGTCGCGAGCAGATCGCGACACTCCTCCACCATGTCGGGCTCGACCAGCGATGCACCCACATGGCCTCCCTGCGCGACCAAGAACGTGAACGCCATCGCGCCACCCACGAGCACCGAGTCACACTGCTCGAGCAACGCGCGGATGACACCGAGCTTGTCGCTGACCTTGGATCCGCCCAGGATCGCGACGAACGGTCGCTTCGGTCCGTCGAGGAGACCGCTCAGCACCTCCACCTCGCGCTCGAGCAACCGTCCGGCCGCGCTCGGCAGCAGCGCCGGCGGACCGACGATGGACGCGTGCGATCGGTGTGAGGCGCCGAACGCCTCGTTCACATAGCAATCAGCCAGGCCGGCGAGGTTCGTGGCGAACGCGGCGTCGTTCTTGGTCTCACCCGGCTCGAAGCGCAGGTTCTCGAGCATGAGCACGCGCCCGGGCTTCAGGTCGGCTGCGAGCTCCTCGACCTCCGGGCCGATGACCGCGGGCGCTACTGGTACATCGAAGCCCAAGATCTCGCCGAGGCGGGCGGCAACCGGCGTCATCGACAGCTCGGGCACAATCGCACCCTTCGGCCGACCGAGGTGACCGCACGCGATGACGCGAGCGCCACGCTCGAGGAGCCATTCGAGCGTCGGTCGAGCCGTCGCGATGCGCAAGTCATCCTCAACGCGCCCGTCGCGAAGCGGCACGTTGAAGTCGACGCGCACCAGGACGCGCGAGCCCTCCTCGAGCGCCAGCTCGTCGAGCCGCGGCAGTTCCACGGAGTGGGGGCGGCTTGGCTACTTGGCGCCGACGAACGCGACGAGGTCGACGAGGCGGTTGGAGTATCCCCACTCGTTGTCGTACCAGCCGAGCACCTTGGCCATCGAGCCGTTCGCCATCGTGTCGATCGACGAGAAGATGCACGACGCCGGATTGCCCACGATGTCGGCCGACACCAATGGTTCGTCGCTGTACTCCAGGACACCCCGATACGAAGCGTCGTTGGCCGCTTCGGCGAACGCCGCGTTGATCTCCTCGATGCTCGCAGACTTCTTGAGCACAGCTGACAGGTCGGTGATCGACCCCGTCGGCGTCGGCACGCGCAGCGAAGTGCCGTCGAGCAAGCCGTTCAGCTCCGGCAGCACGACCCCGATGGCCTTGGCCGCGCCGGTGCTGCTGGGGATGATCGAGAGACCAGCTGCGCGCATCCGCCGCAGGTCGGGCGAACCCTTGCGGCTCGTCGCGGCAAGATCTTGCAGCGACTGGTCGCTCGTGTACGCGTGCACCGTGGTCATCAAACCGCGCTCGATGCCGAACGTGTCGTTGAGGACCTTCGCCAGCGGCGCGAGGCAATTCGTCGTGCATGACGCGTTCGACACCACTTCGTGCTTCGCGGGGTCGAACACCGAGTCGTTCACTCCGAAGCAGATCGTGGCGTCGGCATCGGGGCTCGGCGCGGAGATGACGACGCGCTTGGCGCCACCCTTCAGATGCCCGGCCGCGGCGTCACGCGCGGTGAAGAGGCCGGTGGACTCGATCACCACGTCGACGTTGTGAGCACTCCACGGGATCTCCCCCGGGTCCATCACCTCGAGCTTGAACACCTCGTTGCCGTCGACCGAGAAGCCGCTGTCGGTGCCCTTGACCTCGTGGTCAAGCCGCCCACCGACCGAGTCGTGTTTGAGCAGGAACGCCATCGTGTGGCTGTCGCCCATGGGGTCGTTCACCGCCACGAGCTCGACGCCCGCGCTCGGACCACGCGCGAGGAGCGCCCGGTAGAAGGACCGGCCGATGCGCCCAAAGCCGTTGATGCCGACACGAACCGTCATAGAAACCACCCTCCAGAGATGCCGTTCAACTGGACTGAAGCAGATCGCGGAGCGCGATTGCCAATCTCGCGGGATCGTGGGCGAGGTGATCAGGTGCCGCCACCTTGCTGGCAACCGGTCGTACGCCGAGGGAAGTGACCTCGGCCTCGTCGCAGTGGAGGGTTGCCGGGTCATAGAGGAAGTCGTCGACCCGAGCTCCGTGCTCGAGAACGGCCCGTAGGTGATCGCCGGCGTCGAGGCCGTCGGTCTCCGGGAGCTGTGGCCGCAGGTTGCACACCTGCACCACCCGGGCCGGACTCGCCATCACGGCATCGCGCAGCGCAGGAACCGCGAGCACCGGGAGCAGGCTCGTGAACAACGAACCCGGCGCGAGCACGACTTGGTCCGCGGCCTCGATTGCGGCGACCGAGTCGGGATGCGCCGGCGCGTCCGACGGGATCAGCTCGACGTGGCGGATGCGTCCCGACACGTTCATCACCGCGACCTGCCCCTCGACCGAGCGACCACTTGCCGACTCCGCGTCCACGATGGCCTTCAGCACCACGTGATCCGTCGTCGCCGGCCGAACGCATCCACCAGCATCGAGCAGGCGACTGACCTCGTCGATAGCCTCGGTGAAGTCGCCCAGCGTCTCGGTGAGACCGACGAGCACGAGGTTGCCGAGCGCGTGCCCGTCGAGCTCGCCACTACCGAAGCGGTGCTCGAACGCGTCGGCCCACAGGTTCCCCGGCGCCGCGAGTGCGACGAGGCACTTGCGCACATCACCCGGCGGGAGCACATCGAGGTCGCGGCGCAACCGGCCCGACGAACCGCCGTCGTCGGCCACGCTCACCACCGCGGTGGTCGACCCCGCGTACTCGCGGATCGCCCGCAACGCGACGGCGAGCCCATGCCCGCCCCCGAGCGCGACGACAGCCGGGCCGTCGGGGCTATTCACGATCGAGGTCCCGGTGATGAACGCGGGCTGGGAACCCGAGCTTGCCGAGCACCTTGGCCAGCTCGTTCGCGATGACCACACCTCGATGGCGTCCGCCCGTGCATCCGACGCCGATCGAGAGGTACGACTTGCCCTCGCGGGCGTACGCGGGGAGCAGCAACTCGAACAAGCGCGCCAGCTCGTCGAGGAACGCCTGGGCATCGGGCTGCTGGAGCACGTAGCGCCGGACCTTGGCATCCGTGCCCGGGAGCGGGCGGAGGCGCTCCACCCAATGTGGGTTCGGCAGGAATCGACAATCGAACACGAGATCGACATCGAGGGGAACGCCGTGCTTGTACCCGAACGACACGACGTTTGCCTGGAGCGCGGCACCGGTCTGGGCACCGTCACCATCACCGAACTGCTCGCGCACGCGCTCACGGAGCTCGTGCACGTTGAGGTTCGACGTGTCGATGACGAGATCGGCCTGTCCCTTGAGCTCCTCGAGGAGCTCGCGCTCGCGCGTGATGCCGTCGGAGATTCGGTCGGACGCCGCGAGCGGATGTGGTCGCCGTGACGTCTCAAACCGGCGTACAAGCGTCTCGTCGCTGGCGTCGAGGAAGAGCACGCGCGTGCGAGCACCGGTCTCGCGCAGCTCGGACAGCGCAGTCGCGAGCTCATCCATGAACGCGCCGGACCGAACATCCACCACCAGCACGTAGCGAGATGGCCGATCCCCTTCGCGCGCGAGCTCAGCCACCTTCGGGATGAGTGCGGGCGGCAGGTTGTCAATTACGAAGAAGCCGAGATCTTCGAGGCTGTCGGCCACGGACGACCGACCGGCGCCTGACATGCCGGTCACGATCGTCACGTCGAGTGGGTGCTGGATCACTGCAGCCCCTCCTGCGAATGCAGGTGCTCGTACACCGCGGTGGCCACGGCATCGGGGAGCCAGGCCAAGGCGACCAGCGTTGCACGGTCTGCCTCGCGAAGTCGCTTCACCGACCCGAACTCCCGCAGCAAGCGACTGCGGCGTGTGGGGCCGAGGCCCGGCACATCGTCGAGCACCGAGCGAATCGCCTTCTTGGCCCGAAGCTTGCGGTGGTACGTGATCGCG
Source organism: Acidimicrobiia bacterium (assembly GCA_031406505.1). Taxonomy (GTDB): domain Bacteria; phylum Actinomycetota; class Acidimicrobiia; order IMCC26256; family PALSA-555; genus SHVJ01. Next base: position 10,150 of record JANOHN010000049.1, on the reverse strand, counting down.
AAGCGATGCGCCTCGTCCCGCACGGCTTGGAGCAAGAACAGCGCTTCGGAGTCGCGCGGGATGCGCAATGGCTCCGGCGCGTCCGGCAGGTACACCTCTTCGAACCGCTTCGCGAGCGCGGCCACCGGCAGATCCTCGAGACCCAGCTCCTCGAGAACGCGCGTCGCCACGTTGAGCTGCCCGCGTCCGCCGTCCACCAGGAGAAGGTTCGGTGGGTAGGCGAACCGCCGACCGCGGCGCGCCCCTTCCTCTCGATCTTCGAGGTAGCGGCGGAACCGGCGCGTCAGCACCTCTTCCATCGCCGCGAAGTCGTCTTGGCCCTCCTGGACCTTCACCTTGAAGTGCCGGTAGTCGGATCGCTTCGCCAACCCGTCTTCCATCACGACCATCGACCCGACGATCTCCGTGCCCTGGAGGTTCGAGATGTCGAAGCACTCGATGCGCAACGGGGCTTCCGGGAGATCGAGTGCCTCCTGCAATGCGGTGAGGGCACGGGCGCGGGCGTTGTGGTCGCTCGCTCGGCGCAGGCGATGCTGGGCGAACGCCTCTTCAGCGTTGCGCGTGACCGTCGTGAGCAGCTCTCGCTTCGGACCGCGACGCGGGACCCTGACCGTCACACGCGCGCCGCGTGCTTCGGTGAGGAACGCCTCGTACAAGGCCTGGTCGTCGGGTGGGACCGGCACGAGCACCTCGCGCGGCACGTCTTCCGGCGGCGCGTCCGCGTAGAGCTGCTCGAGGAGACGCCCCACGAGCGCAGGGGTGTCGAGGTCTTCGACCTTGTCAACGACAAGCCCGCGGCGCCCGACGACGCGGCCGCGTCGCACGAGGAACACCTGCACCGCCGCTTCGAGCGGATCTTCGGCCAACGCGATGGCGTCGAAGTCCTCTTCTTTGGGCGCCACCATCTGCTGGCGCTCGATGGCCTTGCGGACCGAGGTGATCTGGTCGCGGACGCGTGCGGCTCGCTCGAACTCGAGGGCGTCAGAGGCCTCGTGCATGGCCTTGTCGAGGCGGTCGAGCACGGGGGCGGTGTCGCCGTCGAGGAAGCTGATCATCTCCGCGACAAGTTCGTCGTACGCCGGGCGGTCGATGGCACCTACGCACGGCGCGGCGCACTTCTCGATGTGCGCGTAGAGGCATGGACGCCCGAGCCGATGGTGGCGATCGAACTTCGACTTCGTGCAGGTGCGGATCGGGAACGTCCGCAGCAAGAGGTCGAGCGTCTCTCGGATGGCATAGGCGTGGGCGTAGGGACCGAAGTACCGGATGCCCTTGCGCTTCGCGCCCCGGAGCACCATCGCCCGCGGCCATTCCTCGTCGAGTGTGACCGCAAGGTACGGGTAGGACTTGTCGTCCTTGTAGCGGATGTTGAACCGAGGCCGGTGCGTCTTGATGAGGTTGTATTCGAGGAAGAGCGCCTCGACCTCGTTGCGGACCTCGATCCACTCGACCGAGTCGGCCGCCGCGACCATCTGGCGCGTGCGTGGCATGAGGGTGTCGGGCGGCGCGAAGTACGACGCCAATCGGCTCCGAAGGTTGCTGGCCTTGCCGACATAGAGCACGCGGCCGTCGGCGTCCTTGAACTGGTACGAACCCGGCGTATCAGGGATCGTCGATGACTCCGGGCGCCGAACCATGCGCCCATTGTCCCAGGCATCGCGTGCCGCGGCGGCACGCCGGCGGTGAGGAACAAGCTCCTGGCAGCGTGGAGTTATGCTCATTCCATACCGGGCCTGGCACTCCGGTCATGACAACAGAACGGCTCCGGGGCCGACAACCCCGCGGTGTGGCGACCAGGCTGTCCCCGCCGGCCAAGACCGGAGCCGCCCCACGAAGGGGCTCGACAACATGCTGCGACTCCAGGCTCCGCTCCCGGACCGCTACACCCTCGCGACGCCCGACGAGCTCGACGAGTGGATCGGCGCCGCGAAGGCCACGCTCGCCGATCGCTTGTTGATCCTCGGGCACCACTACCAGCGCCCCGAGGTCATCAAGTGGGCCGACCTGCGCGGCGACTCGTTCAAGCTCGCCCAGTGGGCCGCGGAGAACGACCACGCCACCGACATCGTGTTCTGCGGCGTCCACTTCATGGCCGAAGCTGCCGACATCCTCACCGGCGACCACCAACGCGTCGTGCTGCCCGACCTGAACGCCGGCTGCTCGATGGCCGATATGGCCGACATCGACCAGGTCGAGGAGACGTGGGAAGAGATCGCCGCGGTCACCGACATCGCCCGGATTGTGCCCATCACCTACATGAACTCTTCTGCCGCACTCAAGGCCTTCGTTGGCGATCACGGTGGCGCGGTGTGCACATCGTCGAACGCGCAAGCCATCCTGGAGTGGGCATTCGAGCGCGGTGACAAGGTGCTCTTCTTCCCCGACCAGCACCTCGGACGCAACACCGGCTACACGATGGGCTACGACGAATCGCACATGCGCGTGTGGAACCCACACCGCGACCTCGGCGGACTCACCGATCGCGACGTGAAGGACACTACGTTCCTGCTCTGGAGGGGCCACTGCACCGTGCACCAGCGTTTCGCACCGGAACACGTGGCCGCGTTCCGTGCTGAGCACCCGGGCGGCGAAGTGATCGTGCACCCCGAATGCCGACACGAGGTCGCCGAGCTGGCCGACCGCGTCGGATCCACGGAGCGGATCATGGAGTGGGTCGACGCCGCGCCCGCGGGATCGGTGATCGCGATCGGCACCGAGATCCACATGATCCAACGACTCGCGGCCGAGCACCCCGACAAGACCGTGGTGTCGCTCGACCCACTCGTGTGTCCTTGCTCCACCATGTTCCGCATCGACGGACCGCACCTCGCATGGTGCCTCGAATCACTCGTGAACGGCGAGGTGGTGAATCAGATCGTCGTCGACGAGCAGACGGCCGAATCGGCGCGTGTCGCGCTCCAGCGCATGCTCGACATCAAGGGCGCACCGACCGAACCGAGCAAGGTCGACTGACCCGAGCGTCTTTTGGCGTCAATAGACGCGACTATTTCGCGCCTTCTGACGCCAAAACCCGACCTTGGCGGCGCCGATCGTGGCGCGCCAGATGCGGCGCGCTTCGCGCGGTCGTTGCATCGTGAGGCCGACAGCACGCAGCGTGGCGGCTGCGAACGCGCCGAGTCGAGGCGGACGGCTCCACCACTGACTGGTGAACTGCAGCGTGCCGGCCCACCACGTGAGCTCTCGCTCGAAGCGCGACGCGGCGGATCCACCTTGCTCATGCACTGCCCATGCGTCGGGGATCGCAACGAGCTGCCAGCCCGCGTGCCGAAGACGACGACACAGGTCCAGATCCTCGCCGTAGAGGAAGTACCGCTCGTCGAAGCCACCGACCCGCGCCAGCGCGTCGCGACGAGCCAGCCACGCCGTCGCCGCCAACGCTTCCACCGTCACGGGAGCCGGTGGTATGCGTTCGACATGATCGCGCAGCGCCCCAACCCGCGCCGCGAACCACCGAGCCGCCGCAAACTGCTGCAACGCTCGGGCGCCCAGTGCGCGACCGAACAGATGGAGCATTCCGAGCTCCCGACCTTGACTGCGTTCCGGTTCGCCGGTCACCGAGCTGCGAATGACGCCCTGCACCACCGCCACGTCGGGATGTGCATCGAGATACCGAACCCCGGCAGCGATCCCGTCCGCGTCCGGGATCGCGTCGGGGTTCAGCACCAGCACATATCGGGCCGCACCGTGCGCGCGGCCGCGGTTCTGACCCGCGCCGAACCCGGGGTTGGTCGGATTCGTGATCACCGTTGCGCCGGCGCGCGCTGCGAAGGCCCAGCTGTCATCACCGCCGTGGTCGATCACAACCACTCGGCCGACGCCGTCGACGCCACGTGCTCCACTCAGGCATCGACTGATCGACGTACCGCTGCGATACGCCACGACGACCACATCCACGGCCGCATCCGCCCGAGTCGAAATCGTCGCGGTCATACCGACGCACTTCGGAGCGCACGCGCCGTGCCGCGGTGCCGCCACAGATGTCGCACCACTGCTGCACCGTGCGCGATCCCCCGTCGGGTGAACAGACCTCGGTTCCGCCGTCGGGCCGGATGGTCACAGCGCGCCGCGCGGATCTGCACGATCCGCCAGCCTGCTTTCCGCACCTGGAGGCAGAAGTCCACGTCTTCCGGTCCGAACAGATACGACTCGTCGAGGCCACCGACCGCGTCGAACGCGCTGCGTCGGAACACCTGGCAGGCGCCGATCCCGAAGTCCACGTCCCAGACCGCGGCGTTGCTCGGGGCAACCCCGGCGTAGTCCGAACGCAGATTGCACAGCCGCAGCAGCTTGCGCAGCAAGGTTGGGATTCGCCCGGCCGACTCCTGGGGCTGCTGTCCGGTGAAGACTGGGACCGCTACGGCAACCGAACCCTCGAGCCCGCCCACCAAGGTTCGGAGACACGACGGATGGAGGCGAGCGTCACTGTCGAGGAAGCACACGATCGGGGCATCGGTCGCCCGCACGCCCTGATTGCGCCCACCCGCGACTCCGCGGTTGTCGTCGTTGCGAATCGTTCGAACCCGCGCGTCATGCGAACCGGCGTGCAGCGCGGGCTGCGAACCGTTGTCGATAACTAGCACCTGCACGTCGACACCGTCCGATGCGAGCGCAGAGTCGACCGCGATATCGACCAGCGGACCGTCGTTCCACGAGAGGACCACGACATCGACGCGCGGTGTCATGAGAGCACCCCGGCGAGAACGAGCAGCGTCGCCGTGGCGGCCGCAGCAGCAACCGCGGTCGATCGGACACAGCGACGCTCGCTCGGCGTGGAGCCCGACACCAGGAGCATCGTCTGCAGGACCTCAGTTGCGAGCAATGCGATCGCCGCGCCGACCAGCCCGTGCGCGCGCACGAGCCAGATGCAAAGCCCAACGTTGACGACGAGTGCGCCGAGCCCGATCCGCAGCACACCGGCATGGCGACCGCGCGCCGCACGCACATGGAGCTCAAGGGCGTTCCAGACCAGGAGCGGTGTCGCCGCGATGAGCAAGCGAAGCGTGCCCGCCTCGTGACTCAACCTCGGGATCACCGACCCGATCGGACCGGCAAGCACTACCGCGACCAACCCCACCGCCGCGGCGACAATCGGCATGATGGCGAGGCTGCGCGCCCGCACACCGTCAGACTGGTCGCCACCGTCTCGATCCGCAGCGGCGGCCGCGAACAACCCGAGACTCGCCGTCCCGGCCGCGCCACCGGCACCGTCCACCACTCGGTACAGAAGCCCGTACGTGGCGCCTGCCGCCGCGCCGACGAGATGGCCGACCAGCAGCAGGTCGGCTCGCAGGTAGCAGAGGCTGACCGTCTCGATGCCGGCGAACGACACCACTCGTCGCCATCCGCCGAGCCGGGACCGGTGGACACCCGGCATGCGCGTTCGCCACCCCGGTCCGAGCCCACGCGTCAACACCGTCGCGGCGACGAGCTCGACCGCAGCGAGTGCAGCGACGAGCGCAGCGGCGCTGGCACCCAGCGCGCCCAACCCCACGAGGAGCATTGCCTGTACTGCGCGCGCCGACGCCGTGACGATCGGCTCGGCACGTGTGTTCCCCAAGGCGCGTAGAGCGGCGGCCGCGACCACCAGCACCTGGGCCGCGACGATCCACACCACAGTGAGCGCAGCGGCAACGAACGAGAGTTGGACGTGCACGAACGCCAGCAAGCCCCAGAGTGCAAGCGCGGCGACGGGCGCCGTGGCCAACCGAACGGCGACGAGCGGACGCACGGCCGCGGCAGCCGACTCCATCCCACGGCCGACCACCGCCACCATGGCCAGCCGCTCGACACCCAAGCCGAGGAATGACGTGAGGGTGAGCATCCCGACGTACGCCCAGGTGAACTCCGTGACGACGCCCGCGTTCACGATCGCCGGGAGCGTCATGACCGAAGCCACAAGCAACAACGCGCCGCCTTGACGCCCGGCGATTGCGCGCGCGGTCGCACGAAGGTGCGAACCGAAGGTGGTTGGACTGGTGAGTGCTGCGGTCGTGGTCATCGACCTTCGCGAGCCACCACCGACCGCACCGTGCGGGCGACGATGCGCAGGTCGAGCGCGATGCCCTGCTTGCGCAGGTAGTACACCTCGTATTGGAGCTTCTCGAGCGCGTCGAGATCGTCCGACCCGTAGTGATACTTCACCTGCGCCCAACCAGTGAGGCCCGGGCGCACGAGATGACGCACACCGTAGAACGGGATCTTGCCCGCGAGCCGTTCCGCAAGGTGCGGCTGCTCCGGACGCGGACCAACCACGGACAGCTCGCCGCGCAGGATGTTCACCACCTGTGGGAGCTCGTCGATATGGGTGGTGCGCAACACGCGACCGAAGCGCGTGACGCGAGGGTCCGACTCGATGGTGGGATCGCGATCGGTCCCACTCGTGGTCATCGTCCGGAACTTGAGGATCTGGAACTCGCGACCACCCCGTCCGACGCGCGGCTGACGGAAGAAGAGTGAGCCGCGATTCGCCACCGCGTTGCCGAGCAGCACGAAGGGTGTCACGGCAACGAGCACAGCAAAGCCGACCATCGCGAGCACGAGATCGAGTAGGTGCTTGACCCGAACGTACGTTGGCGCGTGGACCTCGCCGATGTCGAACAGCAGCGACACGCGCTCGAGCTCGCTCACCGGGAGCTTGCCCAACCACTGCTCGTAGAACAACGACAGCGTACGGATACGCACACCACGCTCGTGCAGCAGCGCGGCCTGCGCGACGATCTCGTCGTCGCTCTGGGCTTCGCGGTCAAGCACGACCACGTTCGCACCTTCGCTTTCGGCCACCGTGAGCAGCAAGCGCTCCGGGGCGGCAACCGAGCGAGCTTGCTCGGGCGTGAGCGTCGCGACGATCAGCGCGGGATGCTCCGGGGCACGCTCGAGCTCGGCGCGCAATCCCTCCACATCTTCGTTGGCGACGACGAGGAGCACCCGGTCACGTTCTTCATCGCGGGCGAACGCGTCGTGCGCGAGGCGTGCGCACAGCACGTACCAGGGAACCAGGATCGCGGCGGAGCCGAGCAACACGGCCCGTGGGAGGAGCGCAGCCCCGCCGAGAAGCTGCGCGACTGACACCACGACGATCGCCGACGTGGTTGCGCCAAGCGCGGCCCACCCGGCCGGTCGACGGGTCCGGGGGCCGTCCGGAAGTCCCGCGCCATAGGCCGCGAGCACCAGCGCGCTCAGGAACACGAGTGACCACGCGAAGCGGCTCGAGCCCACGAAGGTGTACCCGTGCGCGGTCGCGTGGGCCTGGCTCAGGCCAAGGACACAGACCGCCGTGCCGGCGGCGAGGACGAGCGGTGCGAGACGGCGCACCCAGGAGGTATCGGCGATTCCACCCCAACAACTGAGCCCTCTCGGGTCAGTCCCGCTGATACGTGGTCACGGTGAACCGGACCCCCGGCAAGAGCTCGAGCCCCTCGGCAGCCCCTCGGCGGAACGGACCCAACGCCGCGGGCCTGGGCGAGCCACTCCTGGTCACCACCGCCACTTCCTGGACACCAGCCAGGCGCAGGACCCCCACGGCCTCGTCGAGCTGACGGTCATCGACGGCAGTGAGCCAGCGCAGATCTTCGGTGTAGAAGGCTCCGCCCTCCCGCAGCAGGTGCGCCTCGAGCGAGAGCACCGATTCGTCGTTGCGCGCCACGAGCTGCTCCATCGCATCGGCCACGGCGTGCGAGCGAACCGACAGCCACGCCACACCGCATACCGAGACTGCGAGACCGAGCGCCACCACGACGAGTGCGGCTGTGCGGCCCGCGCGGCGGGCGGCTACGACGCCCACGACTGCGAGAAGCAGGCCGGTCGTGAGCACATAACGGCCACCCCATTGCGGACCGGCGCCGCCCGAGAACTGGAACAACCAAACGAGCGGAAGCGGCGCGAGCGCGGCGACGGCCACCCGCGCATTGCGCACATCGCTCCACCCGAGGGCGAGACCGGCGACCGCGAGCGGCGACGCGGTAAGTACGCCAGGGACGAAGCCCATCCCGTCGGCAAAGCGGATCGCGTACACCGCGGCCGCGACGGCGAGCGCGACGGCCGCAAACCGACGAGCCGCGTCACCGCGCCGGGTTACGGCCCGTGCAACCAGCCCCAGGGCGACGACGATCACCGCGCCGAGGATCCAGTCGAGCGGGCGCGAGAAGCGACTGAGCCCGATGGTGGTGGTCACAGCCTCTTGGACGCGAACACCGAGGTCTCCAGCCGCTTGCGCCGCGGTACCGCCGGCACGCGCGGCACGCAGCCCATCCCCGAGCGTGACCCGTTCCAGCACCTGGTTCGCCGCGAGGACCACACCGAGCCCACACGCTACGGGCGCTCCGAACGCGGCGAGTCGACGAGCCCTCTGGCTCTCACTTGTCCACGCGTGAGCGAACGCGGCCACTGCGGTGATGACACCGCCGTACACCAACGCCTCGGTCCGCATCGTCGCTGCACAGCCAAAGAGCGCGCCGGCTCCAACCAGCGCGCGCCAACCGGCACGCTCTTCGTACGCATCGAGCACCAACACGACCGCCCACAGGATGAGACCGGCGCCGAGCGAGTGCTCCCAGAAGTCGAGCGCGTAGATCGCGATCGGCGACGCGAGCCCGATGGCCCAGAACGCCCACCAGCCGTCGCCACCTCCGAGTCGACGGGCAAGCGCTCGAGCTGCGAGCGCCGTCAGCGCGGCACCGAGCATCGGGAGCAGCAGCACGGCCCGAAGGCCGCCGAGCTGGTAGAGCGGGTACGCGACGTCGAGCATCGGGAGTGTGGTCACGTTCACCCAGCGGTCACCCACCCGCTCGGTCGAGAAGAGCGGGTGCAGTGTCCCGTCGGGGTCGTATCGCTCGGCCCAATACCCGAGATCGGGATCGAGCGACTGATGCGCGTCCATCGCCCGCAGGGTCGCGAGCTTGCCGCCGGTGTCAGTGCCGAGCGTGCCGCGCGGGTCGTTCAAGAGCGTGAGCGCGCCGTACACACAGAGCAGCACGAGCACGGAGACGAGCGCTCGCCGCGTGGACCGCCGGGTTGGCCGAACGGTGGTCGGCGGCGCACCCGTGACCTGAGCGGTCGCAGGCGGCGCCGCGACGCTCACTCGCGCTTGCGGGCCTGCAACGCCAGCAGACGAGGGATGCTCGCCGCCTCCGCATACTCGGGCGCCTGTGCGAGGAAACCCGGCGGGGGCGGCGGCTCATCCATGCGCTCGACGAGGAGCCCACACTCCGACATCACGTTGATGTATCGGCTCAGCGGGCGATGCATGAAGGGCAACCTCACGCCAGGAGCAACCTCCTCCATGGCCACGTCGTCGGGCAGATAGGGCCCGATCCGCCAGTACTGCTCCTCGAGGATGTGGTCGTCGATCCAGCCGCTCCCGGGCGCCTGGAGGAGTGGGTGGTTGAGGAAGAGGGCGAAGCACCCGCCGTCGGCGAGCACCCGGCCGACCTCGTGGATGGCGGGCTCGAACGGGTCGAGGTGCTCGAGCGTGAGGCAGACGACGACGGCGTCGAACGCGCGGGCTGCGAACGGAAGGACCTCGGCCGGGCTGCGCACGTAGTGGACCCCGCCGCCCCGCGCGGCCGCGGTCACAAGCTGGCCGGCCGTCAGGTCGACGCCGACCGTCCATGCGCCGTGCCCGACGATCCGCCTCGAGAGCTGGCCCTCGCCGCACCCCACGTCGAGCACACGCGTCGCGCCCGCGAGGTACTCGTCGACCAGCGGGAGGATCTGCTCCTCGTACTCAGGATCCGCGCCGTCGGTGAAGTTGTCCTGCCACCACCCCGCATGCTCATCCCACTCGGTCACGCGCGACTCAGTGAAGATCGAGCAGCGGGGCGAGGAAGCGGCCGGTGTGGCTCTCTGGGGTCTTGGCGATGTGCTCGGGGGGGCCTTCTGCGACCACTCTCCCGCCGCCGTCGCCACCTTCGGGGCCGAGGTCGACGATCCAGTCGGCCGACTTGATCACGTCGAGGTTGTGCTCGATCACGAGCACGGTGTTCCCTGAGTCGACGAGGCGCTGGAGCACACCGAGCAACCTCCGCACGTCTTCGAAGTGCAATCCCGTCGTCGGCTCGTCGAGCATGTAGATCGTGCGGCCGGTCGCCCGTTTGCCGAGCTCGGACGCGAGCTTGACCCGCTGCGCCTCACC
>JANOHN010000368.1:0-4146 GCA_031406505.1 Acidimicrobiia bacterium | reverse complement strand
AACTTCGGGCTCGTCCTCGTACACGTCGATGCCGGCCGCGAAGATCTGACTGGTTTCGAGCGCGATCGCGAGCGCTTCCTCGTCGACGACCGGCCCACGCGCGGTGTTGACCAGGACGGCGGTGGGCTTCATGAGCCCCAGTCGGCGCGCGTCGATGAGGTGGCGCGTTTCGTCCTTCAATGGCACATGCAGCGTGACCACGTCGCTCGCGGCGATCAGCGTGTCGAGGTCGCTGGTCCACCCGGCGACTCCCGTGTCGTGTCGCGTGTGGTGCAGCACCTCCATCCCGAAGCCAGTGGCGCGGCGCGCCACCTCCTGGCCGATCCGGCCGTACCCGACGACCCCGAGCGTGGCTCCGTGCACGTCGTGTCCGAGGTACTGGTTGATGCCCCAGCCGTGCCACGCGCCCGTGCGGAGATCGTGCTCCGCCGTCGATGCCAGACGCGACGCGGTGAGGATGAGGAGGAACGCGAGATCGGCGGTGGTCTCGTTGAGCACGCCCGGCGTGTTGCACACGGCAACGCCGGCCGTGGTTGCGGCGGCGACATCTACGTTGTCGTAGCCCACCGCCACATTGGCAACCACCTTGAGTCGAGGCGCGCCGGCGGCGATGACCCCTTCGTCGATGCGATCGGTCAGCAGGCAGACGATCGCGTCCACGTCACGGACGGCAACGCGGAGCTGCTCGGGCGTGAGCGGCACATCGTCGTCGTTGGCGACGATCTCATGACCGGCGTCCCGCAGTGGGTCGATGCCGCCGTCGGGCAACCGACGCGTGACGAGAACTCGGGCCAAGTTGTGAGCTGCTAGTGCTCGGTGTAGTTGATGTCGCCGGCGTCCTTGATGCCGACGGCGAAGCAGAAGCAGTGGATCGGCGCGTGGTCGCTCACCGGCCGGAGGCTGTGCACAAAGTTTGGCGGGATGTGCACCAGATCGCCTTGGGTGATCTCGCGCTCCTCGCCGTCGATCGTCATCAAGCCCTTGCCCGACGTGACGTAATAGAACTCGTGGGTCGGGTGTGAGTGCGGGTCGACGAGGCCGCCGCCCGCAACCTCGAACTCGCTCACGAGCTCGAGATAGCCGCCGTCGGTGATGTCCTTCATCTCGCGCGGGTTCACCAGCCACCACACCGGCACGGTGCCGTTGTGCTCGACGACCGGCGCCACGCCCTCGATCGAACGAACATCCATCTCTTTCGCTCCTGGCCTCTCGCGGTGTGACCAATGTAGACGGGCGGGCCCATCTGCCAACCTGGGTCGCATGAGCGAGCTGCGGATGGTCCGACTGCAGACGCAGCCGATCACGCCCGAAGGCTGGGCACCGTTCGGTTGGCTGCCTGTTGCCGACACCGACCCCGCCGACGGAGAGCACACGCTCACCTACGAGTGGGCCGACCCGCATCTCAACGTGATCAGCCATGCGTACGACGAGGTCGAGCACACCGAACTTGGCGCGGTATGCGACCGAATGTTCCGTCATGCCAACCATACGCAGGCGCTCATGCCACTCAACTGCGACGCCCTCGTCGTGGTTGCGCCGGCCAACCTCGACCTGCAGGCGCCCGAGCATCTCGACGCGGCGCGTGCGTTCTTGCTGCATCCCCAAGACGCGTTCGTACTCCACCGCGGCACGTGGCACTGGGGACCGTTTCCACTCACCGATGAGCCGGTCCAGCTGCTGAACCTGCAGGGTCGTCGGTACGCAGAGGACAACGACTGCGTAGTTCTGGCCGACGCGCTCGGTGCGGTCGCCGAGGTCGTGGTCGGCTGACGCGCTCTTGTGCGGCCTAGGTGATCGCCCGTACCGCCGCCGCCGCGCCGGCCGCTGCGATCACCACGACCAGGAAGCTCGCACGACGCCAGACCGCGACACCCGCGGCCGCGAGACCGGCGGCGCGCGCGTCCACCACCAGCTCGCGCTCGTTGGCGAACGTCGACACCACGATGAGCGCCGCGATCAGGGCGGCGGGCAGGAGCGCGAGCAACCGAAGGACCGTCGGGTGCAGCGTGCGATCCCCGAGCACGAGGAGGCCGAGCACCTTGAGCGCGTACGAGCCGGCCGCGAGACCCGCGAGCGCGGGCCAGCCCCAGGTCACGGCGCGTCCGAGTCGGCAGGATCGGCACCCGGTGGAGCAAGGCGCAACCCCACGAGCGCGCCGATCGCGCCCGCGACGATCGGCACGCCGGCCGGCGTGAACGGAACCAGCGTGAGCGCGAGCGCCGCCCCGCTGAGGGCGGCGGCCCGTCCGCCCGCATCCCGCAGGTGCGGCGCGAGGAGCGCGAGGAACGCGGCGGGGAACACCGCGTCGAGCCCGAGATCGGCCGGGTCTCCGAGCGCGTCGCCGAAGACCGCGCCGACCGCCGTCCCGAGGTTCCAGGCCACGAAGACCGAGAGCCCGGCCCACCAGAACGCGCCGGCCGCGTTGCGCTTGTCTGTTTGCGCCGTGGCCATGGCCGTCGACTCGTCGATCAGGAACTGGGCGGCCAGGAGTCGCCGACGCCGCGATCGAGGGAGCAAGGGGTGCAGCGCGAGCCCGTATCCGATGTGGCGCGCGCCGAGGAGCAACCCGGTCGCGATCGCTGCGACCGGGCTGCCACCCGACGCCAGCACACCGACGGCCGCGAACTGCGTCGCGCCGGTGAACACGAACAGCGAGAACGCACATGCCATCGGCACCGAGAGGCCCGCCCCGGTGGCCACCACTCCGAACGACACCCCGAACACGCCGACTGCGGCGCCGAGCGTGACCGCCGCGCGCCGTACGGCGGGTGGAGTCGGCGGCACCGCGGCAGCGTACGCAGCCGTCAACCGACCCGCTGCGGTCTATCGAATGTCGAGCGTCAGACCACTACGTGAGTCCGAAGCAGAGCGCCGGGTTCGTCGCCAGGATCTTCGTCTTGGTCTCGAGGGAGAGATCGCCGCGGTCGGTGAGCGCGGCCACCGCGCCAGGGAAGATCGCGTCGGGATGCGGGTAGTCGGACGCGAAGACGACCTGGTCATCGCCGAGCGTGGAGATCACCGCCGGGAGCGTCCGCTCGTCGGGCTCGCACGACACGAAGCACTGACGTTGGAAGTACTCCGTCGGCGCGTGCGGGAGCGGACGGGTGGCGAACGACCACTTCTCCATGTGCTCGTCCAAGCGCTCCAGCCAGTACGGCACCCACCCGCAGCCCGACTCGAGGAACACCACCCGCAGCTCGGGATGACGCTCGAGCACGCCCCCGCCGATGAGGCTCAGGCACCCGAGCTGCTGCTCGTGCGGATGCGACACCGCGTGTCGGAACGCGAAGCTCTCGAACCGATCCCGTCCCGACTGGATCACGTTCTGCGTGGTGCCTTCGTGCACCGCGGCAGTCACGTCGAGCTCCTCCATCGCTTGCCACAGCGGCTCGTACGCGGGGTGGTGCAAGCTGCGGCCTCGGATCAAGTTGGGCCGCAACATCACGCCGCGGAACGCGTACTCGCCGACGGCCCGACGCGTCTCCGCGACGGCCTCGATGAGGTCGTTCTGCGGGACGACGGCCACGCCGATCAGCCGTTGCGGATCGATCGCACAGAACGCACCGAGCCAGTCGTTGTACGCGCGACAGAGCGCGATCTGCGCTTCGTCGTCTTCGATCCCGCCGAAGAAGAGCCCAGTCGTCGTGAACAGCACCGACCGCTCGATGCCCTCCGTGTCCATGTCGACGAGGCGCGCCTTGGGGTCGGCCCCACCGGCTGGGTTGAATTTCCCGGCCCACTCCTTCGGCGTCGGGATGGGCGGCATGAGCTCGCCCGCGAGCAGGATGCGGAACCGACCGTGTTCGTCGCGCACAATCCGTGGCGCGTGCGCTCGGTGCTCGGGGGCGAGGTGCTCGTTCCACATCTCGGGCGGCTCGCTGACGTGCCCGTCCGCGTCGACGACCCCAGCGATCCTCACGGCGAAACGTTACGGTCCAAGGCGGATCGCTCGCACGGTCGGCGTACAATCGCCCTACCAGCGCTCGTAGCTCAATGGATAGAGCATCTGACTACGGATCAGAAGGTTGGGGGTTCGACTCCCTCCGAGCGCGCAGCGTCTGCGGAGCGGGGTGCTCATCCGACGTGCACGCGATGCCCACCACTTGGATACAGGAGATCGAGTGACCGACTTCGAGACGATCGACT
>JANOHN010000362.1:0-1638 GCA_031406505.1 Acidimicrobiia bacterium | reverse complement strand
CTGCGCGCCACCCACCATCTCGTTGGCCAGGCACACCGCAGCCTGGTCGAGCGTCTTCGACAGCGCGGCCCAACCCGAACCGACATCGCCGAGCGGCTTCGCCGCGACACCCGAGAAGTCGAGGCGTGCTTGCTTGCGCGTCTGAACCATGGTGGCGAGCGGCGTGCGGGTGAGCCCCTTCGCGTCGCCGTCGACCACGAAGAACCCGATCCCGTCGTCGCCGGAAGAACCCGCCTCACGCGCGACCACCACGATCGTGTTCGCGGTGTGGCCGTCGAGCACGAACATCTTCGTGCCCTCGAGCGTCCACGCGTCGCCATTGCCCTTGGCTTCCATCGTGATGCCCGACGCGTCCCACTTGCCGTTGGGCTCGGTGAACGCGAGTGCCGCGATCGTTTCGCCGGAAGCGATCCCGGGGAGCAGCTCGCCCTGCTGGGCGTCGGTGCCCGCGTTCATGATCGCGTTCGCGGCAAGGCACACCGTGGAGAAGAACGGCGCGCAGAGGATCAACTTGCCCATCTCCTCGAGCACGATGCCGAGCTCGATGCACGTGAAGCCCTGGCCGCCGTGCGCCTCGGGCAGGTGGAGGCTCTGCAGCCCGAGCTCCTGGGCCATCTGCTTCCAGACCGCGGGGTCGTAGCCCTCGACCGTCTCCATGAGCCGGCGCACCTCGGAAGAGGGCGACTTCGACTCCATGAACTTGCCCACAGCATCCCGCAGCTGGTCCTGCTCTTCCGAGAACGCGAAGTTCACCCTGGTCTCCCTTGTCTCTCGATGGTCACTTAGGTTCGCGCGGGAGGCCCAGCACCCGCTCGCCGATGATGTTGCGCTGGATCTCGCTCGACCCTGCGTAGATGGTCTCCGACCGACTGAACATGAAGATCCGGTGGAGCTCGTCGAGAAGGTACTGGGTCGGCGGCCCTGGCTCGATGAGCGAGGCGTCGGCGCCCAGCACGTGCATCGCCCGCTCCCCGAGCGTGCGGTGCCAGTTGCTCCAGTAGAGCTTGCCGATGCTCGACTCCGGGCCGAGCACGCCCGTCTTCACGAGACCGGTGAGCATCCGCATTCCGTTGAACTTCATGATCTGGACGCCCACGTAGGAGTCGGCGAGCTCCTGGCGGATGACGGCATCCTCAGTCGCACCCCGCTTCTGCGCGAGCTCAATCAGCTCTTGGAGCTCACGTTGGAATCCGAGCTGTTGCGACAAGAACGCGGTGCCGCGCTCGAACCCGAGCGTGGCCATGGCGACCTTCCACCCGTCGTTCACCTCGCCGAGCACGTTGGCCTTGTCAGTGCGGGCATCGGAGAAGAAGACCTCGTTGAACTCGGCGGTCCCCGTCATCTGCTTCAGCGGTCGAACCTCCACCCCCGGCTGGTCCATCGGGATGAGGAGGTACGACAGTCCGTGGTGCCCGTGTGACTCCGGGTCGGTGCGGACGATGCAGAAGCACCACTGCGCGCGGTGCGCGAGCGTCGTCCACACCTTCTGCCCGTTGACGACCCATTGATCGCCGTCGAGCACGGCCTTCGTGGCCACGTTCGCGAGGTCGGAGCCCGCGTTCGGCTCGGAGTAGCCCTGGCACCACAGCTCCTCGACCGACTGGATCTTCGGGAGGAAGCGCCGCTTCTGCTCGTCGG
>JANOHN010000154.1:0-7185 GCA_031406505.1 Acidimicrobiia bacterium | reverse complement strand
ACCGTTTGGGTCGTGCGCGGCGACGACGGCACCATCGAGCTCCTCAACTGTGAGCTCGTCGACATCTCGGAGCAGCGCGCGGCGGAGCAACGTATCCACCAGCTCCGCGACGTGCTCGAGTCGAGCACCGACCTCGTGTTCTTCACTGACCAGCACGGCACGATCGAGTACCTCAACAAGCGAGCACGTAACCTCCTGGGCCTCAAGGAGGGCGACCGCCCGCGCGACAACCTGGAGACGTTCCTGACTGCCGAGACCGTCGCCCACGTTGCCGCCAAGGTGATTCCACAGGTGTCGACGCAAGGACTCTGGACGGGCGAGCTCATGCTCCTCACGACATCGCACGAGGAGATCCCGGTCTCTGGCACTGTCCAGTTCCATTACGACGAGCACGGCGAAGTCGCGCTGATCTCGGCGATCGCGCACGACATCCGCGCCCTGAAGAACGCTGAGCAGCTCCTGCGCCACCAGGCCACTCACGACGTGCTCACGTCGCTCCCGAACCGGCAGCTGTTCCAAGAGTTGGGCGAACAAGCACTCGCTCGCGCCACCCGAGAGGGCACCACGGTCGCCGTGCTGTTCCTCGACCTCGACCGCTTCAAGCAAGTGAACGACACCTTCGGGCACCCGGTGGGCGACCAACTCCTCATCGAGGTGGCCGCGCGCCTCCGTGACTCGGTGCGGCGAGGCGACGTGGTGGCCCGGTTCGGCGGTGACGAGTTCGCGATCTGCTGTGAGCACCCGGCCGGTCAGCGCGAGATGCTCGATCTGGCGCAGCGCATCACCGCCTCGCTCTCCGAGCCGGCCCAGATCGGACCCGTGGTGGCTGACGTGGGCGTGAGCATTGGCATCGCGATCGGTGCCGGCAACCGGGTCACGATCGACACGCTGCTGCGAGACGCCGACATTGCCCTCTACCAAGCCAAGGAGCAGGGTCGAGGTCGGGCCGTGATCTTCGGAGAGAGGGAGATATTGGGAGCCAGCTCGGCGTGACCCGCGGAACACCTCAGGGGCAGCGCAGGACGAGCCGACAACTCCTGTACCGGGTCCGGGCGGGATTCGGCGACGTCCGAGCCGCGACCTGAGTCGAGCTGATGGGCAAGCGCCAAGGAGAAGCAGTGCACGACCGACTCGACGCGCGCCAAGAGGTCGAGCAGCAGTATCAACGGATCGTCGAGTTGGCGACCGAGGGCATCTGGACCGCCGACGTCGACTCCGTGACTACCTTCGTGAACCCGGCGATGGCCCGCATGCTCGGGTACACGCCGGACGAGATGATCGGACGCCCGGCCGTCGACTTCCTCGACGAAGCAGGCAAGATCGCCTTGGCCGAGCGCACGGAGCGTCGCCGCCTGGGCTTCACGGATCGAAACCAAGACTTCATGTTCGTCCATCGCGACGGCCACCCGGTCTGGACGATGGTGAGCGCGACCCCGCTGACGGGTCCCACCGGCGAGCATGCTGGCTCGCTTGCGCTCATCACGGACATCACGCAACGGCGCGAGGCCGAGGAAGCGCTCGTCACGAGCGAGCGACGATTCCGCGCTGTCGTACAGAACGCCACCGACGTGGTGAACATCGCCGACACCGAAGGCGTCATGACGTACACGAGCCCGTCGATGGAACGTGTCCTCGGGTACGCCCCCCAAGAGCTCATCGGGACACAAGCCCGCGATCTGATGCATCCCGACGACGTGGAACGCGTCGAGCAGACCGTCGCCGAACAGTGGGCCGGCGGGAAGGAGGAGCCGATCGAATACCGCGTGCGCCATCGCGACGGATCCTGGCGCATCGTCAATGCGTTGATCGTGAACCTCTTCGACGAGCCCACGATCGAGGGCGTTGTCGGGACCATGTGGGATGTCACCGAACAAGTGGAAACCAAGGCTGCGCTCGCGCTCACGCTCGAGCGATACGCCGCGCTCGCTCGGTACGCGACCGACCTCGTGACGGTGAGTGGACCTGATGGCTTGGTCCAATACCTGAGCCCGTCAGTGCAGTGGATCCTCGGCTATGAGCCTGAAGAGCTGATCGGCACCAGCCCGGCGGCGGTCATACACCCAGAGGACGCCGCCTCGATCAGCAAGGCCATCCTCGAGTCCGCCACCGAGGGTACCGACCCTCCGCTCATCACCTATCGCGTCCGTCATCGCGACGGCTCCTGGCGGACGCTCGAGAGCACGACGACCAACCTGCTCGACGAGCCGAGCGTATGCGGCATGGTCACGAACTCCCGCGACGTGACCGAGCGCCGAGTCGCCGAGCAGAAGGCCGCGCAGCTCACAGCCATCCTCGAGGCAAGCAACGAGGTGGTCGTGCTCTCCGACCCGAGCGGCCAGGTCGTGTACGCGAACCGGGCTGCGCGTCATCTCCTCGGAGAGCAGGAGCATCAGCAGACGAGTGAGCTGTCGTCGCCCTCAACCCGCGAGCGTCTGCGCACCGAGATCATGCCGATCGTGCGCGACCAGGGCGTGTGGTCGGGTGAGCTCGAGCTCGTCGGTCGCGACGGCGTCAGCGTGCCGGTCGCGGGCACGGTGCAAGCTCACCACGACGAGGACGGCAAGTTGGAGCTCGTCTCGACCATCGCCCATGACATCTCGGAGCTGAAGACCGCCCAGCGTCGACTCGAGCACGAGGCGACGCACGACGCGCTGACCGGCTTGGCGAACCGCGTGCTCTTCCGTGAGATGGGCGAGCGAGCGATCGCGCGAGCGTCGCGTTCCCATGAGGCCCTCGCAGTCCTGTTCCTCGATCTCGATGGCTTCAAGCTTGTCAACGACAGCTTCGGGCACGACGTTGGTGACCAACTTCTCGCTCAAGTCGCATTGCGCCTCCGCGACGCGGTCCGCATGGGCGACACGGTGGCTCGCCTCGGAGGCGACGAATTCGTCGTCCTCTGCGAACACCCTGGGAGCGAAGAAGAGGTGGTGCAGCTCTCGCAACGTCTCATTGCCCTCGTCTCCCAGCCGTTCTGGATCCAAGGCCACGAGGTTCGGGTCGGCGCGAGCGTCGGCATCGCCCACCGAATGGAGAACGACTCCGGGATCGCCGACCTGATTCGCGAAGCCGACATTGCCTTGTACCGTGCCAAGCACGAGGGTCGCGGTCGCGCCGAGATGTTCGACGATTCCATTCGCGAGCATTGACCGGGAGATCCTCCGGTCAGGCCAGCCAGCCCTCCGCGGCTTCAAGAAGGAAGCGGCTGACGCTCAAGCATCGGTCGAGCAGATCGCACGACACGGCATCACCGTCGCGGATCCGCAACAGCGAGACGTTCTGATGGGCAACGACACGAAGTGAGCACTCCGTTGCCTCGGTTGCCGCGGGGATCGAATCGATCGCCGAGACCTCGAGGGGAAGGTCGGGTCCACCGATCCCCGCGAGCTCGGTCGCAACGACGAGCAGGTCGGGCCCGTGCGGCAGCGGTGGCAAGCCCCAGGTGAAGTTCAACGGGAACCGATACTCGTCGGGCGGGTCCTCGCCGTCGGGACGCGCGATCACTGCGTCCTCGAACCCGAGCAGCACGCGCGGATCGATCTCCAGCGACAGATAGAGATCGACAGGACCTTCGCAGCCCTCCTCGGGATGTGCGTCGACTTCCCACGTCTGACGCAACGAGTAGCTCTCGACAAAGTGCCGCTCGTCGTGCACGTGGAAACCGTGCTCGACCGCGTGATCCTTGAGGTCGGCAACGAAGCCGGCGATGTCGATGACTGCCATCAGCTGCTCTCCGCGAGGACACGAAGCCCTTCGGCGAGCGTACGGAACGCCCGTCCGCGATGCGAGCAGGCGTGCTTCTCGGCCGGATCCATCTCGGCAAACGTGCGCCCGCCGCCCTCGTCGGGCGCGAACACGGGGTCGTACCCGAACCCATGATCACCGCGTGGCAGGACGGTGATCGCGCCCTCGACCGTGCCGAGCGCGGCGATCTCGTGCCCGTCGGGCCAGCGCGCGATCGCGACGGTCACAAAGCGCGCGGTACGACGAGATTGCGGGGTGTCACGAAGGCGCTCGAGCAGCAGCTGCACATTGTCCTGGTAGGACGCCTCGTCACCCGCGAAGCGTGCCGAACGGACACCGGGCGCACCGCCAAGCGCGTCGACCTCGAGCCCCGTGTCATCGGCGATCGCGGGCAAGCCGGTTCGCTCGCACACATCGATCGCCTTCAGCCTCGCGTTCTCCTCGAGCGTCGAGCCGGTCTCCTCCACCTCGGGAAGCGACGGATCACGAGGCTGGAGCGTGACCGGTGCTCCCGCGGCAGTGAACACGTCCTCGATCTCAGCCGCCTTGTCCGGATTCGCCGTTGCGAGAACGAACGTCAACATTGTCGCGCTCGTGTCATACCGTGCGCGGAGGCGGAGGGACGGCCAAGAGCTCGCGCTGCAACGCGAACAACTCTTCGATCCCCCCTTGCGCAAGCGCAACGAGCTCATCGAGCTCCCCGCGCGTGAAGGGCATGCCCTCGGCCGTGCCCTGCACCTCTACGAACCGCCCAACGCCGGTCATCACGACGTTCATGTCGACCTCGGCATTGGCATCTTCCGAATAGTCGAGATCCAGAACAGGTAGGCCGCCCACGATGCCGACCGAGACGGCAGCACATTGATCGTTGAGAGGGTGGGCGCTCATCTTCTTCGCGGCGACGAGACGGGAGCACGCGTCGTGCAGGGCGAGGTACCCGCCGCAGATCGAGGCGGTGCGCGTGCCGCCGTCAGCCTGGAGCACGTCGCAGTCGACGATGACCTGCACCTCACCCATCGTCTCGAGGGTGGTGACGGCCCGGAGCGATCGTCCGATGAGACGCTGGATCTCCTGGGTGCGACCCGACGGCCGTCCCTTCTGGGCCTCGCGCTCGATGCGCTCAGGGCTCGACCCCGGGAGCATCGAGTACTCCGCCGTGACCCACCCTCGGCCCTTGCCGCGCAGCCACGGCGGCACTCGCTCCTCGACCGACGCGGTGCACAGCACTCTCGTGCGCCCGAACTCGACGAGTACCGACCCCGCCGCCATGTCGGTGTAGTCGCGGGTGAACGCGACCGGTCGGAGGTCGTCGGGCTCGCGCCCGTCGCGGCGACTCACGCTCAGACCCGCGTCACGAGGTGGGGTGCCGCGAGGGTGACTGCCTCACCAAACGCGTTGGATCCCTCTTCGACCGTCCGCCGGGGGTCGTTGCGGGGCCAGAGATGGGTGAGCATGAGGCGACGAGCGCCGGCCTCGCGTGCGGCTTCGCCGGCCTCGCGTGCGGTGAGATGAATCGGCGCGGGTTTGTAGTCGTCCGCCCACGTCGCTTCTGACAGCACGAGGTCGGCACCTGGCGCGAACGCGCTGACCGACCAACCCGGTCCGGTGTCGGATGTGTACACGAGGCGCTTGCGATTGCCTTCGACCTCGACGGCGAATGTGGGTGGTGGGTGATCCGTGCGCGAGAACCGCATGCTGATGTCCCCGAGCTGCACGTGCGCGCCGTCGTCGATCCCGTGCCACGCGAACGCCCCACCCCAATCATTGCCAACCAGCGTGCCGAGATGTTCGTCGAGCCCTTCGGGTGCGTAGACAGGGAAGCCCTCTCGTTCGAGGCCCCACTTCATGAGCACGTGGAGGCCGTACACATCGACGCAATGGTCGGGATGCTCGTGCGTGATCACTACCGCAGTGAGCTCCTCGGCCGAGATGTGCTGTTGCAGGTGACCGAACGTGCCGTTCCCGCAGTCGAGCCAGATCGCGGTGTCTCCTTCGCGGACGAGATAGCCGCTGCACGCGGCACCGCGCGGACCGCCGTACGAACCGGAACACCCGAGCACGGTCAGCTCCATGACGCGCTCACCATGACCACTGCTCCACGTGCTCGACCTCAGGACCCAAGAACCGCGCTCCGAGGTGCTTGAACGTCTCGACATCACCGCTCGTGACGAAGGTGTGGGCGCCCGCGGCGCTCCCCGAGCTGGCTGGTGCCGCGCCGAGCAGCGCACGCACTGCGAGGGCAGTCTCGTCCGCGCTCGACACCAGCATCACCTCGGGCCCCATGACGTCGCCGATCGTACGGGCCAAGAGGGGGTAATGGGTGCAACCGAGCACGAGTGTGTCTACGGACACAGCCCGGAGCGGGGCGAGCAGCCGTTCGGCGAGGATGTGGACCTGCTCCGAGTCGACGTCGCCCGCTTCGACGAACTCGACGAAGCCGGGACATGCCGCGCAGGTGAGCTCGAGCCCGGCATCCAATTCCTCGGCGGCGCGCTGGTATGCCCCCGAGGCGACCGTGCCCACCGTGCCGATCACGCCCACCTTGCCGCTGCGGGTTGTCCGCGCGGCCGCCCGCATGCCTGGGTCGATGACTCCGATCACCGGGACCGTGAGCTCTTGCTCCAACACTTCGAGCGCGGCTGCCGCAGCGCTGTTGCACGCGACCACGACGACGCGAGCGCCGCGGTCGACGAGCAGCTCGCCGATCTCGAGGGCGTACTTCACAACCTCGTCGCGCGGCTTTGGGCCGTACGGAAATCGAGCGGTGTCACCGAAGTACACCACCGACTCGTGCGGGATCAGGTCGATCATCGAACGCAACACGGTGAGCCCGCCAAGGCCGGAGTCAAACACGCCGATCGGTCCGCTCACGAGCTGCTCCCACTCGCAGCGCGTCGCAGCCGGTCACCGACGGCCGCGCCCAACCCACCTTCGGGTGGCGCGACCGCGAACAGCACGTCGAGGCCGCGGCGATCCGCGTCACGGAGTCGCGCATAGAGCACATGTGCGTAGTCCTCGACGCTGACCGGCGGGTCGAGGAGCACAACATCGCGCGACAGCCCGGCGGGAGGATGGAGTGCGAGCAGTCCGACGCGCGCACCTGTCGCCAGCCGCGACGTCGTCTCTGCGCTCACGTCGGTCTGGTCCACGAGGACCACACGTACGTCGGGCGCGTAGTGCGCGGTCAACGTGCCGGGTGCCACGCGCTGCCCGTCGACGGCCAACGCGATCGGATGGGCGAGCAACGCTTCGAGCGCTTCTCGCGGATATGCACCGACCCGCAGGATGACCGGAGCGTCGCCTGTGCAGTCGACGATGGTCGACTCAACTCCAAACGCGCACGGGCCGTCGTCGAGCACGACGTCTACGTCACCGTCGAGGTCGGCATGGACATCTGCCGCAGTCGTGGGGCTCACCCGACCAAAGCGATTCGCCGACGGGGCC
>JANOHN010000296.1:0-1763 GCA_031406505.1 Acidimicrobiia bacterium | reverse complement strand
CTCCGCCACCCACTGCACGACCGCGGCTACGGATCGATCGGCTGTTGGCCCTGCACGCTTCCCGTAGCCGAGGGCGAAGACCCCCGCTCGGGGCGCTGGGCCGGCACCGGCAAGCTGGAGTGCGGCCTCCACCAGTAACCCGGTCTGGCAACATCCACTCGTGACGAGTGGAGTGCCCGACATCGCCGCACGGGGATTCAGCGCCTCCGCCGAGGAGTACGAGCGCTACCGGCCGTCGTATCCCGCGGACGCCGTTGGGTGCCTCATTGACCAGTGCGGCATCGCTGCGGGCGCGCCGGTGTGCGACGTGGGCGCGGGAACCGGAAAGTTCACCCGCATGCTGGTGGCCAGCGGCGTCAACGTCGTCGCGGCAGAACCGCTCCCGGAGATGCTCGCGATCCTGCACCGCGAGGTGCCCGACGTACCTGCAGTGAACGCAGTCGTCGAGGTGCTGCCCTTCGCCGACGGCACGCTCGCGGCGGTTACGGCCGCACAAGCGTTCCACTGGTTCGACCTCGACCGAGCGCTTCCAGAGCTCCACCGGGTGCTGACTCCTGGCGGCCACGTCGGAGTGATCTGGAACGGATGGGACGACTCGTTCGCGTGGGTGCGCGAGCTGCGTGTCGTGATGGCACAGGACGCATCCGAGCAATGGCTGAAGAACCATCTCGATGATCGCTGGCTCCACGAGGCCATACGCGACTCGCCCCACTTCGGCGAGGTACACCGCACCACGTTCCGCCAGACGCATCCCGCTCCCCCGGGCGACGTCCGCGAGGAGCTCGTCGCGCGCATGGCGACGTCGAGCCACATCGCCGTGAAGTCGCCAGAGGAGCAACGGGTGGTGCTCGACCAAGTGCGCGCGATCATCGACACGGTCGACACCGATGAGCTCGACTTCCCCTACCGCGTCGATGTGTACTGGTTCGAACGCCGGCCATGACCGCCTCGACACGCACGCGACTCGGAGTCGCCGCCGGACGAATCGCCGGCGGGCTCTCCCGACTGCTGACGCGAGGTCAAGGGGCGACGATCAGCGGTCGCGTCATCAACAAGCTCGCACCGAACGCGTTGGAGGAACTCGCCGACGGCCAGCGCGTCACGCTCGTCTCGGCCACGAACGGTAAGACCACCACCACGCGTTTCCTGGCGACCGCGCTGGCAACCGACGATCGCATCGTGACCACCAACTCCACGGGCGCCAACCTCGCGTCGGGCATCGCGCCCACGCTCGCGGGCGCTCGCGGTCCGGGCGACGCGGTGCTCGAGGTCGACGAGCGCGTGCTGCCGCGGGTCTTGGATCCGCTCGGCGCCGAGCTGCTAGTGCTCGGCAACCTGTCACGCGACCAGCTCGACCGCTACGGCGAGGTGCACGCGGTGAGCGAGTCGTGGCGCAAGACGATGGAGTCGCATCCGGATGTCGCCGTGATCGCCAACGCGTCCGACCCTCACGTGGTGTGGGCGGCCACGCCCGGCAAGGTCACGTGGGTCGCACTCGGTCTCGGTTGGCGCTCGGATGCCGCGACCTGCCCGGAGTGCGGCGCGCTGCTCGCATGGTCGACCGATCGCTTCGACTGCCCGGGGTGCGGCTTCGCGCAGCCCGCGACCGACACCCGGCTCGATGGCGACGCGCTGCTCATCGACGGCCAGCGCATCTCGCTCGAGCTCTCCGTGCCCGGGCGTTGGAACCTCGCCAATGCGGCCCTCGCGGTGACCGCGGCCGCGCATCTCGGCGTGGACCCGGCCCGAGCGGCGGAGTCGCT
>JANOHN010000278.1:0-3620 GCA_031406505.1 Acidimicrobiia bacterium | reverse complement strand
GCGCGACGTCTTTGACGTAATCGAGGCATCCGTTCTCGAGCTCGGGGAGGAGCTCGATGCCCTTGGGTGTGAGGACCTGGTCGAGGGGCGCGGCTTCGTCGCCGTACGCCACGTTCAGGCCACCAGCGGCCATGAAGAGGTACTGACGATCCGGGCTGTCCTTGAGGAACCCGTACAGCGACGCGAGCTGCGACGGCGGGGCACCGGCCACCACGCCGTGCAACGCGAGCTTGGGTGCGTAGTCGGCCGCGATCTTCCAGGCGAAGAGCGCGCTGTGGCCGCCCTGGGAGTGACCCCAGATCACATAGTCACTGTTCGCGTGCGCGGCCTTGAAGGTGCCCGCCGCTCGTGCGATGTCGATCGTGTTGCGCCCCGCGTTCTCACCCGCGATGTAGGGGTGGAGCCCGGGGGTGCCGAGACCTTGGTAGTCGGTTGCGGTGATGACCCAGCCCTGTACGAGCAGCATGTTGGTCTCGTCGGGATTGGAGATCGGGTCGATCGACGGCGCACACTCGTCGGCCATCCCGGCCGTGCCATGCGCGGCCGTGAGCACCGGGTAGCCGCCTTTCGGCGCCGGTCCGCTCGGCACGATGATGGTGCCCGTGACGGGGATCGCCTGATCCTCGAGGTCGGTGGACGTGTACATCACGCGGAACACGGTGCCGTCGATGGTGGGCGCCTTCACCCGCTGGGCCTTGATGATCTTGCCCGGCTCGGACGGGATCGATCCCGGCACGGCGTAGAACTTCGGCAGGCCGTCGGGCGCCGGTACCTTCCCCGTGTCGGATCGGCCGGCCGCCCCTGCGCCCATCGCCGTCCCGGTCATGACGGCGAGCACCACTGCCGTCGTGAGCACGATTCCCTGCCGCACGTTCCATCGAGTCATGCCCGGCAGCCTCGCGCATGACGGTCGGTGCGTGCGCCGCCCCTTCTCTGGATGGGTACGCTCGATCGCATGGCGAGCGGCACTCGATCCACCGATCTCCCCGATGCACCCGACTGGCGCGGCATCAACCACCTCGCGCTCGTGACCCCCGACATGGACGCCACCGTGCGGTTCTATGCCGGAGTGCTCGGGATGCGGCTCGCGGCCACGCTCATGGCCGGGCCGATGCGCCACTACTTCTTCGAGATGCACGACGGCAACACGGTCGCCTTCTTCGAGATCGAAGGCATGGAGACATTCGCGAAGCCCGCGGGCGGACCGAGCGACCGAGCGATCCAGCTCGACCATCTCTCCTTCAACGTGCCCGACGAGTACGCGCTCGAGCTGCTGCGCAAGCGGTTGCTCGCGGCGGGTTCCGAGGTCACGTCGGTGGTCGACCACGGGATCATGCGATCCATCTACTTCCACGACCCGAATGGCATCGCGCTCGAAGCATCGTGGTGGGTCACCGACCCCACCGGTCGCCCCACCGACTACACCGACGACGGTGTGTTCGCCGACCCCGACCCGGTCCCCGCGGTCGAAGAGCTCCGCCGCGGCGGCATCGAGTCGCTGCCGAAGACGCGCCTCGCCTAGCTAGCGGAACCCGATCGACACGCTCGATCCGGTGGCCCACTCGAAGAGCTCGATCCCAGCCCAGATCCCGGCGGCGATCCCCGCGACATGCAGACCGATCGCGAGGGTGCGTTGCTTGCGCTGCTGGGCTTCGGCGTCGAGCGGCGGCGCGCCCGCGGCACCGAGGCGCAACCGGGTGCGCAAGGCCTGTTGGTCGATCGACCGCACTCGCGACTCGCGGCCACGCAGCACTGCGCCGATCCCGATCGCGAGCGGAACGCCGCCCATGAGGAGGAAGACGACGGCGCAGACGATCCAACCCCACGAGGCCCCGTCGCCGAACCCCTCCGGCGGGTTGATGCCGTAGTCCGCGAAGTTGAATCCGAGCGAGATGAACAGCGCTGGCCACGCGAGCAGCGTCAGGTTGATACCGAACGTGCTCACCGCGTACATGCCGAGTGCGATGAGGCCGCCGAAGATCCCGCCGATCATCAGGCCGGGCACACCGGACGGGCACTGCACGCGGGGCTGATACGGCGTGTTCCCGCTCGCGCACACGCCGCCCACGTCCATGACGGCGCGCATGCTCAGGAACAGCAGCACGAGCCCCACGCACGCCCCGGCCAGCCCCACGAACGTGAGCACCGCTCGGCGCGCGATCGTCGAGCGGGGCGTGAACGAGTCGATCCGGGTCATCGAGCGTGACGGTAGCGGCGCCTCGTCCACTTGTGGGGAGGCTCGGCGCCCCCCACAATCAAGTGATGTCGAGCGGACCGATGGGAGGAGGCGGGTGGTCGGACGACCCACCGGAGTGGGGTCGTCCGCAGCCCCAGGGCCCGCCCATGGGTCGGCCCGGTCGGGGAACGCGGCGTCCGCAGCCGGGGTACGACGACGGCTGGGCGCGACCGTCGGGGATGCGTGTGCGCTCGGCGGTGCACGACCCGTGGCGTGAGCGCCGGCGCATCGGGTTCCCGGGCGGGATGCCCAACCCTCCGCTGCTGCTGGGCGGCGTGATGGTGGTGCTCTTCGCGTTCCTGCTCGGTCGCTGCACTGCCGGCGGCGGAGACGAGGTTGCCACCGACACTGTGAGCAGCACAATCGCGACCGTGCTCACGACCACGACGCTCTTCAACATCCTCCATACGGTGCAGGCGAACGAGAGCCTGGCGATCATCGCTTCGAAGTACAACGTGACGATCGATCAGATCGCGATTGCCAACAACATCGGCAATGCGAACAACATCTTCGTGGGTCAACAGCTGAAGATCCCGCCGCCCACACCGGTGACGACCATCCCGGTCACGACCACGAAGGCCAAGAAGAAGTAAGGCGAGCGAGGTTCGCCCGGTGCCCGATCGGTGTCCGGTGTCAGGTTGGCGTCAGGTGGGGTTCGCGGAGTGTTGGTCCTGCGTTGGCAGGACTGCCATGTCGATCTGCCGATACTCCACACATGTCCAGGGCGAGGGTCGCGATCATGGTGGTGCTCATCGGCGCCATCGCGTTGGCGGCGACCCCGGCTGGAGCATCCCCCAAGCTCCAACGTGCGAACCTCGCCGCGACCGGCCGCCTCGCGGTCCAGACCGATGTTGCGTGGCGCACGATCGGCGACGAGAAGCTGCTGCTCGACGTGTACCTCCCCCTCGGGAACGGCAGCGCTCGGGCCGCGGTCGTGCTCGTGCACGGTGGCGCGTGGCAGGGCGGCGACAAGGCGGAGCTCGCCGTCCAAGGCCGCGAGCTCGCGGCCGCGGGATTCGTGGCGGTGTCGATCGAGTACCGATTCGCAATGGAGCACCCGTGGCCCGCACCGCTCGACGACGTGCGGGCCGCCGTCATGTGGCTCCGCGCTGAACGACAGGTGCGCGACCTCGGGATCGACCCCGACCGCATCGGGGTGCTCGGTGGCTCGGCGGGTGGCCAGCTCGCCGCGATGCTCGGAGTGGCCGGGAGCGGTGCCCTCGACAAGGGCAGCCGCGTCGCGGTGGTCGTGTCGTGGTCGGGCCTCATGGATCTTGAAGCCATCGAGACGACGAAGCTCGATGCCGACCTGTTCGGCTGCTCGGGCTTGGCGTGCCTCGATGTCGCGGCGGGCGCGTCCCCAGTGACGCACGTGGACCCCACC
>JANOHN010000259.1:0-8727 GCA_031406505.1 Acidimicrobiia bacterium | reverse complement strand
AGGGAGACGGACGACTTCGAGACGCCGAGCTGGGTGGCGATCTGGATGATCGTGAGGTTCTGGGCCCGGAGGCGACGGGCTTCTTCTTGTTCCCTGACCTTGCCTCGATATCCCATGGGGCGAACGTACGGACTGGGTGTGACAACGGCGCTTCGTGCTACACACACTCCATGAAGATGCGCACAGGGCTGGTAGTTGGATTCGCCGCCGGGTACTACCTCGGCGCGAAGGCGGGGCGGGAGCGCTACGAGCAGCTCCGCCGCCTGCTTGACCGCACGGCACCCATGTCGAAGGTGCGCGCCGCGGTCGAGCTCGGCCGGGAGCGGATACGGGAGATGTCCGAGCCCGAACCGCTCGAGCGCGTGGCGCCGCCCTCCTTCAACTAGACCGCGCCAATCCATTCGAGGCCGGCGGTCGTAGTGTCTATGAGGACTCGACTCTCCAAGGGGATCTGATGCAGGGAACAACGCTCCGCCGTGTGGTACTCGTCTCGATGCTCGTCGCCGGCTTGGGTCTCACGACCGCAGCGACGGCCTTTGCGGGCACATCGGCGCGCCGCCATGCCGCGGTCGTCGTCAAGAAGAAGAAGCCGACGGTCAAGGCCGCCGACTCGAGCCTCGGTTCGATCCTCGTCAACGCGAAGGGTCGCACGCTCTACTCGTTCGATCTCGACTCCGGCATCGACGAGACCGCATGCGGCGGTGGCTGCTCGTCCACGTGGCCGCTGCTCAAGGCCAAGAAGGCCAAGGCTGGATCGGGCGCCGACGCGTCGCTCGTCGAGGTGGGCGCAGGTGGGCAGGTCGCGTACAACGGTCACCTGCTGTACACCTACAGCGGCGACAGCACGGCGGGCGACACCAACGGCCAAGGGATCGGCGGCGTGTGGCACGTGATGGGCGCCGATGGAGAGCCCATCACCTGACCTGAGTGAAGCGCACCTCTTCTCCTTCGCTGCGCCGGGTCGCTCGGGCGGTCGTCACCGCCGCGATCTGCAGCGCCTTCTTGGCGTTGCCGCTGTTCATGTTGGTCGGGTCGTTGCGGCTGCCGGGCCTCCCGCCTCCGAACGGATGGGAATGGCTGCCGGATCCGCTGCACTGGGGCAACTTCGAGCTGGTCGGCCAGGTCCTTCCGGAATGGTCCACGGCGGTGCGCAACTCGGTGCTGATCGTTGCGGTGGCCGTCCCCGTCACGGTGCTGGTGGCATCGGGCGCGGGGTTCGTGATCGCGACGGCGCGCGGAACCAAGCTTCGGTTCCTGATCGCGGTCAGCGTGGTGGCATTGCTCATCCCGGCCAGTGCGCTCTGGGTTCCCCGCTTCAGCGTGTTCCGCTGGCTCGGCCTGACCGACACGCTCGCCGCCGTCATGGCGCCGGCGTTGTACGGCACGAGCCCGTTCTACGTCCTGCTCTTCGCGCTGACCTACTGGCGCATCCCGACGACGTTGTTCGACGCCGCGCGCGTTGAAGGTGCGTCTCCGTTGCGGACCTGGTGGCAAGTCGCCGTACCCATGGGGCGCCCCGCAGCCTTCGCGGTGGCCATGCTGGCGTTCACGTTCCACTGGTCGAATCTCGTCGACCCGATCTTGTACCTCTCGTCGCCGGACCGAATCACGTTGCCACTCGCACTGTCTCGGCTCCAAGCCTTCGAGCCGACTAACTTCCCAGTGCTGCTCGCCGGTGCGGTGATCGTGACCGTACCGGCCACGGTTGTGTTCCTGCTCGCCCAACGCGCGTTCCTCACCCGCACGATCTCGGGAGGCACCCGAACGTGAAGAAGCAGTCGATCGCGTCGGTCGTGCTGGCGGTGATGCTCGCCGGCAGCATGACGATCGGCACCGACCGCGCCACGGCCACGACCCGCGCCGGCGGTGGCACCACGGTCCTTCGGTTCCAATTCGCCGGAGAGCCCGAGGACGCTGCCGTCTACGACCTCCTGATCGAGGCGTTCGAGAAGGGCCGTCCCAAGATCGACGTCGAGCCCACGGTCTACGGCAGCAAGGGCGATCTCATCCAGAGCCTGATCACTTCCTTTGCCGGCGGGGCACCGCCCGACGTGTTCCTCCTGAACTACCGCGAGTACTCCCAGTTCGTCACCCGCGGCGCCATCGCGCCCATCGGGCCGCGCCTCGACGAGCAGGGTGTCGACCTCGACGAGTACTTCCGCCAACCCCTCAGGGCGTTCACCTTCGACGGCAAGCTCCAGTGCCTCCCCCAGAACGTCTCCTCGCTCGTCGTCTACTGGAACCGCGTGCTCTTCGAACGGGCCGGCCTCGAGCCGCCCGCGCCCGGCTGGACGTGGGAGGAGTTCCGTCAGACCGCCATCGCCCTCACCGGCGGCGGCCTGCACGGACTCGGCGTCGAGGCCTCCCTCCCCCGGCTGGCACCGTTCGTCTGGGGCGCGGGCGGCGAGGTCGTCGACGACACCGAGCGCCCCACGCGCTTCACGTTGGACACTCCGGAGGCGCGCGAAGCGCTCGAGTTCCTCGTCGGCTTGGTCCGTGACGACGGGGTGGTCCCGAGCGAGGTCGACCTGGCGGCCCAGGACCTCGAGACCCGCTTCACCGCCGGAAAGCTCGGGATGTTCCTGTCCTCACGCAAGGACGTGCCGGCGTTCCGCGAGGTCACCGGTCTCGACTGGGATGTCGCGCCGCTCCCGGTCGGGAGCGAACACGCCACGCTCCTGCACTCAGACGGGTTCTGCCTGGCCCGCGACGGCGACCACCCCGACGCGGCCGCGAAGTTCGCGGCCTTCGCCGCCGGCCGAGCCGGGCAGGGCATCCTCTCGCTGGGTGGCCGCACCGTGCCGTCGTTGCGATCGGTGGCGAACAGCCCGTCGTTCCTCGACCCCACGTCGCCGCCTGACGGCGACCAGGTCTTCCTCGACGGCATCAAGATCATGCGCCGGACCCCGGTCATCCCGACCTGGCCGGAGATCGAAGAGCGGGTCGACGAGATCCTGACCCGGGCGTTCTATGAGCCCGGCTACACCATCGACGATGCCATCGCCGCCATCGCGGCGGAGACTCGCGAGCTGTTCGAGGAAGCGGCCGCTGAACGGTGACGACCGAGATCCGAGGTCTGCGGCGGACGTTCCGAGGCCGACGAGGCAGCGCTGACGTCCACGCGCTGGACGGTGTCGATCTCGACATCGAGCCGGGTGAGCTGCTGGTCATCATCGGCCCGTCCGGTTCGGGGAAGACCACGCTGCTCCGCGCCATCGCGGGGCTCGAGCCGGTGGATTCGGGAGCGATCTCGATAGACGGGCGCGACATCTCTCGGGTGCCCGCCGGCGAGCGCGACGTGGCCATGGTCTTCCAGGATGGCGCCCTCTATCCCCACCTCGACGTGCTGGCGAACATCACGTTCGGATTGCGGGCGCGGCGCGTCCCGCGCGCGGACGCGGTGGCGGCCGCGGAGCGCGCGGCCGTCGTCCTCGGCATCGACGGATTGTTGCGGCGGCGTCCCGACGAGCTGTCGGGCGGAGAGCGCCAGCGAGTGGGGCTGGCACGGGCCATCGTGCGCGAGCCGTCGTTGTTCCTCTTGGACGAGCCCCTGGCGAGCCTCGATGCCCAGCTCCGCGACCAAGCCCGCACGGAGATCCGATCCGTGCAGCGGCGCCTGGAACGGTCGATGGTGGTAGTCACCCACGACGATCATGAAGCCATGGCGCTCGGCGACCGGATCGCCGTCCTGCACGCGGGGCGCATCATCCAGGTCGACAAACCGGCAGTCGTGTACGACCGGCCGGCCACACCGTTCGTGGCCCGCCTGTTGGGCCGGCCCGCGATCAATCTCGTCGCGCCCGAGACCCTCGGCCTGCGGAGCAAGGATGGCTGTGCCGGGGTCGTGGGGATCCGTCCGGAGCATCTCCGACTGGTTGCGCCGGCCGCGGGCCGAGCCGACGGCCGAGTGGAGCTGATCGAGCACCTCGGCAGCGACGTCGTGGCCCACGTCCGTGTGGGCGATGACGACCTCGTCGTACGGACCGGCCTCGGCAGCGCGTTCTCGGTCGGCGACGAGGTCGGGGTAGAGGTCGACGGCGACGCCGTGCGCTACTTCCCCGCGGACGCCTGATGTCGGTCCTCCGGCGCGTACGACCCGAGCTCTCGTGGCCGTATCTGTTCGGGTTGACCGTGTTGGTGGCGATACCCGCGGTGTGGGCGGTGGTCCTCGCGTTCACCGACTACACGGGGCTCAACGACGTGCGGTTCACCGGACTCGACAACTTCAGCAGGCTGTTCAGCGATCACTTCTTCTGGGAGGCGTTGGGCAACAGCGGCGTGTATGTAGTCATCTCCGTACCGCTGCGGGTCGCCGCGGCCTTGACGCTCGCGCTGCTGTTGTATCGGCAGGGCACATGGAACGCGGCTGGTCGCGTCGCCGTCTACCTGCCGACGATCATCCCCGACATCGCCTACGCGTTGTTGTGGGCGTGGCTGCTCAACCCGTTCTACGGTCCGTTCGCCGCCTTTGCTGCCGAGACCGGACTACCGACGCCGGAGTGGCTCACCGACCCGTGGGGCGCTCGCGTGTCGATCGCGGTCATGGGCGGCTTGCAAGTCGGGGAAGGGTTCCTCATCGCCCTCGCGTGGAGGCGGATGATCCCCGCCCGGCTCTACGAGGCCGCGGACGTCGAAGGCGCGAGGCCCGCCTACGTGCTCGCACGCGTGACGCTCCCGTTGATGGCCCCCGTGCTCGCGCTGCTCGCGCTGCGCGACGTGCTGCTCGCGCTGCAGCTCAACTTCGTTCCTGCCCTGATCATCACCGACGGCGGGCCGCGCCGCGCGACCACCTACCTGCCGACGTACCTCTACGACCACGCGTTCCGGCACTTCCGGCTGGGGTACGCCTCGGCGGTGGCCCTGACCATGCTGGTGACGACGGGCCTGATCCTCTACGTCCAGTACCGTCTGGTTCGAAGATGGCGACTGTTCTGATGCGCGTGGTGACCGCGTTGGTGTTCGTCGGTACCGGTCTCCTCGCCGGCTGCGGGGACCGCGCCGACACGACCTCGCAGGCGGCGCCCGGGCTCAGAACGACGACGCCATTGAGCCCGTCGCCCACCCCCGGCGCCGGCGACGTCAGCTGCCTACCCCTGCCGGAGCCCGCTCCCCCGCTCGACTGGCTCCCGGATGGTCTGCCGCTGCCGGAGGGCACCTACCCCGTGCAGGACACTCCGACGTCGGACGAACGCGTGCATATTGCGGTGCTGGCCGTTCCCTTGTCGCACGCCAACGTCGTGGGGTTCGCCGCGCAGGAATGGCCGCGCCACGGCTGGGCGACGGCGCGGGTCGAGACCGAGCTCTTTGACGCCGAGGGCGCGTTCATCCGCGGCAGTGAGTGGGGCGGCTTCCGCGCTCGTCCCGTGTACTGCGACCCAACGTGGAGCGAGGTCGTGCTCTCAGTCGGGACCTCATAGTCAAGGCGCTGATCACTGGCGGAGCCGGGCCGATAGCCTCCTCCCGAACCTCCTATGACGTTGCCGCTCCGAGACCTTGTGCGCCGCCGCACGGCTCTGCTCGCGGCCGTTGTGGTTGCCGCGGCCGCGCTCGGCGCCTGTGTGCCGGTGCCGACGCCGGCCGCAACGACTGGTGCCGGATCCGGCGGTGACGCGACGACCGCGCCGATCGTCACGTGCCCGTACTGGCGCGGCTTCGTGGTGCCGGCCGACCACAACTACGCGGGGATCGGCGCCTACAACGGCAGCTCGGTGTTCATGTGCAAGGACACGCCCACGCAAGGCGTGCGTGCGCACCTCCAGCACCTGCGCAACTACGCGGACGCAACGTCCACGCCGTACAACCTCGGGAACCCGTTCGAACCGCGCACCGGCTACACGGAGGCGAACTTCACGACCTTCCGGTACCACGGCCAAGCGCCGTTGTGGCTCGACCTCAACGGCAAGTGGGCAGTTCCGGGCACAACGTACGCGCAGCGGATCGTCACCGACATCTGCGGCGCCATGCGAACGTTCTCCGGGCTCGCTCCCCTCGACGTCAGCACGCTCACGATCATGGGACCGAGCGAGCTCAGCGCACAGCAGATCGCCGACTACGTGAGAAGCGGCATCATCAACATGGCGGACTGGAAACCAGAGATCACCGTTGAAGAGATGGCGAACATCTACATCAATGAGGGAATCGCGGTCGGCGTGCGCGGTGACATCGCGTTCTGCCAGTCGATTCTCGAGACCGGCTGGTTCCGCTGGCCGGGCAAGCCCGCGGTGGCCACGCTCGGAGTGGCGCCCGCGGATGAGGTGATGGACGCGTACTTCGAGCTCCAGCTCGCTACGGAGCGCAACTGACCGTCGTCGCGAGCGTGGGCTAGACATCGCCCGTGCAGCTGGCCTTCACCTCCGAGCAACGAGCGCTCCAGTCGGAGCTGCGCGCGTACTTCACGTCGGTCGCCGCGGACATCGAAGCGGAGGTCACCGACGAGTCGTCGTACACCCGCGCGATCCGTCGCATGGGCGCGGACGGTTGGCTCGGGATCGGCTGGCCCACGGAGTACGGCGGCCAGGCGCGCGGTCCGATCGACCAGATGATCTTCGTCGAGGAATCGCATTGGGCCGGTGTGCCGCTGCCGCTGCTCACCCTCAACAGCGTCGGACCCACGCTCATGACCCTTGGGACCGACCAGCAGAAGCGCCACCTGTTGCCCCGCATCCTCGCCGGGGAGCTGCATTTTGCGATCGGGTACACCGAGCCGAACGCCGGCACCGACCTCGCGTCGCTCCAAACCCGTGCGGTGCGCGATGGCGACGAGTACGTCATCCACGGCCAGAAGCTCTTCACGAGCGCTATCGAGCACGCCAACTACGTGTGGTTGGCGGTGCGCACCGATCCCGACGCGCCGAAGCACAAAGGCCTCTCGGTGATCCTGGTGCCCACGGATGCGCCCGGGTTCCATTGGGTCCCGCTGCCCACGATGGCGGGCGAGTTCACCAGCGCAACGTTCTACGAGGGGGTTCGCGTGCCGGTCTCCAACCTCGTGGGCGAGGAGAACCAAGGCTGGAGACTCATCACCAATCAGCTCAACCACGAGCGGGTCGCTATCTGCCCGGCTTCGGGAACGTTGCGCAGCATCCACGAGGTCCGGCAGTGGGCGCAGGACACGAAGCTTGCCGACGGCCGCCGCGTGATCGATCAGGACTGGGTGCGGCTCACGCTCGCTCGCGTCGTGGCTCGGGGTGAGTTCCTCAAGCTCCTCAACTGGAAGGTGGCGTGGGCCGCGAACAAGGGGCTCAACCCGGCCGACGCATCGGCCACGAAGGTGTTCGGCACCGAGTTCGCGCTCGAGGCGTACCGGTTGCTCATGGAGATCGTTGGTCAGGCGTCGTACCTCGAGGAGGGGTCACCGGGCGCCGTGCTCTCGGCGCGGCTGGAGCGCAACTTCCGTGCGCAGACGATCTTCACGTTCGGCGGCGGCACCAACGAGATCCAGCGCGACCTGATCGCGATGATCGGCCTCGGCATGCCCCGCGCCCCGCGGTAGTCAGCGACTCGCCCGCAACGTGATCACTCGGGCGGCTTCCACGGCGTGAGCCAATCCGTCGCCGGCCACCCTTCGGCCCCGGCCATCAGCTCGTACATGGTCGCCCCGTCGATCGACTCGCGCACGATGTCGGCGTGCCCGGCGTGGCGTGCCGTCTCCTCGATCAGGTGCAGGAGCACCCACCGCACGCTCCACGCGTCGATGTCGTCGGGGAACCACGGAACACCCTTGGGCACCGGGACCGCCTGGTCGAGATCGGTTGTTCGAATCACCCGGTCGGTCTCCGCCGACGCCGCGGTGTAGTCGGCGAGCACACTTTCGATCGTCTCGTCGGGAGTGAGCGTGAAGCCCGCTTCGTATCCTTTGTGCGCGTCATCCGAATCCGCGGGCGGACGCTGCATGACCATGCCGAGCCAGCTGTCCTCGACCGCGGCGCAATGCTTCACCAGGCCGCCGATGCTCAGCGATCCCGCCGTCGGCGCCAGCCTCGCTTGCTCGTCGGTGAGGCCGTAGGCCGCGTTGCGAATGCCGTCGCGTTGCTGCACGAGGTACGCGAGGAGCTGCTCACGCTCGTCATCCAACGGGGGTGGTTGTCCTGGCACTGGTGCTCCTTCGAAGGGCTGCCGACGGTGCGAACCGACAGTATGGGGTATGGCTCGCACTCCAACGCTGTCCGCCGACGAGGCGCGGCGGATCGTGCTCAAGGCGCAAGGCTTCGCCGAGCCGAGGCCGACGGCCCGAATCACTCGTCGCCACATCCGGAAGGTGTTCGAGCGCCTCGGCGTGGTGCAGATGGACTCGGTGAACGTGCTGGTCCGGAGCCACTACCTCCCACTGTTCTCCCGGCTCGGTCCGTACGACCGCTCGCTCCTCGATCGCTTCGTGTACCAGGACCACGAGGCGTACGAGTATTGGGGGCACGACGCATCCCTCGTGCTCGCCGAGCTCCATCCGCTCTTCCGCTGGCGCATGTCGGGCGACCACACATGGGGCGAGATGCGCCGATGGTCGAACGACCAGCAGGAGCTCATCGATGCACTCCACGGCACCGTGCTGACCGACGGGCCGTTGAGCGCGGGTGATCTCGAGAGCAACGACGCAACAAAGGGCCCGTGGTGGGGATGGAGCGACACGAAGCGATCGCTGGAGCATCTCTACTTCCGCGGCCGCGTCGGCGTGTTCCGCCGGGGCAACTTCGAGAAGGTGTATTGCGACCCTGCACACGTCGTCCCGGC